>DASXJW010000087.1:0-4399 GCA_036497165.1 Solirubrobacteraceae bacterium
GAAGCGGCCCCCGCTCTGGCCGCCGATGGGGTCCCAGCCGCCCCGCGCCCGGAGGATGTCGCCGGCGGCCTGGACCAGGGGCCCGAGCTCCTCCGGCGTATCGGCGCGGAACTCGATGAGCAGCGCCGCCGAGGTCGGCGGCAGCTCCTTCCAGGCCTCCGGCGTCCCCGGCATGTTGTAGGCGGCGGCAATGAGGGTCGGGGCCACCATGAGCTCGGTGGCGGTGGCCCCGCAGTCCACCAGCTCGCCGACCGCCGCCGCGGCGGCGTCGAGGTCGTCGAAGCCCACCAGCGCCAGCGTCGTGTGGCGTCCCAGTGGCACGGTCTCGAAGACCGCCTCGGCCACGAAGGCCAGCGTCCCCTCGGAGCCGACGATCAGCCGGCGGAAGATCTCCAGGGGCGTATCGGCGTCGAGGAACGCGCACAGCCGGTAACCGGTGGTGTTCTTGATCTCGAACTTGCGGGCGATGCGCTGCGCCAGGGCTCCGTTGGCGCGGATGCGGTCGCGGATGTCGGTCAGGCCCGCCGCCAGGTCGGGCGCTGCGGCGGCGAAGCGCTCCTCCGCGTCCGGCGCCGCGGTGTCGATGACGGCGCCGTTGGCCAGGACCAGCGTCATCGCGCTCACCGTGCGGTAGGAGTCGGCGATTACTCCGCAGCGCATGCCGCCCGAGTTGTTGGCGATGACGCCCCCGACGCAGGCGACGTTGGTGCTGGCCGGATCGGGGCCCAGGCGCCGGCCGTGACGCGCCAGCAGGCGGTTGGCGTGGCCAAGCACCACCCCGGGGCCGACGCGCACCCGCGCGCCCTCGTCCTCGATGCGCACCCACCGCCAATGGCGGCGGACGTCGGCGAGGATGGCGTCAGTCTGGCTCTGGCCGTTGAGGCTGGTCCCGCCGGCGCGGAAGGTGATCGGGGTGGCCAGCTCCGTGGCGCAGCGCAGCAGCGCGACCACGTCACCGACATCCCGGGGCACCGCCACCGCCCGCGGGATGAGCCGGTAGGGGCTGGCGTCCGAGGCGTAGCGGACCAGGTCGAGCGCGCGGGTCAGGACGCGGTCGGCGCCCAATGCGGCGACCAGTCGGGAACGCAGCGGCTCGGGGGTCCCGGCGGCGACCCAGTCGGGTGCCCGGTCGGGCGCCGGACCGGGCGGCTCGGGGACGATGGTGCCGGGGTCGGCGGTGCTCAGCGCCACGGCTGCGGGTCCTCCCTCACTCCAGCCACATCCCCGACGCCACCGGGACCTGGATGACGCGGGGTCCGTCGCCGGCCGCGATCGCGGATCGCAGGGCCTCGGTCAGCTCCTCGCGGCCGGACACGTCCTGCGCGGGCAGGCCGTAGCCGCGCGCGACCGCGGCGACGTCGAGGCCCGGGAGGTCCAGGCCAGGGGCGCCCGACACCTGCTCGAGCATGGCGAACCATTTCAGGATCATGTACTCGTCGTTGCGCAGGATGAGGAACGTCACCGGCGCCTTGTATGCGAGCGCGCTCCAGAGAGCGGTGATCCCGTACTGCGCCGAGCCCTCGCCCAGCACGCACACGACGGGCCGCGCCGGCTGGGCCAGCTGGACCCCCACGGCGGCGGCGATGCCGAAGCCCAGGCCGCCGCTGGCGCAGAAGTAGTAGCTGGCGGGGGTCGAGATGCGCAGCCGGTTGCGCAGCGACAACGTGCAGGACGGGGACTCGAGCACGATGATCGCGTCATCGGAGCATGCGTCGGACAGCGCCTGCATCGCCTCCGATCCGCTCAGCCGGTCGGGTGGGTCTGCGGTGGGCGGCTCGCCGGGCTCCGGGCGCGCCTCGGGCGCCTCGCGCGCGCCCTCGCCGGCGAGCTGCGCCAGGCGTTCCAGCGCCAGCGCCACGTCCCCCACGATGGCCTCCCCCATCGGCGCCCGCGCCGCCTCGCCGGGATCTGATGTGATGGCCACCAGGGTGGTGTGCTCGCCGAGCAGCGGGCCGGGGATGTAGGGGTAGTACGGGAAGACCGAGGACCCCACCACCAGCACCAGGTCATGGGCCTTCAGCGTCTCGGAGACGGCGCCGATGGCGGGGGGCAGCACGCCGACGAAGTTGGGATGGCGCTCGGGGAAGCCCAGCCGCGAGCCGCCCGTAGCCGGGCTGGCCCACACCGGCAGCCGCTGCTTCTCGGCCAGGGCGACGGCCGCATGCCAGCCGCCCGCGGCGTCGATGTCCGGGCCGGCGATCATCACCGGCGACAGCGCCTGCGACAGGCGCCGGGCCACGTCGGCCAGGGCGGCCTCGTCGGGGGCGGTGCGGCCGACGACGCGTCGCGCGATCGCGGCGGCGCTGCGGTCGGGGTCCGCCTCGGCGCTCCAGTCGTCCATCGGGATCGATACGAAGGCCGGACCCTTGGGGGGCAGCGAGGCGTGATGGATGGCCCGGGCCAGTGCGCCCGGCACGTCCTGGGCGCGAGGCGGCTCATGGCTCCACTTCACGTAGGGCTGCGGCCCCACCGTGGCGTCGCGGTTGGTGAGGTTGGCCTCGATCGTGATCTGCGGGCGGACCTGCTGCCCGGCGGTGATGACCAGCGGCGACTTGTTGGCCTGGGCGTTGAAGATCCCGCCCACGGCGTTGCCCACCCCGGGGGCGGTGTGGAGGTTGACGTGGGTGGGGCGACCCGAGGCCTGGGCGAACCCGTCGGCCATGCCCACCACCACGAGCTCCTGAAGGCCGAGGACGTAGGTGAAGTCGTCCGGGAAATCGGCCAGCATCGGCAGCTCGGTCGAGCCCGGGTTGCCGAAGATCGTCGTCATCCCGTGGGCCCGGAACAGCTCGAACGTGGCTTCACGAACGCTCGTCATCAAACCTCCTCATGGTCATCGGGTGGCTGCACAGTAATGAGCGCGGCCGCGGCGGGGGCGCTGACGCGCGTCGCAGCCGTCAACCGTGGCGCTCCTGCAGCCGGCCGTAGCTGCGTGCCGCGATCGCATCGACGAAGGCCTGCGCCTGGCCGGCGTCGAGGGTGCGCGGCCGGCCGACGGCGGCGGCGCGCCAGTACAGCTCGCACGTCCATTCGAGCAGCGCGGCGTTGTCCACCGCGGCCTCCACGTCGGGACCGGTGGCCAGCATGCCGTGATTGGCCATGAGCGCCGCGGCCCGGCCCTCCAGCGCATCCAGGGTGAGCTGCGCCAGCTCGGCGGTGCCGAACGTCGCATAGGGCGCGACCCGGATCGGGCCACCCAGGGAGAGCATCTGGTAGTGGATGAGCGGCAGCTCGTCGAGCACGCAGGCGAGCGCGGTGCCCACCGGGCTATGGGCGTGCACGACTGCTCCGGCGCCGAAACGACGGTAGGCGCCGAGATGCAGCGCGATCTCGGAGGTGGGCGCGTAGTCGCCGTCCACCGTCTCACCGGCGAGGTCGACGACGACGACCTCCTCGGCGGTCAGCTCGGCCAGCACCGCCCCGGTGGGCGTGACCGCCACGAGCGCGTCGGAGCGGGCCGAGACGTTGCCCGCGGTACCCAGGACGAGCCCGCGCGCGGCCAGCTGGCGGGCGGCGGCCGCGACGGCGTCACGCTGGGCCTCAAGCATCGTCTCCGCTCACCGCCGACACGCTACCGGCCCCACCCGGGACGCGATCCCGGGCCCGCTGCAGCGCATCCTGCTCGTGCGCCGGCTGGGCCGCTGGGCGGGTCGCGGCAGGGGCCCGGTTTGGGGGCAGCGTCGTACTACAGTAAATGAAGTATGTCCACTTTCTGGCGGCTGCTCGGATTCCTGCGCCCTTATCGCAAGGGGGTGATCTGGTCGTTCGCGCTCGCGTTCGGCGCGCTGGGCGCGACCGTCCTCATCCCGTTCCTCACCGGGCTCGCCATCAACGCGATCAGCTCCCACGACCGCCACCGGCTCGTGATGCTGGCACTGGTGATCCTCGCGGCCGGGCTGGTACGCCTCGTGCTCAGCGTGTTCCGGCGCCTGATCGCCGGGGAGGTGTCCCTGGGCGTGGAACTCGACCTGCGCAACACGCTCTACGGGCACCTACAGCGGCTCGAACTGTCGTTCTTCGATCGCCAGCAGACCGGCCAGCTGATGTCCCGCGCCACCGTCGACCTGCAGTCCGTGCGCTTCTTCCTGGGCTACGGGCTCGTGTTCATCGCCCAGGCGGTGGTGACCATCCTGCTCGCCGCCGTGGCCATGTTCGCGCTACAGCCGGACCTGGCGGCCATCTCGCTGGCCCCGGTGCCGTTCGTGGTGCTCATCGCCAACCGCTACGGCCACCGGTCGCGCCCCGCCATGCAGGAGGCCCAGCAGCGGATCGCCGAGCTGACCGCCGACGCCGAGGAGAACATCACCGGCGTGCGCGTGGTGAAGGCGTTCGCCCGTGAGGAGCACCAGCTCGCGCGCTTCCGCGCCACCGTCAAGCGCGTCTTCGACCAGAACCTGAT
>DASXJW010000088.1:0-2605 GCA_036497165.1 Solirubrobacteraceae bacterium
AGCCCCACTGAGATCGCAAAATGCACGCCTACAAGGTCCTCCATGACGGCAGATCGGAGTTCACCGGCTGGCGGTGGCCGCTCCCCGACGCCCACCAACCGGGCGCGTGGGTGCATGCGACGGGACCGATCGGCCTGTGCGTCAACGGGATCCATGCCTCGACCACCGAGCAGCTGCCCCATTGGCTTGGCAGCGAGCTCTGGGAGATCGAGCTCGGGGGAGAGATCCTGGAGGACGAGGCCGCTCTCGTCGCCTCCCAGGGACGCCTGCTGCGCAGGGTGCGGGCGTGGGACGAGCCGATGCGCGCCCGCTTTGCCGAGGTGTGCCTGCAGCGGGCGCGGGAGCTCGCCGAGGGCTATCCCGCCGGCGCCGGGCTCGTGACCAAGGTCCAGCACACCTTGAGCTGGGCGGGTGCCGCGCCCGCCGGCTATTTCACGGCGTTGCTCGCCGGCGAACGCGAGAGCGGTGTGCGGGCGGGCCCTGACTACGACACCGCCTTCCTGCGGGAGCGCGCGCGCCAGGCGCAATGGCTGCGCCACCAGCTGAAGCTGAGCGGCTGAGCCCTCGGACCCCTACCCGCCCGAGAGTGCGCGGAACGCCTCCATGAGCGAGTCCGCCACGGGCTTGGGCACGTCCTCCTCGCGCAGGGTTCCGGTGGCTCGGATCACGGCGCGCATCTGGTCGAGGTAATCGACGCACGGCGAGCAGAACGCGAGGTGGCGCTCGACGATGAGACGCTGATCGACGGACAGCGCCCCCTCGAGGTACTCGGTGGCGAGCTCGACGAAATCGACGCACGGCAGATCCTCATAGCTCATACGCTCACCACCTCCGTAAAGTACTCCTCGAGGCTCGCGCGGACCGCGGATCGCGCGCGGTGCAGGAGGACACGCTGATTGGCCGGCGAGAGGTCGAGGCTCTCGCAGACCTCCTCGGCGTCCCAGCCGTCCACATCGCGCAGCCTGATCACCTGCTGCTGACGCGCGGGCAGTTGCGCGATGGCGGCCGCGACGAGCGCGGAGGTCTCCGCGGCGAGCATGCGGTCCTCGGGAAGCTCGAAGAACCGGCTGGGCGTCACGCTCCAGTAGCCGGCCGTGGCATGCCCCGCAGGCAGGAACCGGTCCGGGTCCACCGTCGGGCCATCGTCCTCGTCGGCGGGCGCCAGGGACGAGAACGGGGTCGTCCTCTGCTCCCGGGCCCCGCGCGACTGCGCGCGGTTGGCGAGGATGCGATAGATCCACGTCTTCAGAGACGAGCGTCCCTCGAAGCGGTCCAGGCCCTTGATGACCGCCAGCCAGGTCTCCTGCACGACCTCGTCGGCTACCGACGATGACCGGACGAACGTCAGCGCGATCCGCTTCATCGCCCGGTCGTGGCGCGTGACCAACTCGCGGAAGGCCGTCTCGTCGCCGGCCCGCAGCTGGGCCAACAATCGCTCCTCGCTCGTGGCCGCCGCGGTCACGGGGCCAGTCTAACCCGGGGGCAAGCACATTGCCGGGCCGCGGCGCGTGTCGTGTAACGCCACGATGTCTCGCCGGACAGCAGGGCCACTGTCAACGCACATGGAGCCCTGAGCCGTGAGGTCGATCGCCACAACCCACCCATCTGTCGCTACGCGTGTCCGCCACGTGAGCGCGACGCTGCGCACGGGCGCGCTCGCAGTCCTGGCCGTGGCGCTGACTCTCGCCGCGTCGGCGACGGCGGCCGCTGCGCCTCCGCCCGTCGGCGCGCTGATGCCCCTCTCCGGACCGGCGGGATGTGTCACCACCATTGGTGGCAGCGCGACCTGCACGCAGGCCCGGGGCGTTGACGGCGCATCGAGCGCCGTGGTGAGCCCGGACGGACGCAACGTGTACCTCGCCAGCTACATGACCGCCTCGCAGGAGGGGCTGGCCGTCCTCTCCCGCGACACGGCGACCGGAGCGCTCACACAGCTGCCCGGTCCGTCGGGCTGCCTCACCGCCGACGGGTCAAGCGCGCTGGAGCCGGCCACATGCGAGGCCGTGCGCGGGTTCGGCGTCGGCGACGGACGCGACCTCGTGTTCACCACCGACGGCCGCTGGGCCTACCTCGTCAACCAGCACGCGCGGCCGTCCGATCCGGCGTCGGCGATCGTGCTCCTGCGCCGCGACCCGGCCACGGGGGCCGTGAGCCAAGTGCCAGGCGCCGCGGGCTGCATCAGCACCGATGGCAGCAGCCAGGACGGGCCCGGCACCTGCCAGACCCTCGCCACCCTCGGCCGACCGTTCGGCATCTCGATCAGCTCCGACGACGACTTCGTCTACGTCACCGACTACGCCACGCCCGCGCGCATCCATGTCCTCGCCCGTGATCCGGTGACAGGTGGCCTGAGCGAGGTGCAGTGCCTGTCTGAGTCCCCCGCCCCGACGGGCTGTGCCACCGGGCGGGTCCTGGGCGGCTCAAAGACCGTGCTCCTCTCGCCCGACGGCCGGCACGCCTACTCCAGCGATGCGCACGGCATCAGCATCCTTGACCGCGACCCCCTCACCGGCATCCTCGTCCAGAAGACCGGGACCGCCGGCTGCATCACCGACACGGGGAACGATGACACTGGCGCGCCGACCTGCGCCATCGGTCGCGTCCT
>DASXJW010000089.1:0-16096 GCA_036497165.1 Solirubrobacteraceae bacterium
TCCTCACCGAGGACGGCGCGATCGTCGGCAACGATGTGATGGTGCAGGCCGCCGCCGCCATGCTCGACGAGCTGCTCGAGATGCACGGCGCGCTGGCACCGCTCCGGGCCGCCAGGGCTTAGAGGTCTCCGCTGAGAGCTCCAGTGTCGTGAGTCGCTAATTCGGTGGCAGCCTCGCGGCGTCTGGACGCGCCTGACGGGAGGCGACGACCACGCCGGACCACCAGTACGACTTAGGTCGTCGCCCCCCAGCCACGCCCAGCCACTCCCGAGACTGCTCACGAATTAACAACTCAAGACACTAGCCTAGGAGCTGACGTCGATCGTCAGGTCGGTGTTGTTGCCCACGTCCTTGGCGATGATGGTGCCGTGCGCGTGCCGGTATCGGCCGGTGCCACCGGTGATCTTGATCGTGGTGATGTTCGAGTTGAAATCAAGCACGAAGTCGTCACCAAGAATCATCGCGCCGCCGAGCGCGATCACGCCGTCGCAGAGGCCAGCGCTGGTGCTGGTCACCGTGCACACGACATGGTCTGACGCCGTCGCCTGCTTCGCGTGGTGTTTGTGGTTGCCGACGTAGTCGTCACTCGCGAAGCTGAAGCGGTCGCCGACGGCCGGCGCGGAGTTCGACAGCTGGCCGCTTGCGTTGCTGAGCCGCGAGTACACCTGCTTCGAGAAGAAATGCAAGGTGACCGGCTTGGCGGTGGCGGCCGACGCACCAACGGCGACGATCGTTGCGCATGCGGCAATCGACGCGACCGCACATTTGAACCGACTCATGGTCCTTCCCCCTTATGATGATCTCTCCCCGGACCGGCCCCCGAGGCGTGCCGCGAAGCATAAACGCAGATGGGCGAGCGGACACGGACATCTGGGTGACCGCCCCCAAGACCGTCCACACCAGATGATCCTCAGGCAGCCGCTCGCCCAACGACGGCGGCATCAACAACAACTGACCGCGATCGATCGCTAAGCAATCTCTAGCCATCCGGAAGTGTTTTGAACCCGGCAGACAGCACCGATATTCCGACAGCCTCGCCACACGGACAGGATCGCGATGTTCGACGCGACATTTCTGGGATCGAAGACTGCTGTTACGGGTTGTAGCGGCAGCGCGCCGAGACTGCCGCTTGTCGGTCAGGCAGCAGCCAGGCCACCTCGGCCGTCGCGGCGACCCTGGTCGGTCTGTGTGAATGCGCAGTGAGAGCTTGCGCTTGCGCGGCGCCATTCAGGCGCGAAGAACGAGGAGTGCGAAGCCGAGGGTCTCGGTTCCGTTGGTCTGCGCGCGTCGATGGCGGATCCGTCGGGCGTAGGCGAGGGTGTCGGGAGTACCGTGGCGTTCGGCGGTGGCGGCGAGCGTGTCCTCATAGCCCGCCCAATCCTCCTCACTGGCGAACGACTCGTGCAGAATGTCAAAGCCGACGTCCCGGATCGCGGCGCGCAGACCGTCGAGGTCAGACAGCTCATCGATGGTGGCGCCCCCCAGTGCCGCGAGAAAGCTCTCCGACGGGGGCCGTCGCCAGAACCCCTCGCCGTACAGGGCGACTGGTGCCAGGGCCCGAAGGGCCTCCAGCGCTGCCGGGAAGCCTCCAACCGCGTGCGATGAGCCGACATTGATCACAGCGTCGAACCTTCCTTCGATGGTCGCGGCGTCGCGGACCTCGAATCGCGCCGAGATACCGTTGGCGCGCTGTCGGCCTCGGCGATCGCGTCTGCGTCAAGATCGACGCCGAGCCCGCGTGCTTGGGCGTGCGATTTCAGCGTGCGCAGTAGGATCTCGCCGCTGCCGCAGCCCGTATCCAGAACCCGCGGCTCCGGGGGAAGGGGGAGAGCCGTGATGGCCGCATCGACCGCCGTCTCCGATAGGGGATGTGCGAACGCCAGGCCGGCGTGAGCGATACGCGAAGCGCTGGGCACGCCCCAAAGGCTGCCGGATCCACCACTTGGTGGGCTATCGGGACCGTAGATCTCGGCGTCGATCTGGTCGGTAGGCACACGCGAAACCGGCCGGATCATCCTGGGCAACCGTCGCGGCTCCACCGCGGCCCGGCGGCATCTGGATATCCCGACCCGAGCTTCGGGTCGTGCCGCATGCGTTGGGGGGCGAAGGGGTATGGCCGGAACCAGCCGCGAGCGAAACAGTTCACGTCATCAGCCATGTTGACCCCAGACCAGCAAATCGTGTCGGCGAAGCACTCAGCGGAGAGCATCGCCGCAGCCCGTCGCTACATCGTGGCGATGCAAGCCAAGCCGAGTCCCGCCCAGCCCAGCAGAGCCCCGATGCACGGACAAGCGGGAGCCGGAGCATGAACGGTCATCTGGGTTTGCCCTGGCTCTGAGGATCCGCCTGACCGCGCCGATGGAGCGCATCCTCGGCGACGGCAACCAGGTCCTCATCTCAGCCGACGCCAAGCCGCCAAAGTGAAGCCGTTGGGCCCGAGAGATCCCGCTGATGCCGTCAGACCTTGTGGTAGCGCGCGTCGGCGATCGAATAGAGGGCGAAGGCGATGAAGCCCAGCGCGACGATGCCCAGCAGGAGCGGGCCGGCCGACGCGTGGGCCAGCTTCTGCAGCGCGCCGTCCAGGCCGACGGCGCTCTTGGGCGAGTAGTCCAGGGCCGCCCGGATCAGTCCGTAGCCGATCAGGATGAAGGTCACCGCGCGGGCGACGTGTCCGGTCACGCCCAGCGCCATGAAGCCCGAGCGGGTCGTGGAGCCCATCGTCTCCACGCGCGACTCCTCCTCGAACTTGCGGGTGATCCCCTTGTAGCCCTGATAGACGCCGATGCCGATGACGACAAGCCCCGCGATGGCCACGATCACCGGGCCGGCGGGCCAGCCCAGGATGCCCGCGGTGGCGTGGCTCGGGCTCCCCCCTGAGCTCTGGGCGCCGGAGAGGATCTTGATCGCGGCGTAGCAGAGGACCGCGTAGCCGATGCCGCCGGCGATCGCTGAGACCCGATGCTGGATGTCGCCGTCGCCTCCCGGGGCCGACCCCGCGATCCCGTCGATCAGCCGCCAGATCGCGTAGGCCGCCAGACCGATCGCCAGTGCGATGAGCAGGACCTCGCCGAAGGGTTGTCGGCCGATGGTCCGGAGCGCTCCGGTCTGACTCTCGGTCTTGCCGCCCGAGCCGACAGCGAGCTTGAAGGCGAGGATCCCGATGACGCCGTAGACGATCCCGCGCGCCACCAGACCGATCCGCGCGCTCGCCCGGACCGCGCCGTTGTTCGCGGGGTCGTGGACCGCGGAGCGGGCGGCGCTCGACCCACGGGAGCGTTCCGGCGCGGTGGCCACACGGTCGTTCTACCCGGAACCGCCCGGTTCGCGACACGCGCCGCCTGTCACAGGGCGATTCGGCCGGGCTGGCGGCGGGTAGCTGCGGAGCGAGCGAGGGTTTCGAGGCAGGGAGGAAGAACATGCGCTTCAGTTGGGTCGCGACCGTGGCCGCCATCGCCTTCGTGGCCGGATTCGCGTGCGCCCAGGCCGGCGCGGCCGAGCTGTCGACGACCAACCGGCTGCAGGACCGCCGCGAGGTGGCCGCGGGGCAGCGCTCGTATGCCGAGGGGTTCGAGAACGGGCGCTTCTACGCCAACGGCTGGCACACGACGGGGGAGATGGGCGGCGTCTGGGCGCCGCCGCTCAAGCTCGTGGACGGGGTGTGGTTCGGGCTCGATGGAGCCTGGATCGGCCCCGCGACGCGATTCACCAGCGGCTGGGGCTACACGCGCTATGACCTGCCGGCCACCGACGGACTCCAGCTTCAGCGCACCGACTTCGCACCGGACGCAGCCCGCGCCGTCCTCTTCGGCCTGACCCTGACCGATCCCGGGGCAGCCAAGACGGTCACGGTGAACGTCGACTCCCACTCCGAGCTGATGGGGGCCTACCCATGGGGCTCCACCACGCCCAACGAGAACACGAACGTTCCCGACCAGGGCGCCTTCCAGGACGGCGCGCTCGTCTTCACCGACGACGGAACCGTCGGCGGCGGGGCGCCCGTTCATCACTACGCGGCGCTGGTGGCCTCCAACCGGACCCCCGCGTCCGGGACGGCCGCCGCCACCGGTGGCAATTTCCGCGGTCCCCAGACCGGGACGACGTGCGCCGCGAGCGACGGCACCTCGCCGCCGAGCGCGTGCGACGACGGGCCATACGGCCGGGGCACGGGCGGGCAGCTGAACTACAGCGTCACCGTCCCGGCGCATGGCTCGACCACGCTGTGGATCGCGGTGGCCGGCTCAGACCAGGGCCTCTCGGACGCCAAGTCCCAGCTGGCCGCGGCGCTGGCCCACCCGCAGGCTGAGCTTCAGGACAAGATCGCCGCGCGCGACGCGCTGGCCGCCAACACCGTGGTCGCGCTTCCCGGCGACCGCCTGCTCCAGAACGCGATCGGCTGGGGCAAGCAGAACCTCGCCGACCTGACGCAGTCGGCGTCGAACCTGCAGATCCGCTGGACCAACCAGGGCACGCAGTATCCGGCGCCGCTGGGCACGGTCCCACACGCGCGCTGGTTCGGCGCGGGCTATCCCGACTACCCATGGATCTTCGCCACCGACGGGGAGTACACCGCGTTCCCAGCGGTCGCGGTGGGTCAGTTTCAGACGATCGAGGATCACCTGCGGGCGCTGCGCGATATCTCCGACATCCTCAACGCCCGCTCGGGCATCGTCGTGCACGAGACCGTGTCCGACGGCTCGGTCTACTTCGGCCACGACAGCCAGACGGTGGCCGCCGACGGCACCAAGACCAATGACTTCAACACCGACGAGACGGTCAAGTTCCCGAGCGCCGTGGCGCTGGTGTGGCGCTGGACCGGGGACCGGCGCTTCCTGGACAGCATGTACGACTTCACCAAGCGCAACATGCACGCCATCGACGAGCGCTACGACGTGGACCACGACGGGTGGCCGGAGGGCTCGGGCAACGTGGAGCGTCCCGGGATGGGCCCCGAGAAACTCGACAACGGCGTCTACTACATGCGCGGGCTCTACGACCTGGCCGACATGGCGCGCGCCG
Source organism: Solirubrobacteraceae bacterium (assembly GCA_036497165.1). Lineage (GTDB taxonomy): Bacteria > Actinomycetota > Thermoleophilia > Solirubrobacterales > Solirubrobacteraceae > Palsa-465. The sequence continues at coordinate 5,017 of DASXJW010000089.1, forward strand.
AGCACGACGGCGCCACCGCCACCTGGGCCACACACCTGGCCGACCGGCTGCGCGCCCAGTTCGAGCAGACGTGGTGGGACCCGTCCGTCGCGCAGTACGCCGATTCGCTCAACGATCCCGGCAACACCCAGGTCTATCTCAAGAACTGGATCGATCAGGTACCGATGGAGGCGACGCTGACCACCGGCACCCAGGTCACGCCTGGCGTGGCGAGCCGCGCGCACGGCGTGGCCGCCCTGGCCACTCGCGAGAGTCCCTGCTTCAGCGGAGACCGCCCGGGGAGCCTCGGGCTGTTCCACACGGCCTGTGGCGGCGGGGCCGACAAGAAGGGCGACTTCGAGATCTTCTCGCTGACGACCGCCATCCAGGCCGTGGGCGAGGGCAACTACGGCCGCCTGGGCCCGGCCCAGCAGCAGCGCTACACCGATGCCAACGCCGAGACGATGTTCTCCGAGCCCGCCACCGGCGGAACCCCCGACGAGATGCCCGGCGCCATGCCGGAGATCTTCCCGTCCGCGCCCAACGGAGACCCGTCAGCCGGCATCCCGGCCAACATCAACCGCTGCTGGACCTGCCGCTCGATGGTCATGCAGGCGTGGGGCAACTACGGCACCGTCTGGCCGGTGGTCAGCCAGCAACTCGGCGTGCGGCCCTTCCTGGGCCAGGGCGCGCTCCAGGTCGTCCCGCAGGTGCCCAGTGGCCAGCCCAGCGTGGCCGGCTCGAACATCCGGCTGGGCACGGCCGGCGGGTCCATCGACGTCTTCGCCGCCCACTCGGGTCACCGCTACACGACCAAGCTGACCCTGCACCGGCTGGCGCTGCGGTCGGTGCAGATCGGGCAGACGCTGCCCGCCGGCTCCCGGCCGGCGTCGGTGATCCTCGACGGCCGGCCGGTGCGCCGGGCGCAGGTGCGCGACACCAACCGCGGGTCGGAGGTGACCGTGGCGGTGCGAGGTGGCGGCCCGCACACGCTGGAGGTGACGGCAGCCTAAAGTGTCCTGAGTCGCTAATTCGGTGGCAGTCTCGCGGGTGGCAGACTGCCGCCGATGAACCCCGACCTGGAACTTGCCCTGGAACTGGCCGACCTGGCCGCCGCGATCGCCGCCCCGCGCTTTCGCGACCGCCGCTTCACGGTCACGATCAAGCCCGACGGCTCGCCGGTGACCGACGTGGACCAGGCCGTCGAGCGGGCGCTGCGAGACCGCCTGGCCGAACGGCGTCCCGATCACGCGATCCTCGGCGAGGAGTACGGCGCGAGCGGAGCGTCGGAGTGGCGCTGGTACCTGGATCCGATCGACGGCACCAGCCATTTCGTGGACGGCGACCCCGGCTGGATGACGTTCGTGGCGCTCGAGCACGCCTGCGAGGTCGTCCTCGGCGCCATCGCGGTCCCGGCGCTGGCCGAGCGCTGGTGGGCCAGCCGGGGCGACGGCGCCTTTCACGACGGCGCGCGGATCACGGTCTCCCAGACCGCGCGGCTGGCCGACGCCGTCGTCAACGACGACTGGCGAGGAACGCTGTCGGAGGACATCCCCGGGGATCCGGTCACGGCCGTGACGCAGAGGGGGGCGCGGGTCCGCTCCCACGCGGGCCACGGCTTCCTCACGGTCGCCGCCGGCCTGGCCGACGTCGCGCTGGCGGGAGGCGGCTACGCCTGGGACTACGCGGCGTCCAAGATCATCGTGGAGGAGGCCGGCGGCCGCTTCACGGATCTTCGCGGCCGGCCGCGCCTTGACTCCAGGGACGCCGTGGTCAGCAACGGGGTCCTGCACGACGAGGTGCTCAGCGTGGTGCGGGCCAGCGCGGCCGCCCCCGAGACCCCCTAGCCCCGCTGCCGCTGCCGCTGCCGCTGCTCCAGCGCGGCCTCGGCGTCGGCGGCGAGCCGTCGCACGAGCGCTCCGGCCGGCTCGGCTCGCGCCAGGGCGTGCCCCTGGCCGGCCCACAGGTTGATGGCGTCAGCGTCACCGCGGGCACGCGCCGCGGCGCGCAGCGGGCTGGTGAGATGGTGCACCTGGGGATAGGCGCGCGGCGCCTCGGCGTCGTGCTCCTCCATGAAGCGGTTGACGATGCCGCGGGCGGGGCGGCCGCTGAAGGCGCGAGTGAGACGCGTGGTCCCCGGAACGGACAGGCGGGCGCGGTGCGGGGCCGACGTGCCCGCCTCGGGCGTGAGCATCAGGGCGCTGCCCAGCTGTGCGGCCGCGGCGCCCGCCACCAGCACCGCGGCGATGCCGGGGCCGTCCATCAGTCCTCCGGTGGCGACGATCGGAGCCTCGGTCTGCGCGCGCAGGAGGCGCAGCAGCGCGAGCACGCCGTACTCCTCGTGTTCGTCATCGTCGCGAAAGTAGGCGCGGTGGCCGCCGGCCTCGGTGCCCTGGGCCACCAGCGCGTCGGTGCCGGCGGCGGTGGCCTCGAGCGCCTCGGCGGGATCGGTGACGGTGACCCATACGGCGATACCGTGGCGATGAAGCTCCGCCACCGCGCCGGGTGCAGGACAGCCGAAGGTGAAGGAGACGACCGGCACCCGCTCGCGCACGACGAGGTCGAGCTTGGCTGCGTAGGCATCGTCGTCGAAGCGGGGCTCACCCAGAGCCACCTCGTGGCTCGCGGCGTCGGCGGCCAGGGTGCTCGCGTAGGCGGCCACCGCCTCCGCCGGAGCCTCGACGGCCGGTGGCGAGAAGAGGTTGACGCCGAACGGCGCACCGGTGGCGGCGCGCACTGCGGCGATGTCCTGCGCCACGGCGTCGACGCCCTTGTAGCCGGCGGCCAGGAAGCCGAGCCCGCCGGCGTCGCCCACCGCCGCGGCCAGGGCGGGCGTGGAGGATCCGCCGGCCATGGGCGCCTGGACGATCGGGAGCTTCAGGCTAGGAAGGGCGAACGTCACACCCCCATGGTGGCTCGCAGATGCCCGTCTGTCCACGACCAATCGCGTCTCGCTGGTAGGCAGCGCCTATCACGGGAGTATGCTTGCACGGTGGAGCTGCGCCAGCTGCGCTACTTCGTCGCCGTCGCCGAGGAGCTGCACTTCGGGCGGGCCGCCCAGCGCCTGGCCATCGCCGGGCCCTCGCTCTCCCAGCAGATCAAGGCGCTGGAGCGCAGCGTCGGGATCGAGCTCTTCGTCCGCGATCGCCGCCACGTCCGGCTGACCGCCGCCGGCCGGCAGCTGCTGCCCGATGCTCGGGAGATCCTGGCCCTGGCGGGCGCCGCGCAGCGCCGGTTGGCCAGCGCCTCGGGGCCGGTGCGGCTCGGCTACGTGAGCTGGCTGCCCGATGCGCTGTCAACGACGGTGCGCACCGATCTGCGCATCGACGAGTGGGTGATGCCCAGCCACATCCAGGTTGAACGCGTGCTCGGGGGCACGCTGGATGCCGCCATCGCCTGGGCGCCGGAGCCCGACGACCGACTCGACCTCCGGCTGCTGTGGCCCGAGCCGCTGCACGCCGTGACGCCGGCGCGCGGCGCCGCGGGAACGGTGCGCGCCTCAGACCTGCGGGTGCTCGTCGACGCCGACCTCACCTCCTGGGATGCCTGGAACCGCTTTGCCGAGGCGTTCGCCGCCGACACCGGCGCGAGCGTGGTCCACGTGGATGACGGCGGGATCGCCGGCCCCGGCTTTCATGAGCGCTGCCTGCGTCTGGGCGCGCCCGTGCTCGAGTCGCCCAAGCGCCACCAGGCGCGCCTGCCCGCCGGGCTGCGCGTCGCCGCGGTGCGCGACCCCACGCCGCTGTGGTGCTGGTCGCTGGTCACACGCGCCGACGACGACCGCCCCGCCGTAACCGATCTGCGCGCCGACGCCGCCTCGCTGACGCGGGTCGCGGGTCTGCATGTCCGGCCCGCGGAGCCGTGGTGGGTGCCCCCGCAGGACCCGCTCCGCGACGAGGTGCGCTCCCTGCCGCTGGCGGCTATCGCGGCGGCCTGAGGCTGCCGATGCGCAATGAGTCGTCGAGCGGGGCGGCCGCCGCCGGCCCCGCCGCCGCCGTCTGCGCGCTCGCGGCCGCGCCCGGCGGCGGGGGATCGTCGAGGAGGTCTGAGCTGGGCACGAAGAACAGCGTGCCGGTGACCGCCACCGAGAAGTCGAGGATGCGGTCCGTCGTGCCCGGCGGACTGCCCACGAACATGTTGCACAGCATCCGCTCGATGACCGCCGGTGCCCGGGCGTAGCCGATGAAGTACGTGCCGTACTCGCCGGCGCCCACCCGACCGAACGGCATGTTGAAGCGCAGGATCTGCTGCTCCTCCCCGTCCTCGTCCTCGATGACGGTGAGGGCGACGTGGGAATCGGCCGGCTTGACGTCGTCGTCGAGCTCGAGGTTGGACAGCTTGGTGCGCCCGATCGCGCGCTCCTGGGCCTCCGTGCCCAGGGCGTCCCACCCCTTGAGGTCGTGGAGGTACTTCTGGACGACCACGTAGCTGCCGCCCGCGAAGGGAGGATCCTCGGCTCCGATGAGCACCGCCGCCGGCGCCGCCGCTCCCTCAGGGTTCTCGGTGCCATCGACGAAGCCCAGCAGGTCGCGCTCGTCGAATGAGCGGAAGCCGTGGACCTCGTCGACCACGTGCGCGTGTCCCTCCAGCCGCTCGATGAGTCGCTGGGCCAGCTCGAAGCACATGTCCAGGCGCGCGGCGCGGATGTGGAAGAGCAGATCCCCGGGCGTGCTCACCGAGACGTGGCGGTCGCCGGCGATCTCCGGGAGGGGGTGAAGCCCGGCCGGCCGCGGTCCGTGGAAGAGGCTGTCCCACATCGAGGAGCCGATTCCGGTGACGCAGCTCAGTCGCGCCTCCGGGATGCGGAAGCCGACCGAGCGCCGCAGTCCGCTGACCTGGGCGAGGACGTCGCGGATGGCGTCCTCGTGACCGGGCTCCGCGACGAGCACCAGGAAGATCGCCGACGGGGTCGGCGGCTCGAGGATCGACTGGGGCTCGGGCGTCGGCATCGCACGGACATTGTCTCTGAGGGGCGACGCGAAGGGGGAGATGGTGAGTCGCGGGCGGGGCCGAGGGTGGCCCCGCCCTGTGACGACTCGGCGCGGGGCTACGGGCGGCTGCCCTCGGTGAACGGGTTGAACGGGCCGTTGTCGCCCGACAGGCGCTCGGGCCAGAACGGCGCGAACGCGGCGCCGCCGAGATTCAGTCCGGTGGCTGCCGTCTGCAGGCTCGAGGGCAGCGCCACCGCATCCCAGTGCTCGGTGGTGACGCGATGCTGGACCGCCTGCACGCCTGCCAGCAACTCGGCCGGCGTGAAGTTGCAGTGCTCCTGACGCTGGACGAAGGCCTGGCGCAGGAGGTCCCTGTCACCGGCACGACGGACCAGGCGGTGGTAGTAGTTCTCCTGCTGGACGGGGACGAGCTGGTCGGAGATGGTGTGCAGGTCGAGCTCGGGCACCTGCAGGTGACCCGTGGGCACCGAGGTCTGCTGCAGCCAGCGGATCGCCCGGTTGCTGGCCCGGATGTTGGCGCCCTGGGTCAGGCTGCTCAGGTCATCGCGCAGGTTCAGGCCGGCGGCCTGGTAGAGCGCGTGGACCTCCGCGGAGTAGGACGAGTGCGAGAGCAGCTTGGCGAAGTTGACGCCGGCGTCCCAGCCGCCGTTGCCGCCCGCCGCCAGCTCGATCTGCTGGCGGCCGGTCTCGGTGAAGATCATGACCTGGTTGGAGACGAACTCCTCGTTGTACTGCTGCTGCTCCTGGGTGGCGTAGTCATAGACGCCGGGCATCGACTGCCCGGGCGCCCAGGTGGTCACGTTCATCAGGGCCATGGCCAGCGCCAGGCGGGCGCGCCCCTCGGGGGTGTTCTGGGCCTGCGCCGCCGCGCCGTTGAGGGTGACCGCGGCGTTGACGGCGTCGGTCTGGCTGGTGTAGTTGACCAGCTTGGCCGCGCCGCCGGCCAGCAGCCTGTCGATCGCGTACTCGCCGTCGAGCTGGTAGTTGTTGAGCTGGATGCCGCCCGCGACGATGCCGCAGGTGGTCAACGCGCCGTCGAGACGGCCGTTTGACTGCTGGTCCTCGAGAGCGCTGATGAGCCCGCCCATCGAGGTGCCGAAGGCCAGGACCTGGCTGGGACGCGAGGGGAGGATCGTCCTCTCCACCGTCCGCAGCGTCTGGAACTGATCGCGCACCGCGCTGCCCAGCGCCCAGAGGGATCCGTTGGGGTCATAGCCCGAGCCCGCCAGGGCATAGCCGGCGTCCAGCAGCGCCGCCTGGGTGCCGGGGTCGGGGGCGTCCTGCGGACTGAGCGTGCCGTACCCGTGGCTGTAGAGCAACAGGGTGCCGTTCCAATTCGACGGCACGTCGGCGATCCAGCCTCCGCCGTCAGAGGTTGTGCCGGTGTAGTGAGTCGATGCCGCCATGGCCGGGGTGGCCGCCGCCAGAGCCAGCGCGCATGCCGCCACCAGACCCGCGCCGTACCGGCGCAGGGAACGTCCGCTCATCGTGTCCTCGCCTCTCTCGCTGTGATGCCCGCTGCGCGACGCAGCGGCCTCTGATGGGCCTCGCCGCAGCGGCAAACCCACGTGGCGGGGCAGCCTAGGCAATCGCAAGTACCTTGTCAATGAGACGAGTGGCGGCCCCGCCGGTGGCATGGATACTGTTGGCCTCATGGATGGCGCCACCGCCGCCCACCCCGTCAGACTCCCCGCTGCCCCGCGCATCGGGTATCTCATCTATCGCGTGGAGCGCCGTCTGCGCCTGCGCCTGGACGAGGCCATGGCGGATCACGCCATCACCACCACGGAGTACGTGACCCTCAGCGTGCTGCGCGATCGCGACGGCCTCTCCTGCGCCCAGCTGGCGCGCTGGGCGTTCGTGACGCCGCAGGCCATGAACCTGGTCATCGGCGCCCTGGAGCGGCGCGGTCTCATCCGCAGGCGCCCGGACCCGAACCACGGGCGGGTCCTGCGCGCCTCGGTCACCCCGAAGGGTCTGAGGATCCTGGAGCGCTGCGACCGGGATATGGACGCCATCGAGGCCGACATGCTCGGTGACCTGCCGCCGGAGACGGTCGACACCGTGCGCGAGGCCCTGTGGTCCTGTGCGCATGGACTCGAGGCCACGTTGCCGACGCCGCGCAACCGCCCGCGCGCGGTGTCTCGCAAGCGCTAGACGGCCCCGCGGTGTCCGGCAAGCGCTAGACGGTCCTACGGCGTCCCGTGGCGCGTGGACGTCTCCTACGGGAAGGCGACGAGGGCGAGGTGCGCCTTGGCGGTCGCCGTCGTGGCGCTGGAGCTGGACGTGGACGTCGCGCCCCCGACGCCGCCGCCGCCGCTGGCGCCGCCGGTGGGAGCGGGCGCGGAGGTGCCCGCCGCGACCGGCGTCGTGACGGTGGCCGTCGTGCCCAGCTGGTTGGTCCTGGCCTTGGTCAGCAGCCTGTGGCCCGCGCTGGTCAGCGAGAAGCTGACGTAGCCGAGCTCGCCCGCGCCGATCGTCTGGAGGCTGGTCGTGGCCACCCGGGTGCGCCCGGCCATGAGGGTGATCGTGGCCTGGCACGGCCCGGCGCCGATGCAGGCGACGAGAATGCCGCCGACCCAGCCGTGGGACACGAACTCGGTGGTGCCGATGAGTTTGAGCTGCGACGCCTGCGCGCCGCTGCGCGCCGGGCTCGGGTTGCGGGTGGTGAAGGAGCTGAGGGTGAGCTTGCGCGTCGCCTTGGCGCCGGTCGTGCTGCGAACCGTGACGTTGACCGCCAGCTGGTGGTTATGGGCGTGCTGGAGCGCCTTCTGCGCCGTTGCCGACAGCTTGAAGTAGGCCAGGCCGCCGCCCGCGGCGATGAACTCTCGCTTGGTGGTGGCGTACGTCGTGCGACCGGAGGAGATCGTGGTGGTGACGGCACACCTCGCGATGCCCAGGCACCCAACCGGGACGGCGCCGAGGCCGGTCCGCGGCGCGAACGCGCTCTGGCCGAAGATCATCACGTGAGCGGGCGTGGCGACGGCAGGGGAGGTACCGAGCACCTGACCCCCGGCGCCGATCGCCTCGACCTCCCAGTAGGGAAGGGAGTTCTTGGTCACCACGGGCAGTCGCGCCCCGGCGGCGACGCTCGGTCCCGTCCAGGTGAACGAGGTCGGGCTCGAGCTGCCCATCAGCTGCCATGACACGACGCCGGTGGCGCCGGACCACGTCGGCGTGAGGTTCGTGCTCCCGTCGGGGCCGGCGGTGACGCGCAGCGACGGGGTGGGGGCGGGCGTCGGCGTCGCGTCCACGCCCGAGCCGGTCCCGGCTGCCGCGGTCGCCGCGTCGAGGTAGTCGCCGTCGATGTTGATCTTGGCGCCGCCGTAGGTCTCGTTGTGGGCGCCCTGGTACTGGTGCAGCCGCTGGTGGCCGGCCCAGTACTGGGCCGGGACGTTGGAGTCGGCGGTCGTCTGCTGGCCGTTCCAGTTGGCGATCCACAGCTCGTCGGGCTCGACGTAGCCGGTGCCCTGCTGGGCCACCAGGTCCTCGATCCCCGAGGCGTCGCTGGAGTAGACCCCCGACAGATAACCATTGGCGTGCAGCTCGGCGGTCCAGGCCTCGAGGAAGGCCAGCACGGCGGACGTGTTGGTGCTCGTCCGGCTGTAGGCCTCCATGTCGAAGTACAGCGGGTTGCCGGCGCCCATCCCGATCGCCTGCGCGTCGACCACCGCGTCCTGCGCGGCCTGCGTGCCCTGGGTGCTCGCCGTCGCCGGGGTGATGCCGGCACAGCCGCAGGAGTTGGACGGCGATTGCAGCCCGACGTAGATGGGGATCATGTGCCAGCCGGCCGCCGACTCCTGGCTCACCCATGCCGCCGAGAGGTTGGGCTGTGAGCAGGCCATGTTGGCCCCGCCGATGTAGATGCCGATGCCGCGGTAGGGGCTGGAGCCCCAGTCGGCCATCGTCGTGGTGCTGGGAGTGCTGCAGGCGTCAAAGCCAGTTCCCGTGTAGATCTGCCCCGGCCCGGCCGGAGTGGCGGGGGCGGGCGCGGTGGCACGGGTCAGCGCCTGGGTGTGCACGCCCGCGCCGGCGGCCGCCACCGCGGAGCGCGGCCGCAGGCGCACCGCCCGGCGCACCGCGGTGGAGAGGGAGGCAACGCCCAGGGCGCGGCGGATGAGGGCGGGGCGGCGGTTCCAGGTGGCCGTGACGAGCACGCGATGGGCGCTATCGACGATCTGCGCCTCGGCGCCGCCGTCGCCGGTGCCGGCCGCGGCGGTGGCGCGCAGCACCTGGCTCGCGGGCCCGGCCAGCGGCTGCACGAGGATCGCCTCGGTGCGGCCCGCCGCCGCGGCGGCGCAGCTCTGTCGGGCGCTCGGCGTTCCGAGGTACACGGCGTGCCGGTTGAAGCGGACGCACGTGGCCGGGCGGGTGGCGAGCCGGTAGACCGGCCAGCCGGCCGGGACGTGAACGCGATAGCCGTGGAGGGTGACTGCCGTGCCCGCCGGAGAGGCGAGCGCCGCGCCCGGGAGGAGGATGGTCGCGATCAGCGTCGCCAGCAGGATCGCCAGGCGCGTGGCGGGGTTCGAGGTGGCTGTCGGTCGACGCGGGCAGTGGGGCATGGCTGCAATGGCCGCATCCGGTCCTCGCTGCGGGCGCGCTTCAGATAATGGCGCGGCCGCCCCGAAGAGTTGCAAATCGTCGCCCGCCAGGGCCGGCGTAAGCGGCTGGGTCCTGCTGCCTGAGCTGCGTCGCCGGGACTCGATGACGCTTAGAACATCATGCCGGGGCAAAGGTTGCGCCGCTCCTGTCGGGAGAGTTTGCGTAGGCTCGTGCATCGGTGAAGTCCTTCGCCTCCGACAATTACGCAAGCGCGCACCCAGACGTGCTGGCCGCGCTCGCCGCAGCCAACGAGGGACACGCCGTCTCCTATGGGGCCGATCCATGGACCGCGCGGGCCCAGGACATCCTGCGCGCCCACTTCGGGGCCGCCTCCGAGTCGTTGCTGGTCTTCAACGGCTCGGGTGCCAACGTCGTGTCGATCCGCGCCGTCTGCCGGCCCTGGGAGGCGGTGATCTGCGCCGAGAGCGCCCATGTCAACGTCGACGAGGGCGGCGCGCCCGAGCGCATCGCCGGCGTCAAGCTCCTCACCGCCCCCGCGCCCGACGGCAAGCTGACCCCCGATGACGTGCGCGCGCGCGTGACGCGCCGCGGCGACGAGCATGCCGTCCAGCCCCGGCTGGTGACGATTACCCAGAGCAGCGAGTTCGGAACCCGCTACACCCCCGAGGAGATCGCCGCGCTCGTGCACACCGCCCACGAGCTGGGTCTGGTGCTGCACATGGACGGCTCGCGCCTGTCCAATGCCGCCGCCGCGCTGGGCTGCGGTCTGGGCGCTCTGACCGCTGAGACCGGTGTCGACATCCTCAGCCTCGGCGGGACCAAGAACGGCATGGTCCTGGGCGAGGCCGTGGTCTTCCTGAACCCGGCGCTGGCCGAGGGGGCGCGCTACCTGCGCAAGCAGACGCTCCAGCTGGCCTCCAAGGGCCGCTTCCTCGCCGCCCAGTTCGTCGCCATGTTCGAGGGGGACCTGTGGCGGCGCAACGCCACGCACGCCAACGCCATGGCGGCTCGCCTGGCCGACGCGATCGGGGCGATCCCCGGGGTCACCATCACGCAGGCGGTGCAGGCCAACGGCGTGTTCGCCGTGCTGCCGCGCGAGGCGGCCGACGCCGTGCGGGCGCGCTGGCCCTTCTACACCTGGAACGAGGCCACCGGGGAGGAGCGTCTCATGTGCTCGTGGGATACCACCCCCGAGGAGGTCGACGCGCTCGCGCAGGCGCTGGGGGCGGCGTGCGGAGTGGCTGACGCACCACCGAGCGGCGCGCTGAGCTGAGCTATCTACAGAGCGATGAAGGCGGCCGGGTCCGAGGCGCTGACATCAGAGATCACACGGTCAGGCTGTTCGAGGCGTGTGATCGGAGAAGTCAACATGACCGCGAATCCGGATCACACGCTCGAAAACCGCGCCGTGTGTGACGTGAGGAGTCAGAATGGTCGTTGGTTGACCTCGACCACTCCGGTCGTGGCGTGGAGCGGGCCGCGCCGGAACGCCGGAAGCGGCTAGGCGGCCTGGCGCTCAGGCACCGGGGCCGGACCGCACTCGCGCATGTCCTTGATCAGGCGAGCGGCGGTGATCTCCGTCCACC
>DASXJW010000090.1:0-38316 GCA_036497165.1 Solirubrobacteraceae bacterium
TGTGCGACTACCGGCTGGTGTGCCCGGCCGCCGAGCGCTGAGCCGCGGCGGGGCGCCGGGGTTATTGGGCCTCTGGCGCCTCGCCGCCGCGCTGGCGCAGGAAGCGCTGCAGGTCGCGTGCGATCGTCTCGCCCGAGGGCAGCGCGGTGGGGGAGTCGTCGGGCTCGTCGCTGGCCGCCTGCTCGAGGCGTTCGACGAACGCCTGAACGTCGGGGTCTGACTGGACGGCCACGTTGACCTGGCGCTCGTAGTCGGCCGAGGCGCTCTCGAGCTCGGAGCCGTCCACGGCCACGCCGACGAGGCCCTCGAGCTTACGCACCAGGGCCAGGGCCGCCTTGGGATTGGGCGTGGCCGCGATGTAGTGGGGCACCGCCGCCCACAGGCTGGCCGAGGGCAGTCCGGCCTGCTGGCAGGCCGCGTGCAGGATGCCGACGATCCCGGTCGGGCCCTCGTAGGAGGAGGGGGCCAGCCCCAGCCGCGCCACCAGGGCCTGGTCGGAGCTCAGCCCGGTGACGGACACCGGCCGCGTGTGGGGCACGTCGGCCAGCAGCGCGCCCAGGGTGACCACCAGCTGGGCGCCCAGCGCCTCGGCCAGCTCCACGACGAGCTGGCAGAAGGTGCGCCAGCGAAACGACGGCTCTGAGCCGGTGAGGAGGATGAGGTCGCGCGGCGCCCGCGGCACCCTCGCCTCGAAGAGCTCCACCGCCGGCCACACGATCTCGCGGGTCTGACCCTCCACCATCTTGACCCGGGGGCGCGTGGCCTGGAAGTCGTAGAACTCCTCGGGATCGATCGTGGCAAAACGCTCGGCGCCGAGGGCGCTGCCGACGTAGGTGATCGCGCTGGAAGCGGCGTCGGCGGCATCGTTCCAGCCCTTGAAGGCGCAGATCAACGCGGGGGCCCGAAGCCCGTCGGGACGGTGCTCCCATTGCAACGGCTGCATCCGAACCACCGTACATCATGCGCTCATGGCGCTTGACGGCAGCACCGCCCCCACGATCAGCGTCCTGCGGCCCGGGCAGGACGTCGACGGAATCTTCGCCTGCACCCGCAAGGACCGCCTGATGACCCGCAGCGGTTCGCCCTATCTGGCCCTCGAGTTACGTGACCGCACCGGCGCGCTGCCCGCCCGGGCCTTCCAGGGCGCCGACGGCCTGGCCGGGCGTTTCGAGCGGGGCGATCTCGTCCGTGTCCGCGGCCGGGTGGAGCGGTTTCGCGATGAGCTCACCCTCGAGGTGTCGGACATCGCCCGGATCGCCGCGGATGACGGGATCGACCCCGCTCGGTTCCTGCCTACGGCCTACCGCGATATCGACGAGCTCGACGGTTTCCTTGAGCATTTGGCCAGAGAGGTCTACGACCGCTCTTTCCAGGCCCTTCTGCGCCGCCTGCTCGACGATGAGCCGTTGCGGGCGCAGTGGCGGCGGGCGCCGTGCAGCCGCGCCGGTCACCACGCTTACCTCGGGGGCCTGCTCGAGCACACGGTGGCGGTGGCCACGCTCGCCCATGAGACCTGCCAGCTGCATCCGGGCCTGAACTCCGACCTGCTCATCTGCGCCGCGCTCACCCACGATCTCGGTCGCACCCGCGAGTTCACCTACGGCGCCGAGATCGGCTTGACCGACGAGGGTCGCCTGCTGGGCCATCTCGTCATCTGCGAGCAGATCCTGTCCGAGCGCACCGCCGGGATCCTCGATGAGGGGCGCCGGCTGGCGCTGCTGCACTGCGTGCTGTGCCACCACGGGGCGGCGTCGGCGCCCGGGGGCCGGTTCGCGTCGCCGGAGGCGCTGGCGCTCTACCGGCTCAACGCCGTGGACGCCGGGGTCAAGGGGGCGCTGGAGCACGGGTTGGGGGCTGACTGAGCGGTTGGTTGTGGCGCCCGCGCGGGCCTTTGTGCCGGCCGCGCGGCCTTTGTGCCGCAATCTCCACGTTCTTTGACTCCTGGGATCGCACACCGCGCCTTTTCTGGGCGTGTGTCGTGGATCGCGGGTCAGGTTGACTCGTCAGATCGCGCGGTCGAAAAGAAGCCACCGTGCGACGTGAGCTGTCAATGCGTCGCCCCGAGAGGCGGTGGGTCTCCCCGAGAACGGTGGCGGCCGCCTGAAGCGCGGGGAAGGGCGCGCTCGAGGCTTTCACCGGTGCGGCCCGCACCCATCCCCTCCCTGCCCGTCGTAAACGCCGCGCAGCGCCCCGCCGTCCTCGGAGACCGCGGCTAGAATCGTTGCGCAGTCAACTTCAAGGAGGCACCGAATGGACATCGAGATCTGGTCAGACGTCGCCTGTCCCTGGTGCTACGTGGGCAAGCGCCGCTTCGAGGCGGCCCTGGCCGAGTTCGAGCACCGCGATGAGGTCAAGGTCACGTGGCGCAGCTTCGAGCTCGATCCCGAGGCACCGGCCGAGCGCGAGGGCGATCGCGCCGAGCACCTGGCGCGCAAGTACGGGATGAGCGTCGAGCAGGCTCACGAGGCCGAGCGGCAGATGACCGAGACGGCCGCCGGCGACGGGCTGGCCTTCCGTTTCGACATCGCTCGCGCCGGCAACACCTTTGACGGGCATCGCCTCGTCCACCTGGCCGAGACGCATGGCCTGCAGGACGCCATGAAGGAGCGCCTGCTGCACGCCTACCTCAGCGAGGGCCGGCTGATCTCCGACCACGCCACCCTGGCGCGCCTGGCCGACGAGGTCGGACTCCCCGCCGAGGAGGTCCTCGAGACCCTCGAGAGCGACCGCTACGCCGAGGAGGTGCGCGAGGACGAGCGCACCGCCCACAGCTTCGGCATCAGCGCCGTGCCCACGTTCGTCGTGGACCGCCGGCTCGGCGCCGCCGGCGCCCATCCGCCCGAGGCGCTGCTCAGCCTGCTGCGCCAGGGCTGGGAGAGCCGCGCACCGGTCCCGGTCGCCGGGCTCGACGGCGAGTCCTGCGGCGTGGACGGCTGCTGACCGTTAGCCCTCGCGCACCGCGCGGCGGCCGTAGCGGCGGTTGATCCGCCCCCGCTTGCCGCTGATCTGCCACGGGCCCGGCGTGAAGTCCAACACCAGGTTGAAGAGCCAGACGATGACCGTGGACCAGACCAGGGTCCAGAACCCGTTGATGTGGAACCCGGAGACGATGGCGTCGGTGAGGTCGAGCATGAGCATCGACACGAAGAACCAAGCGATGCCGAGCGTCAGCAGCGCGAGCGGCAAGGTGATCAACCGCAGCAGCGGCTTGAACAGCGTGTTGAGGACGCCGAAGACAGCCGCGGCCAAGAGCAGCGAGCCGAAGTTCTTCGAGCTGACGTCGGAGAGCAGGAGGGTCACCACCCCCAGCACCAGCGCGTTCGTGAGCCAGGAGATGAGGAGACGAATCGAGAGCGGCGGCGCTTCAGTCATGGGTCCCATCCTGTGTCGAGCTGTGGGAAAAGGCTACAGGTAGCGTTCGCGCCCTCTTGAACGGCACCTTCACCTCCCAGCAGCGCGGCGGAACGGGCCCGCCGCTCGTGCTGGTGCATGGATTCACCGACACCTGGCGGACCTGGGAGCTGGTGCTGCCCGCCCTTCAGGCGCGCCACGACGTCCTGGCGGTCACGCTCGCCGGCCACGCGGGCGGGCCCCCGCTGCCCGACCACCCGCACGACGACAGCCTGGCCGAAGCAGTCGAGGGCGCCATGGACGACGCCGGGTTTGATCTGGCGCACGTGGTGGGCAACTCGCTCGGCGGGCACGTCGCGCTACGGCTGGCGGCCCGCGGCCGGGCCCGGACGGTGGTGGCGCTGGCCCCGGCGGGTGGCTGGGCGCGGGACGACGACTCCCACAGGGAGACGCTCGCCCACTTCGTCACGACCCGGGAGCTCGTCAAGGCCGCGGTCCCGCACGCCGACGCGATCGCGGCCTCGCCGCGGGGGCGCCGGCAGGCCACCCAGTTCATCACCACCCATTTCGAGCACATCCCCGCCGAGCTCATCGCCCACCAGATCCGCGGGGTGGCCGGATGCGAGGGCGCCCCGGCGCTCATCGACTACGCCCTCGCGCACGGGTGGGCCCTCGACGCCGAGCGGGTCACGTGCCCCGTGCGCTTCATCTGGGGTAGCGCCGACCGGCTGCTGCCCTGGCCCCGCGCCGCCATCCGGTACCGCGACGAGTGCTTCCCCCACGCCGACTGGGTGATCCTCGACGGCGTGGGCCACTGCCCGCAGCTCGACGTGCCCACCGAGACCGCGCAGCTCATCCTGGGGTTCACTCGCGGCTGAGGCGCCCGGGCGCGGGTGGCGCCGCGCGGCGCCACCCGCGGGCGCCGCGGCTCAGCGCGTCACGGGCCGGATGCGCAGGAAGGTGGCGCCGCCTCTCGCGCACGCCGCGAACGGGAACGGGATCACCTTCGACGTCGTCTGGTTGGGCGGGAACACGCGCAGTCCCGCCGCTGTGGTCGGCGGGCAGCTCGAGGTGGGCAGGACGCCGATGTCCACGATCCCCAGCGTGGCGTGGGCCGTGCGGCCCGCGGCGAGCGTGATCGTCCTCACCGTCTGGCCGGTGTCGCGGGCGGCGGCCCGGCCGAGCCGCGATCCGCGCAGGTTGACGGCCGAGACCCCGGGGAAGCCGCGCAGGGTGCAGGTGTGGCCGGAGAGGTTGGTGAGGTTCAGCGTGTAGAAGATGGTGCCGGCGGTTCCGTTGCCCTGCGTGTCCATCCAGATCACCAGGCCGCCGGTGCGACAGGCGGGGGGGGCGGCGCCGGCCGACGGGACGGCGGCCACCGACAGCGCGCTGACGGCGGCAGCGGTGACGGCGCAGAGCGCGAGGACGGTGCGGCGCACCCGCGGGTGCGGACGGGAGAGGTGGCGTACGGTCATGGGCTCCTCCTGTCGGGCCGGACAGCTGCCGGCGTGTGGTGAGGATTATCGCGTGCGGGGAGGTCACGATCCGAGACCCCGGCGCGTTTGAATGCAGAGGATGGCCGTCGCCCCCGCCCACATCCAAGCGCCGCCGGCCGCCCGGCGGCTGGCCCTGTTCGCCGCGCTGCTCACCGTCTGCCTGTGGGCCTCGGCGTTTGTGGGGATCCGCTACGCCGGCCGGGAGCTCGCCCCGGGGCCGCTGGCCCTGGCGCGATTGCTGGTGGCCAGCGCCGCCCTGGGGGCGATGATGCTGATCCGCCGCCCGCCGATGGTGGGCCGGCCCGGCCTGCGGGGCGTGGTGGTGTGCGGGGTGCTGTGGTTCGGGGCCTACAACGTCGCCCTCAACGCCGCCGAGCGACGGGTGGACGCGGGTACGGCGTCGCTGCTGGTCAACGTGGCGCCGCTGTTCATCGCCATCCTGGCCGGCCGGGCGCTGAAGGAGGGGATCGGCCGGTGGCTGGTGGCCGGGTGCATCGTCTCCTTCACGGGCGTCGCCCTCATCGCCGTGGGCACGTCGCGTCACGGGCTGAATGCGAGCTGGGGGGCAGCGCTGTGCGTCGTCGCGGCCGTCGTCTATGCCGTGGGTGTGGTGGCCCAGAAGCCGGCCCTGCGCTACGGATCGCCGCTGGCGGTGACGTGGCTGGCGTGCGCGATCGGCGCGCTGTGCTGCCTGCCCTACGCGCCGGCCATGGTCGATCAGATCGGCCGCGCGCATGGGTCCGCACTGGTGTGGACGGTCTACCTCGGTCTGGTGCCGACGGCGATCGGCTTCTCCACCTGGGCCTACGCGCTGGCGCGCACCGACGCGGGCAAGCTGGGCTCGACGACCTACCTGGTCCCGCCGATCGCCGTCCTGCTCGGCTGGGCCATCCTGGGCGAGGTGCCGCCGGTGATCGCGGTGCCGGGCGGCATCCTCTGCCTGGCCGGGGTGGGGCTGGCCCGCTGGACCCCGCGCGGCCAGGCCCGCCTCCCCGTCGCAGCCGGGGCCGGGGCGCCCGGGCTCGACGCGTCGTGAGCCCTCCCGACCGCGCACTAGGCTCGGGGGCATGGCCCACCTCATCGAGCTCGATGGCATGCGCCCCACCATCGGCGCGGACGTGTTCCTGGCGCCCACGGCGGTCCTCATCGGAAACGTCCATGTCGGCGATCGCTCGAGCGTGTGGTTCGGCGCAGTCCTGCGCGGCGATCTGAGCCGGATCGAGATCGGCGAGCGCTGCTCGATCCAGGACACCGCGGTCATCCACTGCGCCATCGAGCTGCCCACGCTCATCGGCGACGAGGTCACGGTGGGCCACGGCGCCCTGCTGGAGGGCTGCACCGTCGAGGACGGCGCGGTCATCGGCATGGGGGCGAGCGTTCTGCAGCACGCCCACGTGGGCGAGCGCACGATGATCGCCGCCGGTGGGGTGGTGCCCGAGCGGATGAGGGTGGCCCCCGGGGTGCTCGCCGCGGGCGTGCCGGTGACCGAGCGCAAGGCGCTGTCGGGGTCGGCGGCGCGCTGGTCGGCGATGGCCGTCGAGGACTACCAAGCGCTGCGCCGGCGCTACCTGGCCCCGGGAACGGAGACCGTGGGTCGGTGAACCGGGCGGCGATCGTCGGTGCCGGCCCGTCGGGGTTCTACGCCGCCGACGCGCTGCTCAAGGCCGGGTTCGGGGTGGACGTGATCGACGCGCTGCCGACGCCCTACGGGCTGGTGCGCGCGGGGGTGGCGCCCGATCACCCCAAGATCAAGTCGGTGACGCGGGTGTACGCCAAGACCGCCTCGCACGAGTCGTTCCGCTTTTTCGGCGGCGTGTCTCTGGGCATCGACGTCTCGCCGCAGGAGCTGCTGGAGCGCTATCACGCGGTCATCTACGCGATCGGTACCTCGACCGACAATCGCCTGGGGATCCCGGGCGAGGACCGGCCCGGGTCTCATGCGGCGACGGAGTTCGTGGCCTGGTACAACGGCCACCCGCATTTCACCGACCACATGTTCGACCTCAACGGAGGCCGGGCGGTGGTCATCGGCAACGGCAACGTCGCAATCGACGTGGCGCGGATGCTGGTGCTCGACCCGCGCGAGCTCGCCCCCACCGACACCGCCGACCACGCCTTGCAGGCGTTCGGCATGGCCGGGGTGACCGAGGTGGTGCTGCTCGGGCGCCGGGGGCCGGCGGAGGCCGCCTTCACCAACCCGGAGCTGCGCGAGCTGGGTGAGCTCGAGCGCGCCGACGTGATCGTGGACCCCGCCCAGCTGGAGGGCGTCGAGCTTGCACCGGACGCCGACGCCACCAAGCGGCGCAACGTCGAGATCCTGCGCGACTACGCCCAGCGCGAGCCCGCGGGCAAGTCCCACCGCTTGGAGTTGCGCTTCCTGCGCTCCCCGCTGGAGATCCTGGGCGAGGGTGAGGAAGGTCCGGTGACCGGCGTGCGCGTCGCCGTCAACCGCCTGGTCACCAGCGAGGACGGCCGGGTGCGGCCCGAGCCGACCGGGGAGACCGAGCTGATCGAGTGCGGACTGGTGCTGCGGTCGATCGGCTACCGCGGCACGCCGCTGGCCGGGATCCCCTTCGACAAGCGCCGCGGCCTCATCCGCAATGAGGGCGGCCGGGTCTGCGACGACGACGGCGTCTGCCGCGGCGAGTACGCGGTGGGTTGGATCAAGCGCGGGCCGACCGGGGTGATCGGCACCAACAAGAAGGACGCCGCCGACACGGTGGCGCGGATCCTCGAGGACGTTGAGGCCGGCGCGCTGTCCCAGCCGTCCCGTGAGCTGTCGGATCCGGACGCGGTGGCCGCCTGGCTGACCGAGCGCGTTCCGGGCCATGTCACCTGGGCGGGCTGGGAGATGATCGACGCCTACGAGTCGAGCCTGGGCGAGCCGAGCGGCCGCCCCCGGGTCAAGCTGGTGCGCCTGGCCGAGCTGTTGGAGGCGAGCCGGGGGCCGAGCTGAGGCCGGGCCGCCAGGACTCGGCGCTCAGGCGCAGCACGGCGATCGTCTCACCGCCGCGCCCGGTGCTCTCAGACTCGTGACGAAGGCCGATGGCGGCGGCGACTGCGAGCGAGCCGGTGTTGGCCGGCGCGATCCGCGCCACGATGCTCGGGGCGCCGACGCGGGCAAAGGCCTCGTCGCGCACGGCGACAGCGCCCTCCCGGGCCAGGCCGCGGCCCCACACGCTCGGGCTCAGCCACCACCCGATCTCATACTCGCCCGCGTCCACACCGGCGCCCTCGCCGGCGAAGTTGAGGGCGATCAGGCCGACGGGCGTTCCGTCGTGCAGACGGGCGACGCGCCAGCCGAAGGCGTGCTCGCGCCAGTGCACGTCCATCCGGGCGGCCACACCATGGATGCGGGCGTCGCTCCACGTCGCGCCGTCGCCGATGTGGCGCATCACCGCCGGCGTGCGCGCCAGGTCGCCCAGGAGCGTGGCGTCGGAGTCAGTCCAGGGGTCGAGCCGGAGCCGGGGGGTGTGGAGTGCGTCGGGCATGTCCCCGACGTTAGAGCGCGGCGGCCGGGTCCGTCATCGCCATGCACCCGGTGGAGATGGTCTTCATCAGCGCCTCCAACCAGCTCGGATACGTCGAGTCCGGCGTGGCCGCGGCGCTGGTCGGAGCGGTGCCGGCCGTGGTGGGCGGCGGCATCATGACGATGCTGATCGCGCTGAGCTGGCGGCGGCTGTTCCCCGCCCTGGCCGACGTCGACCGGCTGGAGACGCTGCGGGCCGCCGCGCCGGGCGCGCCGGTACAGGTGCACGCCTGAGCCCGCAGCCACCGCGGGGCAGCCGCGCTAGGTGAACACGTACTCGGCTGCCGCGAAGGTCCGGGTGCGCTCCATGTACTCGCGCATGTAGCCGGGCCAGTTGGCCACGATCCGCCCGTTGCGGTCGCGGTACCAGGAGTCGCACCCCGTCCATGCGGTGCCGGCAAAGCGCGTCTGCAGCTCCCGGTCCGAGGCGGCCTCGACGTCGCGGCGCACCTCGAGCACGCGGTGGCCGCCGCCCCGCAGGTGCTCGAGCGCCTGGCGGAGGTAGGACGCCTGCGCCTCCAGGTAGAAGATGATCGAGCCGCCCGAGGTGTTGGTATTGGGCCCATACATCAGGAACATCGAGGGGAAGCCGGGGACCGACATGCCCAGGTGGGCGTGGGCGCCGTCGCTCCACACGTGCTCCAGCGTCTCGCCGGCCGCGCCACGCACGCGCATCGGCGCGACGAACTCGGTGGCCTTGAAGCCCGTACCCCAGATGATGCAGTCGACCGGATGCTCGCGCCCGTCGGCGGTGCGCAACCCCGTCCCAGTCACCTCGGCGACGGGCTCGGTGACGAGCTCGACGTTGGGGCGCCCCAGCGTGGGCAAATAGTGGGAGCTGAACAGGATCCGCTTGCAGCCGAACGTGTAGTCGGGCCACGCGCGGCGGCGCAGGTCGGGGTCGGCGAGCTGGCGGCGCATGAACGCCGCCGAGCGCAGCCCCACCAGCCGCCCGACGGTGCGCGGCTGGCGGATGGCCAGCGTGAGGCTCTCGCAGTACTGAAAGAGGAAGCTGCGGCGCAGCCCCTGGAGCCCGGGGACACGGCGGATGGCGGCGCGCACCAGCGGCGAGTACACCCGGTTGCGCCGTGGCAGAAACCAGTTGCCGCTGCGCTGGAACACGCTGAGGTGAGCCGCCCTGCGCGCCACCTCGGGCACGAACTGGACGGCGGAGGCACCGGTCCCGACGACGGCGACGCGGCGGCCGGTCACGTCGTAGCCGTGATCCCAGCGCGCCGAGTGAAAGCTGTGGCCGGCAAAGCTCTCCAGGCCGGGGAGCGCCGGGACCGAGGGCCGGCTGAGCTGTCCCGTGGCCAGGATCAGCGCGTCCGCCTCATGGCGCTCTCCCGCCTCGGTCTCGACCGACCATGCTCCCCGCCCCGGGTCAAAGGCACACTCCGCGACGCGCTGTGAGAAGCGGATTGAGCCGGTGACGCCGTACTCGTCCGCGACGGCACGGAGGTAGCTCAGGATCTCGGCCTGGGGCGAGCACAGCCGCGACCAGTCTCGGCGTTGCTCATAGGAGAACGAGTACAGGTGAGAGGGAACATCGCAGGCCGCGCCGGGGTAGCTGTTGTGAAACCAGGTGCCGCCGAGATCGGGGGCGGCCTCGAGGATGGTGATGTCGCCAAAGCCGTGCCGGCGCAGCTCGATGGCGGCCGAGATACCGCCAAAGCCGGCGCCGACGATGACGATGCGGGGCGCGGCCATCTGGCGCCATCTTCTCAGGCAGCGGCCGCGCGCGGGTCCCGGCGTGCGATGCTCTGAGGGATGGCCTCGATGGATGGCTATGGGTCGGTGGGGATCGTGTCTCCGGGCGGCACCGTGCGAGCGCAGTTTGCGCCCGGCGCCAACATGGTCTGCCACTCGTTCACCGTGGGAGGGGTCGAGCTCCTGCACACCGGGCACGGGCTGGAGGCCTACGCCCGCCATGGACAGACGATGGGAATTCCGCTGCTGCACCCCTGGGCCAATCGCCTGGCGCAGCCGCGCTATGCCGCCGCCGGCAAGCAGGTGACGCTGCCCGACCCCGACGGTCGCTTCGCAGTCGATCCCAACGGACTGCCGATCCACGGCGCGCTCCCCGGCTTGCTGAGCTGGGAGCTGGCCGAGACCGGCGCCGAGGATCGCGTCAGCGCGCGGCTGGACTGGAGCGCGCCCGAGCTCATGGAGCTGTTCCCCTTCGCGCACGAGCTGCGCCTCGACGTGCTCGCCGGGGACGCCGGGCTCGAGCTCGTCACCACGCTGCGACCCACCGGCGAGGACCCGGTGCCGGTGTCGTTCGGCTATCACCCCTACCTGCGGCCCCCCGGTGACGCGCCGCGCGCGGACTGGCAGGTCGCGCTGGGGGCCTCCCAGCGGCTCGTGCTCGACGAGCGCATGATCCCCACCGGCGAGACCGAGCCTCTGGAGCCTCGCGTCTTCCGCCTGGGCGATCAGAGCTGGGACGACGGGTTGGCCGGCCTTGCCGCGCCACCAGAGTTCAGCGTGTCTGCCGGGGCCCAGACGCTGACCGTGACCTTTGACGAGGGCTTCTCCTACGCCCAGGTGTTCGCCCCCAAAGGGCAGGAGTTCATCTGCTTTGAGCCGATGACGGCGCCCACCGACGCGCTGCGCAGCGGGACCGGCCTGCACCTGGTCGAGCCCGGCGACGAGTACCGGACGGCGTTCAGCATCGCGGTGGCGGACAATTGAGACACCGCCGCGGCGACGTCTCGATCCACCGGCGCGACCACGTTTCGTCAAACCGGGAGAAGGAGAGCCCATGGACCTGACCTTCGATGAGGGAGAGCTGGCCTTCCGCGACGAGCTGCGCGCGTGGCTGGCCGATCACGATCCCGGGCGCGAGCCCGAGAGCGAGGACGGCCACTTCGCCTGGCGTCGCGACTTCCAGCGCGAGCTCGGCCGGGATGGGTGGGCCGCGGTGCACTGGCCGCCCGAGTACGGCGGTCGCGGGGCGACGCTGACGCAGTCGGCGATCTTCTTCGAGGAGCTGGGGCGCTCGGGTGCGCCGCTGCCGGCCAATGTGCTGGGGCTGCTGCTGGCCGGGCCGACGATCATGACCTGGGGGACGCCGGACCAGAAGGAGCGCTACCTCACGCCGATCCTCACCGCCGAGGAGATCTGGTGCCAGGGCTTCTCCGAGCCCGACGCCGGATCGGATCTGGCCAGCCTCAAGACCCGCGCGGTGAAGGACGAGGACGGGTGGGTCGTCACCGGCCAGAAGGTGTGGACGAGCGCCGCCCAGTACTCGAAGTGGTGCATGCTCGTCGCCCGCACCGATTCCGAGGCGCCCAAACACAAGGGCCTGACCTACTTCCTCATGGACATGGAGCAGGACGCCGTCCACGTCCGGCCGCTGCGCCAGATCACCGGCGAGAGCGAGTTCAACGAGCTGTTCATCGACGGCGCCCGCATCCCCGACGAGAACGTGCTCGGCGGCGAGGGCAACGGCTGGAAGGTGGCGCTGACGACGCTCATGAACGAGCGCGCGGGACTGGCCTTCTTCCTCCAGGTGCGCCTGCGCCAGCTGCTCGACCGTCTCGTCGCCACGGCCTCCGAGAGCGGCCAGCTGGATGACCCGGTCATCGCCGACCGGCTCGGCGAGCTGCACCTCAAGGCCGAGATCCTGCGTCTGACCGCCTACCGCGGGCTCACCGCGATCCAGAAGTACGGCCAGCCGGGCCCCGAGGGGTCGCTGACCAAGTGGATGTGGTCAGAGACCAATCAGCAGCTGACCCAGTTCGCCACCGACCTGCTCGGGCCCGCGGCGCTCCAGGCCGGCGCTCCCTGGGCCTACGAGCTCCTGCGCGCGCGGGGCAACTCGATCGAGGGCGGGACCACCGAGGTGCTCAAGAACATCGTCGCCGAGCGGGTGCTCGGCCTCCCCAAGGCCCGATAGGAGTTCACCAATGGATTTCGACCTGACCGAGGATCAGCGGGAGATCAAGGACGTCGCCCGCGAGATGCTCACCGCGCGCTCGCCGCTGGCCCGCGTGCGCGAGGCCGCCGAGGCGGGCGCCTATGACGAGGCGCTGTGGCGCGAGATCGTCGAGCTCGGGTGGCCCGGGATCGCGGTCGCGGAGGAGCACGGTGGCCAGGGGCTGGGCGCCGTTGAACTGGCGGTCCTGCTCGAGGAGCTCGGATACGCCTGCGCCGCAACGCCGTTTCTGGCCACTGCGGTGGCCGCCGCCGCCATCCAGGCCGGCGGCACCGACGAGCAACGGGCCCGGTGGCTGCCGGGGCTGGTGAGCGGCGAGGTGCGCGCCGGCATCGGCCGCGCCGATCTCGTCGTGGACGGCCACGGCGCCGACGTCGTGGTCCTGCTCGACGACGACGGGGCGCGGCTGGTCAGCGACGCCGAGGCAGAGCCGCTTCAGACGATCGACCCGACGCGCCGCTTCGCCGCCGTGCGCGGCGACGGCGAGCCGCTCTCGCCCGACGTGGCCGACCGGGCGCGCGCGGCCATCGCCGCCGAGGTCGTCGGCGTGTGCCAGCGCGCCCTGGAGATGACCCTGGACTACGTCAAGGAGCGCAAGCAGTTCGGGGTGGCCGTGGGCTCCTTCCAGGCGGTCTCGCACCGCTGCGCTCAGATGCTGCTGCACACCGAGAGCGCCCGCTCCACCGCCTACTACGCCGCCTGGGCGGCCGACGCCGACCCTCAGCGACTGGGCGAGGCCGCAGCCCTGGCCGCGGCCGCCGCCGCCACGGGGGCGCGCGAGGTGGCGGCCTCGGCGATCCAGGCTCACGGCGGCATCGGCTTCACCTGGGAGGCCGACGTCCACTGGCTCTACAAGCGCGGCGAGCTTGACCGGGCGCTGCTGGGCGGCGCTCATCGCCACCACGCCGCGCTGGCGCGCGCTGCGGCCCAGCGCGTGGCCGTTCCCACAGCCGGCTAGGGCTTCGCGAGCGCGTCGCAAGATCGCTGGCGCGCTGGCGGGCGGGACAGGGAAGTCCCTGACGGCGCCGAACAGCCTCGTGACCGCCAGTCAAGGAGTCAACGTATGAGCAGCTTCCATCGCCCGCACGCCGGGCTGCAGGAGAAGGATGCCCCCGAAGAGGCCGCCCGGTCCCCGTTCGCCGACATCGCGGGCCGGTTTGCCAACTGGATGACCGGAGCCGACCGGCTGGAGCTCGAGTCGCCCGTCGAGGCCGAGAGCCGGGAGCCCGTCCCTGAGCCGCTGGGCAAGGCGGCGCCGCCTCCGCCCGCGCCGCCCGAGCCCGACGACGCCTCCCGCTTCCCGCTGGCCCCGTTTGGCTACAACCGGGCCGCCGTGGATGAGCAACTGACGACGCTGGAGCGCGAGCTCGAGCAGCTGCGCGCCAAGCATGCGCCGATGAGCTCGATCACCGAGGAGCTCGAGCGGATCGGGGAGCAGACGGCCTCGATTCTCGTCGTGGCGCACGACCAGGCGCACGAGACGACACGGCTGGCCCAGGAGCAGGCCGAGCGCTGCGTCGCCGACGCCGCCGCCAACGCCGTGGCGATGACCGAGGAGGCCAAGAAGCGGCTGCGCGACATCGACAACGAGACCGATGCCATCTGGCGCGAGCGCGAGCGGTTGCTCGAGGACGTTCGGGTCGTGTCGGCCGCGCTGGCCAGCCTCGCCGACCAGGCCTCGGAACGCTTCCCCGCGGCCGAGCCTGCGGCGCCCGCCGCCGCGGCCTTCCCGGCGGTGGGGGCTCACGCCCATCGCTCCCCGCACGGGATCTTCAACGAGGCGCCCGAGCCCCAGGCGACAGAGCCCTTCAACGCGATCGAGGAGTCCGGCCAGGACGACGGGCCCCGCACGCAGCCCGGCGACACCGGGAGCTGGCTGGCGGGCCTGGAGCCGCCGGATCTGCACACGTAGGTCTCGCCCCCACCCCCGGCGGCCGAGCGCTCGGCTCCGCGCTCGGTCGCCGGCGGGCCCTCCGCGGCCCGCACTCTGGGATCCTTGCGCGTGAAGGAGCCTGACCCTGGCGAGCGAGACGACTACCGGTGGCCCCGTGCGCCACGCACCGAGGCGCCGGGCGAGCGCCGTGCGGGCCCCCGCCGTGACAGCGGCTGCCGTCACGCTTCTGGCCGCCGTGGCGCGCCTGCTCACGCTGGGCCAGCAGAGCTACTGGCTGGACGAGGGCTACACCGTGCGGCTGGTGCGCATGTCGCTCTCCGGGATGCTGCACGCGATCCCGAGGACCGAGTCGACGCCCCCGGTCTACTACGCGCTGGCCTGGGTGTGGACCCGCATCTTCGGCGATGCCGAGGTCGGCCTGCGTTCGCTGTCGGCGCTGGCAGGGATCGCGACGGTCCCGGTGGCGTGGGCGATCGCGCGCCGGCTCTCCGGGCCACGGGCGGCCGCCATCGCCGGCCTGCTGGTGGCCGTGTCTCCGCTGTTGGTGTGGTTCTCCCAGGAGGCACGCTCGTATGCCCTGGCGACGCTGCTGGCGACGGTCAGCGTGCTGTGCGTCGTCGGCTGGCTGCAGGACGGACGGGCCGGCTGGTTGGCCGGGTGGGCGCTGACCGCGGCCCTGGGCCTGGCCACGCACTACTTCGTCGCCTTCCTGGTCGCCCCGGAGGTGCTCCTGTTGTGGCGCGGCTGGCGCGGGGGGCCGCGGGCGGATCGGCGCGTCTTGGCGGCCATCGCGCTGGTCGCGGTCGTGGGGCTCGCCCTCGTGCCCCTGGCCCTGGCCCAACGGGGCACCGGGCACGCGGACTACATCGCCCAGGGACCGCTCGGCCGACGCGTGCTCCAGGTCCCCAAGCAACTGCTCGTCGGCTACGCCAGCCCCGCTCAGGTGCTCACCACGGCAATCGCGGCCGTCGCGCTCCTGGTCGGCGCGGTGTGGCCGCTGGCGGTCGATGCCGGTGTGCGCGCCCGCGCTCGGGTCCCGCTCATCGTGGGCGTGGCCGGTGTCCTCGTCCCGACGGCACTGGCGGTTGTGGGTATCGACTTTCTCGACACGCGCAACCTGCTGCCGGGGCTGCCCGCCCTCTACGTCGCCGCGTCGATCGGCTTCGCCGCTTCTCGCGGATGGCCGCGCGGTGGACTGCTCGCGCTGGGGCTTGCGCTGATCTCGGTGGTGGTGGTCGTGCTCGTCGACGCCACACCGCGCTTTCAGCGCGATGACTGGCGCGACGCGGAAACCGCGCTGGGCGTGCCCCTCGGGCCCCGCGCCATCGTCGTCACCCCCGCATCCGGAGTCATTCCGCTGCAGGCCTATCTGCCCGGCATCCAGGAGCTCAGCGGTGCGACCGCGGTGCGCGAGCTCGATGTCATCGCCATCCCTCCGCAGAGCACGGGCGCGGGAATGGCGGTGCCGCCTCGCCCGCCTGGGCCCCTCCCGGTGCCGCCCGGATTCCGCCTGCAGCGGGCCGTCTATGCCCGCACCTATTCGGCCCTGCGCTACGTGGCGCCAAAGCCTGTCGCGGTGACCCCCGCGGCGCTCGCTGCCGACCACCTCGGCAACACTCCCGGCCTCGCTCTCCTCCAGCCCTGATCGGCGGGGCCGCGCCCGCGGACGGCCGCCCCACGCCCAATGGGTGCAATGACCCTCTGTTTTCCTTCCAAAATCCCTACAAAACCTCCTTAAGGTTCCGCCGCCGCAGGCCGAAAACAATTCGGCATGGATTCACGCGGTTCAACGCCGGCCTCCGAGGCACGATGGCGTGCGCGACAGTTCGCCGACGCCCAGATGCTGGCGCACGTCGGCTCCTGGGAGCGTGGGCTCACCGGCGAGCGGGCGGTCTGGAGCGAAGAGCTGTGCCGCATCTTCGGGCAGCCGGTGGGGTTCTCGCCCAGCATCGACGAGTTCGGCGGCCTCATCCATCCCGATGACCGCCGCCGCGTCCTGCGCGATCACGGGCGGGCCCAGACGGGCGAGACGTACGACATGCGCTATCGCATCGTGCGCCCCGACGGCGCGATCCGGCACGTCTACGGACGCGTGAGCGCCCACCTCGATGACGCGGGCGCCACCCGCGCCTTCGGGACCATCCAGGACGTCACCGAGCAGCACGAGTCCGAGGTGGCCCGGCGCGAGGCCCAGGAGCTCTTCGAGACCGCCTTCTCCCAGGCGCCCATCGGCATGGCGCTCATCGGCCTCGACGGCTGCTGGCTGAAGGTCAACCGGGCCCTGTGCATGATCACCGGCTGGCCCGAGGAGGAGCTGATCCAGCGCCCCTTCCAGGAGATCACCCATCCCCAGGACATCAACGCCGACGACGAGATGATCGAGCTCCTGCTCGGGGGCGAGATCCCCGGCTACCAATTCGAGAAACGGTATGTCACCCGGGGCGGCGCGGAGATCTGGGCCGAGCTCTCGGTCTCGCTCGTGCGCGACGAGCAGGGCGCCCCCCGGCACTTCATCATCCAGGTGGAGGACATCAGCCAGCGCAAGCAGGCGCAGCGCCGCCTCCAGGAGGCCGAGGCGGAGGCCCGCGCGCAGCGCGACCACGCCACCTCGATCGTCAGCGCCATGGGCGAGGGATACGCCCTCACCCTCAACGGCGAGATCAAAGCCGTCAACGAGGCCCTGTGCGCCCTGACCGGCTTCTCGGCGGCGGAGCTCATCGGAGCGATGCCGCCGTATCCGTTCTGGCCACCCGAGGAGCAGGAGGCGATCCAGCAGATCCTGGCCGAAGTGGTCCTCAACAGCGGCGGGACCCATGAGCTCACGCTCATGCGCGCCGGCGGCGAGCGCTTCGAGGCGGAGATCACCGCCCGCCCGGCTCGCGAGGAGAACGGCCGGGCGATCGGCTTCGTCAGCACGCTGCGCGACGTCAGTGTCCAGAAGCGCTATCAGCGCGAGCTGGAGCGCCTGGCGCGCACCGACAGCCTCACCCAGCTGGCCAACCGCCACGTCCTCCAGGAGGCGCTGACCCGGGAGGCGGCCCGCCGCTCCCCGGACAACCGGCAGCTCGCCCTCGTCCTGCTCGACCTCGACCTCTTCAAGCAGGTCAACGACGCCCTCGGTCATCCGGCGGGCGACACGGTGCTCGTCGAGGTGGCCCGGCGCTTGGAGCGCACCGTCCGCGCCGGTGAGACCCTGGCCCGGGTCGGCGGGGAGGAGTTCGCTTGGCTGCTGCCCGCCTGCGATGCCGCCGAGGCGGTCGCCGCGGCCGACCGGGCGCGGGCCGAGATCGCCTCCGAGCCCTTCGGGCGCGCGGGCAAGCTCACGATGTCCGCCGGCGTCGGCCTGGTGTCCACTCCGTCGGACGGCGACGCCCTGTACCGCATGGCCGACCGCGCGCTCTACGAGGCCAAGCAGTCGGGTCGCAACCGGACCTGCTGCCACGGCGCGGGCGTCCTGCGCGCCGCCAAGCGGGCTTCTTAGGTCGTCAGCTCGCGAGCGCGGCGGTGGCCGCCTGCACCCGTTCGTGCACGAAGCGCAGCTTCTCGAGCACCGGCGCGGCCAGCGTGAAGGGATAGAGGTCGTCGCGGCCCATGCTCCGGTTGACGGCGTTGAGCGCGTAGGTGAGGGGCAGCCAGTTCTCCAGTACCTCGTCAAAGCCGCGATCCCCGGCGTCGGGCTGGGGCGTCGCCTTCAGCGAGCGGTCGCGCTCAACGGCGCGCGGCCCCGAGACGGTGACCCCGTACTCGGCTGCCGTCTCGAGCGTGTCGCGGATGTGGAGATAGTGCCCAAAGGTCTCCGCCCAGTCCTCCCACGGGTGCATCGTCGCGTACGCGCTGACGTGGGTCGAGCGCCAACCCGCGGGTGGGCCGTTGTCGTAGTGGCGCTCGAGCGCTGACCCGTAGTCCGCGCGCTCATCGCCGAACAACGTCCTGCACGTCTCCCAGTCCTCCTCGCCGGTCACGAGCAGCGGCTGGAAATAGTGCCCGAGCTCGTGGCGCAGGTGCCCGAGCATGGTGCGGTAGGGCTCGCCCAACTCGGTTCGCCGCTGCTCGCGCCGGGCATCGTCGGATTCCGCGAGGTCGATCGTGATCACGCCGTCGGCGTGCCCGGTCGTGACCGGCTGATGCTCGGAGGAGAGCAGGTCGAATCGCAGCCGGTCGGGCGTGACGCCCGGCAACCGGAGGTCGAGCAGCTGCATGACCACACGGCGCTTGGCCGATTCGGCTTCGGCAAAGGCCGCCAGGCCGGGAACGTCGCGGTCGTTGGGCCGCTGCCGGGTCAGCTCACAGGAGCGGCACAGGCGTCCGGGCTGCGCCACCAGCCAGTTGCACGCCGCCACCGTCGCGTTGGCGCAGCGGTGAAGGGCGTTGCCCGGCGGGCGGTCGAGCGCCACCAGCTCGAGCCGCTCGGGGAGGAATCCGAGCTCGGTGGAGCAGTTGAGGCAGACGGTGTTCTCGAAGAACACCAATCGGCCGCAATGGCCGCAGGCGAATGACAGCATGGCGCCCACGATAGAAGCGCCTGCGTGGGCCACGCTTCGTCCACCCCGCCGCCAGTCGAACCACTACGCTCGGGCGCCATGACCACATCCACCCGCTCAGCGGCCATCGACGCCGTTCTCGCCGAGGCGGTCGCCTCGGGCGCCGTCCCGCACGTGGTCGCCGTCGCCGCCGATCGCGACGGGATCGTGTACGAGGGCGCGGCGGGACCCCGGACGCCGGGCGAGGACCGGACGGTGGAGATCGACACGCCGTTCCGGATCATGTCGATGACCAAGCCGATGGTGACCGTGGCCGCGTTGCAGCTCGCCGAGCAGTACAAGCTCGACCTCGACGCGCCGGTCGAGGAATACTGCCCGGAGTTCGCCGAGATCGAGCTCTTGGAGGCCATGGACGGCGGAGCCCCCGTCCTGCGCACGCCCGCGCACAAGGTGACGATCAAGCAGCTGATCACCCACACTTCGGGCATCGCGTACGGGTTCTGGAATGCGGACCTCGCGGCCTGGGAGCGATGGGTCGCAGCACCGGAGCGGATGTGGGGCAGCCGGGGGGTGCTGCGGGCCCCGCTGGTGGCCGAGCCCGGCAGCGCCTTCATCTATGGCAACGGCACCGACTGGCTGGGTCTGGCGGTGGAGGCGGTCTGCGGCCGCCCGCTCGACGAGGTCGTCAGCGTGCAGCTCACCGAGCCGCTGGAGATGACCCGGACCGGGTTCGCGCTCGACGATCGCGCGCGGGCGGAGCTGGTGGCGGTCCACCGGCGCGCCGACGACGGGCGCTGGGCGCCCACCGGGTTCGAGCTGGCGCCGCGCCCGGCGTACGTCTCGGGCAGCCGCGGCCTGTACTCGACCGCACGCGACTACCTGACCTTCCAGCGGATGCTGCTGGGGCAGGGCACCGCCCCCGACGGGACCTCAGTGCTGATGCCAGGGACCGTCCAGGCGATGTTCCGCAACCAGATCGGCCGGCTGGACTTTCCCGCAGAGATTCACACCACCGACCCCGACACGGCCCTGGGGCTGGCCCTCGGCCCCGGCTACACCTTCGGCCATGGGCTCCTCATCAACACCGAGGACCAGCCGGATCGCCGGCGGGCCGGGAGCGGCGCCTGGATGGGGCTGTGCAACACCCACTTCTGGGTCGACCCCGCAGCCGGCGTGACCGGCGCCATCTACACCCAGGTCCTGCCCTTCCTGGAACCCGCGACGGTGCGCGTCCTCGAGGACTTCGAGACCGCGCTGTACGCGTCGCTGTGATGCCACGACCGAGATGACCCGACCCGAGCCGACCCCAAGCCTCGCCTGGGTATGGGCCGCGCTGGGGCTGGCCGGCTCGGCGCTGGTGGCCTACGCCGCTCCTCGTGCGGTCGACGACCGGGTCGTGGGCTGGTGGTATGTGCCGGGAGCGCCGTCCGGGCGCGCGACCAGCCTCGTCCTCGTCTACGTCGGCATGGCGGCGCTGTGCTGTGCCTGGCTGGGGCTCGGCCGCGCCCTCCCCTCGCGCCGCGGGCTGCTGCTCGTCGCCGGTGCCTGGGCGCTGCCGCTGGCCCTCGCGCCGCCCCTGTTCAGCCGCGACGTCTACAGCTACCTGGCCCAGGGCACGATCCTGGCGCTCGGGCACAGCCCGTATCACACCGCACCCGCCGCGCTGGCGGGGCTGGGCCATCCGCATGTGCTCGCCGCCGTGTCCCCGTTCTGGCGCCACACCACCGCGCCCTATGGCCCGCTGTTCCTGGGGCTGGTGGCGCTCATCACCGCCATCGTGGGCTCCCATCTGGTGGCCGGGGTGCTTCTCACCCGGGCCCTCGAGCTCATCGGCGCGGTCCTCCTGGCCATCTACGTGCCGCGACTCGCGCGCTCGCTGGGGACCGACGCGCGCCGCGCCCTGTGGCTGGGCCTGCTCAGTCCGCTGGTGACCCTCGAGCTCCTGGCCGCCGGCCACAACGACCTGCTCATGGCCGGCATGCTCGTCGCGGGCGTGGCCTACGCGCTGGACGGACGGCCGCTGCTCGGCGTGGCCATCTGCGCTCTGGCGGCCACCGTCAAGGTCCCCGCCCTGGCCGGCGCGGCGTTCATCGCCGTGGCGTGGGGCCGCGAGGAGCTCGGCCGCGGCGCGGCGGCGCGCTTCATGGCCCGGGCGGGAGTGATCGCGCTGGCGGTCCTCGGCGCGGTCACGCTCGTGACCGGCGTCGGCGTCGCGTGGCTGTCCAGCGGGCTGTTCTCGACGCCGGCCAAGGTGCGGCTCGCCATCACTCCCGCCACGGGCGTGGGCTATACCCTGGCCTCGCTCCTCTCCGACGTGGGCATCGACGTCTCCCACCGGGGCCTGGAGGGGGTGCTCGGCGTCGTGGGCTTCGTGCTGGTGGCGCTGGCCGGCGCCGTCCTGCTCTACCGCGTGCGCATCGGGCGCCTGGTCGCGTCGCTGGGCGCCTTCCTGCTCATCGCCGCGGCGGGCGGTCCGGCGGCGTGGCCGTGGTACTTCGTCTGGGGACTGTCGCTCGTCTGCGCCCTGCGCGCGGCGCAGCGCTCCCTGGCCCTGGCCCTGGCCATCGCCGTCTCGGTGTTCGCGGTCAAGCCCAACGGCATCCTTGCCCTGCCCCTGCCCTCGGCGCCCGCCGTGGTGGCCGTCTACCTGCTCATCGCGGCCGCGGTCTGGTGGGGGCGCCGGCGGCGCCGGGAGGCGCCGGGCCCCGCGGCGGTGCGCGAGCGCACCCCGTCCGCGCTGGCGAGGACCTGATGTCCGTCGGGGTCCGGGAGCCGGCCGGCGTGGCCGTCCCCGTCGATGAGAGCAGGGGAGGCCCGCGCGACTGGGGCGTCGTCGCCGCACCCGCCGCGCTGGCCGCCGTGCTGTCGCTCATCGGCCTGGGCGGGCGCAGCCTGGGCTTCGACGAGGGCGCCACGGCATCGATCGCGGCCCAGCACGGGTCGGCGCTGTGGCACGCGATCGCACACGACGGCGGCAACATGGCCGGCTACTACCTGGTCATCCACCTCCTCATCGGCGCCTTCGGCAACGGCCTGGTGGTGCTGCGACTCCCCTCGGTGCTGGCGATGGTGGCGACGGTCGCCCTCATCGCCGCGATCGCGCAGCGCCTGTTCGGCGACCGCCGCGTCGCCCTGACGGCGGGCGTGCTCGCGGCCGTCAGCCTGCCACTCGTCTACTGGGCGCAGACCGCCCGCGGCTATGCGCCGATGGTGGCCTTCGTGTGCGCGGCCTTCCTGGCGTTCATTGCCCTGACCGACTCACCGGCGAGCCAGGCGCGGGGTCGCGGCGCCTGGCTGGCCTATGTGGTCGCGATGACCCTGGCCATGTACTGCAGCTTCGTGGCCGTGCTGGTCGTCCCCGCGCAGCTGCTGGCCCTGGTCGGTCGCCGCCGGGCGGCGGCGCGGGTGATCGGGGCCCTGCTCGCGATCGCGATCCTCTGTCTCCCGCTGGCTGTGCTGGCCGCCCGGCGCGGGTCGGGCCAGCTCTTCTGGGTGCAGCCGCCGAGCTCGATGGTCGACACGCAGGTGCTCCAGTCCCTCACCTCCGCGGGCCTGCAGCCCGTCTTTCACCACGGCGTCACCACCAAGGCGCTGATGTGGTTCACCGTGGCGGCCATGGTGGCGCTCGTGATCGACACCGTGCGCCGCGGGCGACGCGGCGAGCGCATGTGGGCGATGACGCTCGTGCTGAGCTGGTGCGTGCTGCCGGCAGCGCTCACGTTCCTGTACTCGCTGCTCTCCCAGCCGGTGTTCGTGCCGCGCAACGTGCTCGTGTCCACCCCGGCGGTGGCGCTGGCGCTCGCCCCCGCGATCGCCGATCGGCGCTGGCCGCGCTTCGTCGCTCCGGCGCTCCTGCTCGTCGTGCTGGCGGCCCGGGCCGTTCCCGTCGTGCGCGCCTACGATGTCTCGCCCGAGCCGTGGCGGACCGTCACCGCGCAGGTGCTGGCTGAAGCCCATGCCGGCGACTGCATCGCCTTCTACCCGGCCGACGCCCGCATGGCCTTCCAGTACTACGTCGGCACCGGTGCTGCCGGGAGCCGAGCGCCGCGCTCGGTGCTGCCGGTGGCGCGCTGGGGGGTGGTCCGGCCCTACGTGGAGGACTACGCGGTCCCGGCGCCGCGGGTGCTGGCCCGGCGCACCGCGAGCTGTCGGCGGATGTGGCTGATCTCCAGCCACGAGGGGCAGTCCAATGGCCCGGCGCCCGCCCGTGCCCACCGGGCGCGGTGGCTGGCGCTGAGCGCCGCCCTGCAACGGCGCTTCGGCTCAGCGGCGGTGGCCAAGCACGGCTACGCCAGCGTGATCCACGTCCAGCTCATGCCCGGCCGTCAGGGCCGCAGCGTGAACCCGTAGAAGGTGAGCAGGCTGAGGCCGGCCAGGAGGACGCCGTTGGCCCACACGATGACGCGGAACCAGCGGCCCTGGGCGTAGCGGGCCACCACCATCAGCGCCGGGAACGCGGTGATCAGCATGCGCGGCAGCGGTGGCACGTTGGACGAGGTGTAGGCCAAGAACGCGATCGCCAGGGTCCACAGCACCGCCTCCGGGGAGATCTCGCGGCGGTCGAACCAGACCAGGAGAAGCCAGATGAGCAGGACCACGCCGCCGATGAGCCCGATGACGAGGTTGAGGTTGATCGTGGGCTCGTTGAAGTGGCTGAAGGAGATCTGGTGGCCGAGCTTGACCGCCATGTTCCACATCGCCAGCGGTGTGGTCGTCTCGCTCCAGCCGTGGTGCTGGGCCAGGTAGGTGGCCAACGGGTTGCCCGTCCACGCCCACAGGAATGCCATGAACGCCCCGAGGCCGCTGAGCGACAGCAGCGGGGCCAGCAGGCTTCGGCGGGCCGCCCGCACAGACCAGCCCTGCCGGCGCAGCTCGAGCAGCGCGGAGAACGCGCACACCGGCACGAGCGCCAGTCCCACCGGCTGCACCGCGGTGGCAAAGCCGGCCAGGATCCCGGCCAGCACCCAGCGCCGCCGCTCGAGGGCGTAGATGCAGCCGGCCGCCAGCGGCAGCAGGAGCCCCTCGGAGTAGACCATCGAGAACACCACCGCGCCCGGGAAGACGATGAAGAGCACCGTGGCCCGGCGCGCCGTGTCGCGGTCCCACCAGCCCTCGGCGAGCCGGTGGACGAGGATCGTGGCGACGAGGCCCCCGGCGGCCGAGATGAGTGCGCCGGCCACGGTCGCGCACCAGATCGCGTCGTGGCTGGTCAGCAGCAGGAGAGGTTGCTCCAGCGCCCAGATGGCGAGGGGGAACAACGGGAAGAAGCCGAGCGTCGTCTGCAGATAGGAGACGTGGTCCGGATAGCCCTTGTTGGCAAGCTCGCGGTACCACATGCCATCCCAGTTGGCGAGCTCGTGCAGGAAGTTGTGGTGGCCCAAGGCGGCGTTGAGATAGGCCACCAGCAACAGCAGCCCCCGCGCGGCGAGGTACAGAACCGTGATCCAGAGAAGCTCCTGGCGAGCCGCCGCCGACACCCGCGCGCGCACGCGGGGGTGAGCGGCCGCTCGCAGGCGCCCGGGATGTCCGGCGACAGCGGGGCCCGCGGACCCAAGTTCGAGGTCTGAAAATGCGGGTACGACTAGAGAGTCATCCCCGAACGGCTCGGCCGATTCAGAAGCGGTCTCCACGCGGGCCAGTCTAGGTACACGGAGGTAAGAACGGCGTATGCCACTGAGCAACTACCAGCGATCCCAGGGCCCCGCCCGCCCCCCGGCGACCCTCTTCGGGCTGCGGCTGAGGCGCAGCCCGAATTCCCGACCGGCCCGCCACATCCTGGAGGTGCCCCAACCGAGCCAGCCCAGCACGCCAGTGGTGCCCGATGCCCCGGTCACGCCCGCTGATCCCGACCCCGGAACGCCGGCGGCCCCGGAGCGCCCCGCCACCGTGCCCGATCCGGTGGAGCCGGCCACGCCCGTCGTCCCCGAGCCCTCGCAGCCGGGGATCGAGCCCGATCCGGGCTCCGCGGCCTGAGGGAGGGGAGCCGCCGCGGCGCGCTGAGGCGCGCTGAGCTACGGCCCGGGCGCTGCCTG
This sequence comes from Solirubrobacteraceae bacterium, assembly GCA_036497165.1. Taxonomy (GTDB): domain Bacteria; phylum Actinomycetota; class Thermoleophilia; order Solirubrobacterales; family Solirubrobacteraceae; genus Palsa-465. The sequence continues at coordinate 24,724 of DASXJW010000090.1, forward strand.
CAGCGCGACGGTCCCGTGCCATTTGAACGCGTCGGTGCAGACCGCGGTGTCCCCCTGACACGGGCTGACGGCAAAGCCCTGCGGGGCCGTGGCGGCCTCCACCGGCCAGGAGACGCGGATGGGAGCGTACGGGTTGGCCGGCAGGGTGCCGCCCACCAGCCCCAGGCCTCTCACCAGCACCGTGGCCCCGCCCGCATCCCACAGAGACGGGCCCAGCGTAAAGGTGTCCGGGTTGCAGGCGCCCCGCTGGCGTGGCGTCAGCGGCAGCCCAACCTCCAGCCCGGAGGGGGCCGGGAAGGAGAGGGCCCCGCCCGGGTCGACGCCCCCGGCGGCGAATGAGGTGGTGCAGGTGAACGTGGTCGGCTTCTGGTTGCAGCCCTGGTCCTGCAGCGTGCGGGTGACCGTCTCGGAGGCGTCGATGTGCGAGCCGGAGGCGTCAAAGACGACGTCGGGGACGAGCGTTGTGCCGGCCGGACCGCGGACGGCCGAGAGGAGATCGTCGAGGCCGACGACGTAGCGCACCGTCCAGGACATGGGGGTGACCGTGTCGCTGCCGGCATCGGTGAAGCCGCCGGAGCCCGGGCACACGCTGCGATAGATCTGGTGGTAGGCGATCGACTCGGTGCCCGCGCCCCGGTAGACGACCTCCACGGCGAAGCGGCGGCCCAGATCGGCCCGGACCGCGCGCGGCGGAGGCGCGGGACGCACCCGCCGCCCGGCCAGGTGGTAGTAGGTGCTGTGCGGCGCGGGGGTGGCGCCGGACCGCCTCTGACCGGTCCTCTGGGGGGCCACCGAGCGCACCACCGCCCACGAGCGCGACACGCTCGAGGTGCGGATCGACACGATCACCTGGCCCCGATGCGACCGCTGGCCGGAGAAGGCGCGCGCGATCGCGCGCTGGGTGGCGCCGCCGACCAGGCGAGCGGCCATCCCGGGCGGTGGAGCGGCGAGCCCCACGGCGCACAGGGCGACGACCAGGGCCACCCCACGAGCGGCTGCCGACGAGCGAGTTGGCATCCAGGGCGAGGGTAGAGGTTCGCTCAGCGGCGCAGCGCCGCCAGGATCGCCGCCGCCACGGCATCGGGATCGCGCTGGGGCACGAGGTGCCCGGCGCCGGAGCTGATCTGCAGCCGCGCACCCGGGATCTGGCGGCACAGGCGGCAGGTGGCGGCCGCCGGCACGATCCGGTCCCCGCCGCCGGCGATGATGGTGGTGGGCGCCGCGATGCGGACAAGCCGGCGCTCGAGCTCGGGCAGCTCGCGCACCAGTGTCCGCTGCTCAGACGCGTACGCCCGCCACACGGCCGGGCGGCGGGCCACCCGCCCCGCGGCGCCGAGGTAGGCGTCCTGCAGACCCGTGGCGGTGGCGATGCGCCGGCGCAGGGGTCCGATGGCGAGCGCGGCGCCGAGCCCGCCCAGGGAGGCGGCGGCCGCCAGCTCTCCCGCCAGCGGCGCCGCCAGCCACCGGTCCAGGCGATAGAGCGCCGCCACGTTGGCCGCCGGGGCCGCGAGCACGAGGGCGGCGACGCGGTCTGGATGGGTCACCGCCAGCCAGGCCGCGACGGCGGCGCCCAGGCTGTGGCCGGCGACGATCGCGGGCGAGGCCGCGCGCGCGTCGAGCGCCGCCAGCGCGGCGCGGGCGTTGCCCGCCAGATCCTCGGCGGGGGAGCCGTCGTAGCCCGGCCGGTCGACGGCCACCACGTCGGCGCGGCCGCCCAAGCCCGCGACCACCCCGTCCCAGTCGGCGGCGGTGCCCGGCTGGCCGTGCAGCAGCAGCACCGGGGACGGCGGAGCGAGGGTCACCGGCTCGGCTGCGCGGGGGCTGCTAGTGGCGTGAATCGTTTATTCGTGAGCAGTCTCGGGAGTGGCTGGGCGTGGCTGGCGGGGGGCGACGACCTGAGTCGTACTGGTGGTCCGGCGTGGTCGTCGCCTCCCGTCAGGCGCGTCCAGACGCCGTGAGGCTGCCACCGAATTAGCGACTCACGACACTAAGCGCCCGGAGGGCCGCCGCGGGGGTTCTCGCCGACGGCCTGCCCGTCTCGTCCCACGTAGCGGTCCTTGCCGCCGGCGACGACCACGATCGCGTCATCCTGGCCCACGGGGCGTTCATGCCGAACGCGGTGACGCCGAGCTCGCGGCGGACCTTGCGAAAGCCGTAGCCCTCGCCCATCGCGTCGAGGCTGGAGACCGCGTATCCGTCGCCCTGGGTCGTTTCGCTCATCGGCGAATGCATGGTATCTGCCAGGGGTCCGTTCGGCATGCCCACACGAGCGCGAAGGGGCATACTAGAAGCGTGACCTCAGCGCTCCTATCAGAGGCGCTTGCCCCCCTGCGCTCCAACCCGAAGGGGACCGCGGTCATGCTCGACATCGATGGGACACTGGCGCCGATCGTGGAGCACGCGGACGACGCGCACGTCCCGGAGTCCACCCGCCAGCTGCTCATCACGGTGGCACGCAGCTACGGGCTCGTCGCCGTCGTCAGCGGCCGCCGCGCGTCGCAGGCGCGGGCGATGGTCTCCCTCGGATCGATCAACTACGTCGGCTCCCACGGGGTGGAGCTGCTGCGCGCGGGCTGGACCGAGGCTCAGCTCGATCCCGATGTGGCCGATTGGATCCGCCGCATCCACGAGTTCGGCCGCGAGAGCGACACCGCCGACGTCCGCCGGCGCCGCGTCCGTCTCGAGGACAAGGGTCCGATCGTCGCCTTCCACTGGCGCGGGGCCCCTGACGAGGACGCCGCCAAGGCGGCCGTGGACGCCATCGCCGAGCGCGCGCAGGAGGCGGGCCTGCGCACCCACTGGGGCCGCAAGGTGCTGGAGGTCCGCCCGCCGGTCAAGATCGACAAGGGCGCCGGGATCACGCGGCTCCTGGAGCAGGTCGGCCCCGAGATCGAGATGGCCATGTACGTCGGCGACGACGCCACCGACCTCGATGCCTTCCGCGCGCTGAGCACGCTGGTGGCCGACGGCCGTCTGGAGCGGGCCGTGCGCGTCGGTGTCAAATCCGAGGAGGGGCCGTCGGAGATCACCGCTGATGCCGACGCCGTGGTGGAGGGCACCGATGGCGTACGCGAGCTCCTGGCGCTGCTGAGCAGCGAGGGTCCGTGACCACCGGTGAGGTTCGCTGAGTTCCTGCGCACCACCGTTCTGATCAGTGCCGCGGCGGCGACCGCGCTGGCGGCGGTGACGCTGGCCGGCGTGGTGGGCGGCGGTCACGGACTCGTCCTGCCGATCGCCGCCGGCTGGTGGGTGGTCTCGGGAATGATCGGGCTGTGGCTGGGGCGCCGGGCCGAGACCTCTCCGCCGATCGCGACGCTGCTGGCCAGCGCTCGCAGTCAGCCGTCGCTGCCCGAGGTCAACCCGGCGCGCGTGGTCCTCAACCGGCTGTGGCCGCTGGTCATCTCGACCCTGGGTGCCGGCGCCATCGGCGTGATCCTGCCGCAGGTGCCGGCCATCGCGGCGGGCTTCGCCATCATCTGGGCGCTGGCCTGGCGCCGGCAGTCGCGGGCGGTGACGGCCATCGAGGAGCGCGACGGCGCTCGCTTCTACGTCGAGCGCACCTCCCCGCTGCACCCCATCCAGCTCGTGCGCACGCCGGGCTTCCGGACCAACCTCATGGAGCTCAACGGCTCGTCCTCGACGCGCTCGGCGCGTCCGCAGGTCTGAGAGCGCGGCGTGGTGGATAAGGACCCGCCCGCCCGGTCCGGGGGCACCGATGTCCTCATCGTCTCCGTCGGCGCGACCACGGGCTGGCGCGCCGCAGCGCGGGAGCTCGGCGCCGCCTTCCGGGCCGCGGGCGCGCGCACGGTGACCGTCGACACCGGGCCCGTCCGCGAGGTGCGCACGTTCATGCTCACCGACCTCGTGCAGGCGCTCGCGGCTCGGCGCGCCGCCGCCCGTGGGATTGCCGCTCATCGCCCGCGGTCGGTCGTCTACTGCTCGATGACGGCCGCCCTGCTGTGGCCCCGCCCCGGCGCCATCTGGCTGGATGCCATCGCCGCCGAGAACCGCCCGGGCCGCCACGGCGTCTGGCAGCGGGTGGTGGAACGCCGGCGCCTTGCGCAGGCGCCGCTCGTGCTGGCGATGGCCGCCGACTCGCTGGCTTTGGTCGATCCCGCCCGACGCCTGGACGCGGTGGTGGTGCCGGTGGCGGTCCAGAGCTCCGGTGCGCCGGCGGCCGTCCGTGACGTCGATGTGGTCGCCTATGCCGCCGATCCGGTCAAGCGCCGGCTGGACTACCTGCTGGCGACCTGGCAGCGGGCCCGGCGGGGCGACGAGACGCTGGTGGTCACCGGGATCGACCGCGCCGGCGAGGTCCCCGGGGTGAGGTTCACCGGGCGCCTGGCGCCCGACGAGTTCCGGGCGCTCCTGCGCCGCAGCCGCGTGTTCATGGCCGCGTCGCGCCGCGAGGACTTCGGCATCGCCCAGCTCGAGGCGCTCGCTGACGGGGCCATGCTCGTCACCACCCCCGCGCCCGGCGCCTACCCGGCGCTGAGGCTGGCCCGCGAGCTCGATGCGCGGTTGGTGTCCGAGGATCTGGCGGCGGCCCTGCGGGCGGCCCTCGACGACCCGGTGCCGGGTTACGCCGAGCGCGCCGCTCAGCTCATCGCCCCGTTCAGCCGCGACGCCGTGGCCACAACCGTGAGCCAGCACGTATTGCCGTGTTTGCTGGCAGGATGGGGCGCGTGATCGGACCCGCCGCCATCCCCAGCCCGGCCGAGAACGGCATCAGCGTCGGGCCGTTCTTCTTTCACGCCTACGGGATCTGTTACGTGTTCGCCGTCGCCGCGGCGATCTACATCTCCCGCCGGCGCTGGGGCCGCGTGGGCGGCGATCCCGATCTCTGCTACGAGATCGCCATGTGGGCCTTCCCGGCCGGGCTCATCGGCGGCCGGATCTACTTTGACATCACCACGCCCAGCCAGATCCCCGATCACTGGTGGGGCGTGTTCGCCATCTGGCAGGGCGGCCTGGGCATCTGGGGCGGCATCGCCGGCGGCGCCGCCGTGGGGCTGTTCGTCGCGCACCGGCGGCTGGGCCACGGTGACCTGCTCCGGCTGATGGACGCCGTCGCCCCGGGTCTGCTGGTGGCCCAGGCGATCGGGCGGATCGGCAACTACTTCAACCAGGAGCTGTTCGGCGCCCCCTCGTCGCTGCCCTGGGCCCTGAAGATCTCCCCCGAACACCGTCCGCCGGGCTACTTGAACGTCCCGACGTTCGAGCCCACCTTCCTCTATGAGCTCATCTGGAACCTGGCGCTCGCCTCCTTCCTGGTGTGGCTCGGATCGCGCCGGCGGATCCGCGCGCCCGGCCTCTTCGCGCTCTACGTCGCGGGTTACTCGGGCTTTCGCATCTTCGAGGAGACCCAGCGGATCGACTACTCCAACCACTTCCTGGGGCTGAGGACCAACTTCTTCGTCGCCGGCGTGCTGTGCCTGATCGGGCTGCTGTGGTTCGTGGCGGTGCAGCGCGGATGGCGGGGGATGGGGGCGGAGCCGGCCGAGGTCGTGCCCGAGAGCGCGCGCACCGCGGGGCCCACGCGGGGGCTGGGGTTCCCGCGCACGGCGGCGGCGACAGCGTCGGGTGCGGGCCCCAGGGGTGCCGCGGGTGCCGCGGGCGCCGCGGGCGCCGCGGGGGCCGCAGGGGCGCGGCGACCGCCGCCGCCTCCGCCGCGGCGCGCCGGGCGTTCGCGGCGACGCTGACGCACGTCAACGGCGGCAATGAGGAGGGGGCGTGTTCTGGCCGGGAACGGCCACTATCTTGCGCGCTCGGGTCCCGATGGTGCCGCGTGTGGGATCGCCGTCGTTTGACGACTCGAAGTCCACACGCTCCGTTTGAAGGCGCCGCGCGTGTGGAAATTCGGTCGTTTCACGCGCTCAGGCGCGCGGTCCTCCGTGCTGAGCGCCGCAACGGTTCACGCTGCCCCTTCATCGCCGGCGTCGACGTGCGCCCGCGTCGTGCCCGAACGCTCGGACGCAAACAGCTACGCCCGCGCCCGCGGGCGCAGCGCCGCCACCTCATCCCACGGGCGCGTGTTGACGACGGCGCCGGGCGCCAGCCACGCCCGCCGCGCCGTGGCCACCCCGTAGCGGGCCGCCTCGAACCCGCCGACGCGGTGGGCGTCGCAGTTGATCACGATCGGGATCCCGGCCTCGGCGGCGGCGCGGGCGTGGACGTCGTTGAGGTCGCGGCGGTCGGGACTGGAGTTGATCTCCAGCAGGGTGCCGGTCTGCAGGGCGGCGTCGAGGATCGCCGGGAGGTCGAAGTGGTAGGGGGGACGGCGCTCGATCTTGCGGCCCGAGAGGTGGCCGATGACGTCGACGAGCGGGTTGGAGATGGCGCGCACGATGCGGGCGGTCATCGCCGCGGAGTCCATGGCGAAGGAGGAGTGCACGGAGGCCACCACCCAATCCAGCTGGGCCAGTGTCTCGTCGTCGTAGTCGAGCGAGCCGTCGGGGAGGATGTTGACCTCGGAGCCGGCGAGCAGGGTGATGCCGCCCACGGCGTCAGTCCCCGACAGCTCGCGGATGCGGGCGACGTGGTCTGTCAGGCGGTCGCCATCGATGCGCACCGCCACCGAGGCCGAGTGGTCGGTGATGGCCAGGTATTCGTAGCCGGTCGCGCGCGCCGCCAGCGCCATCTCCTCGATGGAGGCGGTGCCGTCGGAGGCGGTGGTGTGGCAGTGCAGATCTCCGCGCAGGTCCTCCCGGGTGATCAGCGACGGAAGCGTGCCCTTGGCCGCCGCCTCCAGCTCGCCCCGGTTCTCGCGCAACTCGGGTTCGATGTACTCGAGCCCGAGGAGGCCGTAGACCTCCTCCTCGCGCTCGCACCGGTGCGTCTCGCCGGTGCTGTCGTCGAGGACGCCGTACTCCGACACGTGCAGGCCCTTGCGCACCGCCGCCTCGCGCAGCGCCATGTTGTGCTGCTTGGAGCCGGTGAAGTGCTGCAGAAGATTGCCGAACTGGTCCGGGGCGACGATGCGCAGGTCCACCTTCAGTCCGGTGTGGGTGCGCAGTCGCACGCCCGACGCGGTCGGGTTCTGCGCCGCCTCGACGAGCTCCAGCTCCGCGGCCGCGGTGGCCAGGGCCAGCGGATCAGAGGCGGTGGCGATGATGTCGAGGTCCTTGACGCTGTCGGTCATCCGCCGGGCCGAGCCCGCCAGCTCCACGCGCTCCGACCCCGGATGGGCGCGCAGGGCGTCGAGCAGCTGCTCGCCCACCGTCAGCGCCCGGTTGAGCACGACCCGCCGGCCGGCGCCGTTGCCGGCGGCCTCCTCGGCGCGCCGCGCCGTGATGGACGCGAGGATGGTCTCCTCGGCCTTGGGACCGAAGCCCTTGAGCGTGCGGATCTGATGTGCGGAGGCGGCCGCCTCGAGCGCCTCGAGCGAGTCCACCGACAGCTGCTCGAACAGCCGCCGCGCCCGCTTGGGCCCGAGCCCGGGCAGGCGGGTGATCTCGAGCAGGCCGGCGGGGAACTTGGCGCGCAGCTTGACCGCCGCCGGGATCTCGCCGTCGTCGGCGAGGGCCAGCACCTTCTCCTGGATGATGGCGCCGACCCCGGGCAGCTCGGTGGCGCGGCCCTCCCGGGCCAGTGCCGTCACCGACACCGGCGCGTCGCGGACCGCCTTGGCGGCGTTGCGGTAGGCCACGATGCGGTGGATGACCGCTCCGTCGAGCTCGTAGAGGTCGCCCAGCTCATCCAGAGCGATCGCGATCTCCGAGTTCGTGGGCTCTGCCATGTCCAGTAGCCTAGCTTCGCCAGGCCGCTATACTTTCTGAAGTAAACCGACAAGGAGAACGTGATGGCAGGCGCCGTGACTGATGTGACCGACAACAACTTTCAAGCCGAGGTCGTCGAGTCCGACGTCCCGGTGCTGGTTGATTTCTGGGCGCCGTGGTGCGGTCCGTGCCGCCGGGTATCGCCGGTCGTCGAGGAGATCGCCTCTGAGCGCGGCGACGCGCTGAAGGTGGTCAAGCTCAACATCGACGAGAACCAGCAGACCGCCGTCAAGTTCAACGTGATGTCGATCCCCACGCTGATGCTCTTCAAGCACGGCGAGGTCGCCAAGACGGTGATCGGGGCCTACCCCAAGCGCAAGATCGAAGAGGAGCTCGAGCCGGCGCTCAGCTAGTCGCCGCCAGCGCCACGCCGATCTTCAGCGGCCGGTACTCGATGAGGACCGGCTGCGCGCCGTCCAACGACTCGTAGCTGACCGTGGTGGCCAGCGTCTCACCCGCGATGTAGGCCTCATGGGCGCGGACGGCGGCGAGGAGCTCCTCGTCGCCGTCGAGCGTGAGGGCGATCCGGTCTGAGACCTCGAGACCGGCCTCTTGGCGCGCCTTCTGCACGGCGCGCACGATGTCGCGGGCCATACCCTCGACGCGCAGCGACTCGTCGATCTCGAGCTCCAGCGCGACCGCGTGCGAACCCTCTCGCTCGACCTGGTAGCCCTCGAGCGGCTTCATGCCGAGAAGCAGGTCGTCGGCTCCCAGCTCGTGCTCGTCGCCGCCGACCGTGATCGCCACCGTGCGTCCCTCCCGCAGCGACGCGGCGACCTTGACGGGGTCCAGCCCGGCGACCGCCGCCGCCGCCATCGGCATGTTCTTCCCGAAGCGGGGCCCGAGGCTGCGGTAGTTGGGCTTGACCTCGATCTCACCGAGCTCGTCGGCCTGGGCCACGAAGCGCAGCTCGCGCACGTTGAGCTCGTCACGGACGATGTCGGCCAGCCGCTCGATGGCGTCGCGCTCACGGCCGGTGGCCACCACCACCGCCGCGCCCAGCGGCTGGCGGATCTTGATCTTGGCCTGGGCGCGGGCCGCCAGCCCCAGCCGGACCGTCTCGCGCGCGACGTCCATCGCCAGCTCGAGCTCCGCATCGCGCGGTCCGGGCGTCGGGTAGTCACACAGGTGGACGCTGGGCTCGGAGCCGTCGAGGTTGTCGTAGATCTCGTCGGCGATGAACGGGCAGAACGGAGCCAGCAGCTGGGCGACGGTCACCATGCAGTGGCGCAGGGTGGCAAAGGCGGACGGGTCGCCGTCCCAGAAGCGCCGCCGCGAGCGGCGGACGTACCAGTTGGACAGGGACTCCACGAAGTCCTGGATGGCCCGGCCGGCAGTGGTGGCATCGAAGGCGTCGAGCCCGTCGCGGACGACCTCGACGGTCTCCTGCAGTCGCGACAGGACCCAGCGATCGAGGTCGCCGGCCGGCGGCGGCCCGTCGGCGTCGGGCCTCATGCCGTTGGCATTGGCATACAGGACGTAGAAGTTGTAGGTGCTCCAGAGCTGGAGCATGAACTGCCGCACGGCCTGCCCGATCGTCTCCAGGGAGAAGCGGTAGCCGTCCCACGGCTGCTTTGAGGTGAAGAAGTACCAGCGCAGCGCATCGGCGCCGTAGCGGTTGATGACCTCCCACGGCTCCACCGTGTTGCCCAGCGACTTGGACATCTTGCGCCCCTCCTCGTCAAGGATGAGGCCCAGGCAGACGACGTTGCGATACGAGGAGGTGTCGAACAGCAGCGTCGAGATGGCCAGTAGCGAGTAGAACCAGCCACGCGTCTGGTCCAGCGCCTCGCAGATGAAGTCAGCGGGGAAGCGCTCCTCGAAGTGCTCGAGGTTCTCGTGGGGTGCGTGGAACTGAGCGAAGGGCATCGAGCCGGAGTCAAACCACACGTCGATGACCTCAGGGACGCGGTGCATATCACCGCCGCAGTTCTCGCAGGTCAGCACCACCTCGTCGACGAAGGGGCGGTGCGGATCCTTCAGCGCGACGCCCGACTCACGCTCGAGCTCGGCCAGCGAGCCCATGACCTTCACGCAGCCCTTGTCGCAGCGCCACACCGGCAGCGGCGTGCCCCAGTAGCGCTCGCGCGACAGCGCCCAGTCGACGTTGCCCTCCAGCCAATGGCCGAACCGGCCGTGCTTGACGTGCTCGGGGTGCCAATTGACGGCTTCGTTGGCCGCGAGGAGGCGGTCCTTGACCTGGCTGGTGGCGATGTACCACGAGGGCTTGGCGTAATAGAGCAGCGGCGTGTTGCAGCGCCAGCAATGCGGATAGGAGTGCTCGTAGCGCTCGGAGCGCAGCAGCCTGCCGCGGCTGCGGAGATCCTCGATGAGATCGGGGTCGGCGTCCTTGACCCAGCGGCCCGCGTAGGGGCCGATCCGCTCGTCGTAGGTGCCGTCGAGCCGGACCGGGTTGACCACGGTCAGGCCCTCCTGCTCGCCGAGGCGGAAGTCATCCTCGCCGAACGCGATGGCAGTGTGGACGAGACCGGTGCCGTCCACGGCGGTGACGAAGTCAGCGGGCAGGACCGTGTGGCCCTTGGGCCCGTAGGCCTCGGCCGCGATGAACGGGAACGGAGGCTCGTAGGCGGTCCCCACGATCTGCGCGCCGGGGAACGTCTCGAGGACCTCCGCGTCCTCGCCCAGCACCTTCGCGACCAACTCGCGCGCCACGATCCCGACGCGCTCGCCGTCGTAGCGAGCGCGGACGTAGGCCAGCTCGGGGTGCACGGCCACCGCGGCGTTCGAGACCAGAGTCCACGGAGTCGTCGTCCACACCAGCAGCTCGTCGCCCTCCTGGGCGGGGGATCCGACGCCCGCCCGGGTCACCGGGAGCCGCACATACACCGACGGATCCACCACGTCCTGGTAGGCGCCCGGCTGACCGAGCTCGTGACTCGAGAGCGTGACCTGGTCCCGCGGGCAGTACGGGACGACCTTGAGCTTCTCGTAGAGCAGCCCCTTCTCGTGGATCGTCTTGAGCGCCCACCACACCGACTCCACGTAGCTGGGGTCAAGCGTCCGGTAGGCGTCGTCAAGATCGACCCAGAAGCCGATCCGCTCGGTGAGGCGGTTCCACTCGGCGACGTGGCTGAGCACCTTCTCCCGGCACTTGGCATTGAACTCGGCGATGCCGTAGCGCTCGATGTCGTCCTTGGAGGTGAAGCCCAGCTCAGCCTCCAGCGCCAGCTCCACCGGGAGGCCGTGGCAGTCCCAGCCTCCCTTGCGCTCCACGTAGTGGCCGGTCATCGTCCGGTAGCGCGGAAAGATGTCCTTGAACACGCGGCTGAGCACGTGATGGGTGCCCGGGTTGCCGTTGGCGGTGGGCGGCCCTTCGTAGAAGCCCCATTGCGGCGCCCCCGCCCGTCGGCGCACCGACTCGGCGAAGACGTCGCGCTCGCGCCAGCGCTCCAGCACGACCTCCTCGAGCTCGGGGAACGAGGCGTGCGGATCGACCGGGCGATGAGGGCTGCTCATGGGCGGGGGATTCTAGGAACCCCCGGGTCTGCGACCCGCGTCTACGCGCCGGCGCGCGCGGGGGCGTGGCGGGCTATTGCGGCGGCCGGGCGCGCTTGCGCCGGCGCCCCCGACTGCTGCAGGCGCGACAGGAGCGCGTCGCGGGCGGCGACGGGAGACTCGCCGAGCCGGAACACGGTGCTGGCCCCGGTATCGGGAACCGCGCTGCGGTAGTCGAAGACCGCGACGTCGCGGACCTTGGAGCGAACCGCGTAGACCAGGCGGCCGATCGAGTCCAGGGACACACGACGGCCGGTGAGGACGACCGCCGCGGGGTTCAGAGCGCGCAGGGCCCGTCCGAGGCGGGGCAGCTCGATGGCCGGCGTCAGCGCCAGCGTGCGCAGCCCGGCACGGCGCAGGACCACCTCGAGCGCCTGGGCGTGGACGGCGTCCAGGTCGCACGTGGAGGAGGCGTCGAAGATCATGATGCCCTCACGGCGGCTCGCCGGCGGGGCCAGGCGACGCTGGGCCGAGAGCCAGCCGACGGCGTGACGCCAGGCGAACTCGTACTCGGCGGTGTTGCCGCCGGGCTCGCACAGCGAGGTGACGGCGTCGAGGAGGACCTCCTCGATCGTCCGCTCCACCGACCGCAGCCCCAGGCTCTCCTCCAGCAGCCGGTTGGCGCCATCCTCGTCGAAGCGCGCGAACGTGCCGGTGAGGCGCGAGGGCGTGGACGGGCCCTCGCCGCGCTCGCGGGCCAGCGAGATCGCCGAGGAGACGTTGTGGGTCTCGGCCAGCGTCAGGCGCAGGGCCTCGATCTCGGTCAGCGAGTACTGGCGGTGACCGCCTGCGGAGCGCTGCGGCTTGGGGAAGCCGTAGCGGCGCTCCCAGCTGCGCAGGGTGTTGGGGCTGATGCCCAGCATGACCGCCGCCGCATTCGTCCGGATTCCGTTCATTGCGGGAGTTATCTCAGTCGCGGGTAGAGATAGGCAAGGATCGCAACGTTGCCTGCACTTTGGGCGCCGTCATGCGGGCCAAGGAGTCAGGCGGCGGCCGTCGTAGGCGTATGACCAGGCTGCGGTCATGGATGCCCGGTTCCGGGTACCACGCGAACCGACCCGGACGCATGGTCGAGGCGTGGCGCTCGCGCGGTCACGGCGCTGACAAGCCGGGGAACCGTGCTTTTAGAGAACGCGGCTATCCGGCGGACGGCCGGCGAGAGGAGCCCGAGCGACCGGCGGGACCGGGGCGTTCAGGCGCTGACGCGGCGGGGGATCGCCGTGCTGCTTTTGCTCGGCGGCGCCACCACGGCGAGCAGCTCGCCCTCGATCAGCTCCAGGATCCGCCGCTGAGCCGCTCCGGAGCCCGGAGGCAGGTTGCGCGTACCGGTGCTGCGCACGCGCCCTCGCTCCGAGCCGCGGCGATAGACGGCTACGGGCACGGCTCCGCCGGCCAGGCGGATGGCGTAGGCCCACCGGGCCACGGCGTCATCGTCCAGATGCGAGCCGGCCACGACCACGAGATTGGGACGGTGCACGGCGACCGCGTCGCCGATGCCGGCCACGCCCCGGGCCGAGAGGCTGAGGACGTCGATGCCGGCACGGACGCAGAACAGCTCCAAGGCCCGGAGATACGGGGCGTCGGGGTCCAGCTCATCACGCGTGGCGTCGCCGAAGACGATGGAGACAGGCCGCACGGGGGGCGGCGAGAGCCGCGTGGCCCGGCGCAGCCAGTCGGCGGCCCAATGTGAGGCGAAGGCCCACGCGGCGGACTCGCTGCCATAGCGGCGCAGGATTTCGTCCAGCGTCGGGAGGAGAACCTCCTCGACCGAGCGCTCGACCGTCCGCAGCGCCAGCGCGGCCTCGATGGCGGCGTCGGCGCGCTCGCCCTCATAGGAGACGAGGGCTCCGACGAGCGAGTTGGCGTCGGCGGCCAGGCCTTCACGCGCGCGTGAAACAGCAGAGGAGATCGAGAGCCCCTCCTGAAGGGCGTCACGCAGCGAGGCGATCTCGCCGTGCGTAAACAGCCGGTGCTTGCCCGGCGACCGCTGGGGTTTGGGAAACCCGAAGCGCCGCTCCCACGCTCGCAGCGTGTTCGGGCTCACGTTCAGCAACGCGGCGGCTTCGCTCGTCTTCAGATAGCGCACTTGATCAGAAAGGTGGCTTGGAACGTTGCGGAATACCCCCGGTAGGCTTAAAATTGCACGGGTTACCGACCAAAAATCTGTGCAAAGCGTATGGGAACTTGCGTCCATTTTGACGCAAGTTGGGACCGTTGCCAAGCACCGAACACGACCGGAAGGATCGTCCAGAGCCTTGCACGTGTCGTCGCATCAGCTCCCCCAGACGTTTCTTGGGCT
>DASXJW010000091.1:0-26076 GCA_036497165.1 Solirubrobacteraceae bacterium
CCCCCGGTTCACCGACCTCGTGCTGGCCCAGGGGCGCATCGCGCAGACGCAGGGCGAGATCGATCAGGCCATCGCCCTGTATCACCGCTGCATCGAGATGGGCGACGCCCCCGCGCGCTACGGCCCACAGCTGGGCAGCGGGACCTTCCTGGCGCACCTGGTCCTGGGCGAGCTGCACCTCGCCCGCAACGAGGTCGCCGAGGCCCGCACGGCGCTGCAGTGGTGCGTGGATCACCATCCCGAGTTCCTGGCGGTCGCCGGCCCCTACGCCCTGGCGCTGCTCCGCGACGGTGTCGACCCCGGCGAGGTGACGCGCAAGCTCGAGAGCCTCGACGCCCTTCCCGCGTCCGTGCGGCTGACGGTGGCCGCGGTACTGCAGCGCGCCGGCGCCACCGAGGAGGCCGAGCAGCAGTACCGGCTGGCCCTGGAGGCCGCCCCCGCCAACGCACGCGCCCGGACCAGCCTCGGCGAGCTGCTGCTCGCCCGGGGGGCGTGGGACGACGCCGCCGAGCAGGCCGCGGTCGTGCCCGCCGACGACCCCTACGCCGCCCTGGCGGCCCGCATCGAGCTGTGCGGCCTCATCGGCCGTGCCGGCAGCGAGCGCATCCAGGCCGCGCTGGCGCGCGCGACCACGGCCGGCCTGCCATCCGCCGAGCGCACCGTGTTCACCACCTGGGCCGCGATCGCCGACGGCGCCACCGAGACCGAACCGCTGCCCGTCGCCGGCGCCCCGCTGCTCGGCGTCGTGCTGGAGACGCTCCTGCGCGGCGCCGACGGTGAGCGCTTCGTCGCACTGCTGCCGGTGCTGCACCAGTCTCGCCTGCCTCGGCGCGAGCAGCGGGAGCTACTGGCGCAGATGTTCCTCACCCATGGGTTGGTGGCCCAAGCGGCGCAGGAGTGGATGGCCGTGGCCTCCGAGGCCCCCGATGTCCGCTCCATGCTGGGCCTCGCCCAGGTGGCGCTGAGCCAGGGCATGCCCGAGGATGCCGTGAACTTCGCCACCGCGGCGCTGGAGCTCGATCCCGCCTCGGCGCAGGCCAAGGCGCTGCTCAGCGCCATCCCGGCCGGCGCTCCCGCCTGAGGCCGCAGCGTCTCGAAGACCCCGAGCGAAGCGTTGGACGTCTAACCGATGATGCTCAAGTTGCGGAGGGTCGTGCTCGATTACGCAGAGCATGACCTCTCGGTTTGCCCGCTCCTGGCGCGCGACGCGCGTCGGCCCCACCGACATCCCCGCCTCCCCGCCCCCGGAGGTGCTCGATGCGATCGGCGCCGCCGACGCGGTCTACGAGCGGCTGGCCGCATCGGGACGGCACGTGCGCCTCGACCTCGATGCGCAGACCGGACGGCTGGTGTGCGAGCTCACCGACGACGAGGGAACGTGCTTGGGCAGGCTGTCGCCTCGTGCCCTGCTCGACCTCGCGACCGGCACGACCCCCACCGACTGACGCACTGAAAGGGACCCCGCATGTCTTCAAGCTCAGTCTCATCCTCGACCTCCAGCACCGGGCTGAACCTCTCCTCGCTGACCTCCGGGACCCTGCAGGTGACCGGCCTGGCCTCGGGCCTGAACACCAACCAGATCATCCAGGAGGAGATGGCGATCTACCAGCAGCCGGTCACCAACCTGCAGAACCAGCAGAGCGGTCTGACCGCGATGAACAAGCAGCTCGCCAGCATCCAGTCCGAGCTCAAGACGCTCTCGGCGGATGGGCTGGCCGTGGGCGATCCGACGCTGTTCAAGACGCAGCAGGCCGTCACCTCCTCGGATACGACGCGCGTCCAGGCCTCGAGCGCGACCGGCGCCGGCGTCGGCGGCTACCAGGTGTCGGTCAGTCAGCTGGCCAACTCGGCCCAGGCCACGTACGGCTACACCAGCCCCACCAGCGACGATGCCATCACGATCAACGGGACCTCGTACACGATCTCGGCCGGCGAGTCGGTCCAGGACTTCGCGGACGCGATCAACTCCGACAAGAACGGCACGGTGTACGCCGCCGCGACCAACTCGGGCACGGTGGTGTTCTCCTCGCGCCAGACGGGCGCCAGCTCCGCCGTGGCGGTCTCCGACCCCGGCAACCACCTTGCCCTGCAGTCATCCAAGCCGGGCCAGGACGCCCAGTTCAGCGTCGACGGCGTCGCCGGCAGCTCCGCCTCCAACACCGTCACCAACGCCATCGGCGGCGTGAGCCTGACCCTGACCGGGGTCACCACCACCAGCGGCCCGGTGACGGTGAACGTGGGTGCGCCGGCGCCCAACACCAGCAGCATCTCCGGCGCGATCAACGCCTTCGTCACCCAGTACAACAAGGTGATCTCCGACGTCCAGACGCAGCTGGCGCAACAGCCGTCGAGCACCGACCCGACGCAGGGCACGCTGTACGGCGATCCGGAGCTCCAGGACCTGCTGACCCAGATGCGCTCGATGATGTACACGCCGGGGTCGGGTCTGTCCGCCGGCGCGTCGACGATGGGCGACATCGGAGTCAGCACCGGCGCCACCACGGGCACCGGCGCCGAATCGGCGTCGGCGCTGGCCGGCAACCTGACGCTCAACGCGACCACCCTGACCAACATGCTGCAGTCCAACGCCGGCGGAGTGAAGTCCATCCTCTCCAACTGGTCGTCGAGCTTCGTCAGCCTGGTGGACAACGCGTCGGACGCGAGCGGCACCATCGCCGCCCGCATGTCCGGTGACAGCTCTCAGATCTCAAACCTGGGCAACCAGATCGCCAGCATGCAGTCGGCGTTGACCGACAAGCAGAACTTCCTCGTCCAGCAGTTCGCCCAGCTCGAGGCCGCGCTCTCGTCCAACCAGTCCGAGAGCAGCTGGCTGACCAGCCAGATCGCCGCCCTGCCGGGCGTCTGATCCTCGTCTCAGATCACGTGGTCAAAGCGTCCGCCGGATGCTGAATCCCGAGGATCTTCATTCAATTTCCGGCCCTTGCGGCCGATCACATGAGCAAGCGAATGGATCGCATCTGGCACCGACGCGACTCGCGGCGCCGGACACCTGCACGGAGTACCCCTCAACTCGACTCGGTGTGAGACAGAACCCCACATGAGCACATACGCCGCTACCTACTCCCCCAACGCCTACCGGGCCAGCGCGGTCATGACCGCCTCCCCGGGCCAGCTGATCGTGATGCTCTATGACGGCGCCCGCCGTTTCCTGCACCAGGCCGCCACGGCGATGGGCGACCACGACATCCCGGGCGCGCACAACAAGCTGACGCGCGCCGAGGACATCATCCGCCATCTGCGCAACACGCTGGACATGGACCAGGGCGAGCTGCCGGCCCGACTGCAGTCGATCTACACCTTCTCTCTGTCACACCTGCGCCAGGCGCGGCTGGACCAGGATTCGTCCAAGATCCTCGAGATCGACGACATCCTGGGCAAGCTCCGCGAGTCATGGGCGGCGATCGCCGACCAGCCCGTCGATGAGCGCTGAGAGCATCCAGCCCTACGAGGCGCTCGCCGCGCTCATCGAGCGCGAGCTCCAGCTCGTGTCCGACCGCAGCTTCGACGAGCTGCAGGCGCTCACACAGGTGCGCGCCGAGTTGCAGAGCCTGCTGCCGGCCTCGCCCCCGGAGAGCGCCCGGGCCACGTTGGAGCGCTGCCGCCAGCTGACCAAGCGCGTCGAGATCGAGCTCCTGCGGGTTCGGGAGGCGCTGCTGCTGGAGCTGGGCCGCGTCCGCCAGGCCCAGCGCGCCGCCGATGGCTACGCGCCGGCGCGCCGGCGCGTCCCGGTCGTCGCCGCCACCGCCTGAGACGACCTTCCCGTGCTGAGGAGCTTCAGAAGCTCGCTCAACTTCCGCTGACCCCGGGCGCTACGACCGCTTTCTGGGGTTTTTTCTCACAGGCGGGCTCTAAAGAGTTCTCGCCAATGGCCGACATTAGAGATGACCGCACGGAGTGGTCATGGAGAGCCCAAGGAGGGCCAGTGCCAAGCGACCTGAACCTATGTCCCTCCTTGATTCCACTCAGCTTGCCCTCGAGTCCGCCATGCGCGGCTCGATGCTGCGCCAGACGCTCCTGACCAACAACCTGGCCAACGCCGACACTCCCGGCTACCAGCGCGAGGACGTCAATTTCCAGAGCACCCTGGCGAGCGCCCTGCAGAACGGCCAATCGCCCAACGCGGTGAGCTTCACCCCGCAGGTGCAGTCCGGCACGGTCACCTCCAACGGAAACGGCGTGACGGGCGAGCAGGACTCGGCCGACCTTGCCGAGAACGGCCTGCTCTACGAGAACCTCACGGCCGTCGCTGCTCAGCGCGAGCAGATCCTCAAGACCGCGATGGGCACGCCGTCATGACCTTCTTCGGCGCCATCGATCTGGCGGCCTCCGGGCTCACCGCCGAGCGGGTGCGGATGGACGTCACCTCCGAGAACCTCGCCAACGCGCAGACCACCAACGGCGCCGGCGGCCAGCCGTACCGCCGCCAGGACGTCGTGCTCCAGCAGGTCGGCGGCGGCTTCGGCTCCCAGCTGGCCGGTGTGCTGGGCCAATCGACCACGCCGGGCGGCGTGGAGGTGGCGGGCATCGTCAACGACGCCACGCCCGACCAGCTCGTCTACGACCCGGGACATCCCGGCGCCAACGCGCAGGGATACGTGCGGATGCCCAACGTCAACCCCGTGACCGAGATGACCGACCTCATCTCCGAGTCCAACTCCTATCAGGCCGACGTCACCGCGATGCAGACGGCGAAGACCATGTACTCCAAGACGCTGGACCTCCTCAAGTGATTCCGGCGATCTCTCCAGCTCTCGGGCAGCTGAACCCCAGCGAGTGGAGCGTCGGCTCGGTGGGCGGGGCCGGCGCGGCTCAGAGCAGCAACGCCGCGCAGCCGTCGTCGGGCAGCTTCAGCGGCGCGCTGAGCAACGCGGTCAGCTCGCTCGAGCAGACCCAGACCAGCGCGACCAACGCGGCCCAGGGACTGGCCACCGGCCAGCTCTCGGACCCCACGCAGGCGGTAACGGCGGTCGAGAACGCTTCGCTGTCGATGGATCTGGCCGCCCAGATCCGCGACAAGCTCATCTCAGCTGAAACCACGATCTTCAACACCCAGGTCTAACCCATGCCCAACTTCGGAGAATTGGCCAAGAAGCTGTCGCCCAAGGGCTGGGCGATGATCATCGGCTCGGCCGTCGGCGGCATCGCGTTCCTGATGATCGTCATGTCGATGGCCTCCAAGCCGAGCTACTCCACGCTGGAGGCGGGCATCGACCCCGCTCAGACCGGCAAGATCACCAGCACCCTCTCGGCTCAGGGCATCAGCTACCAGCTGCAGAACAACGGCACCGCCGTGGCCGTCGACTCCAGCCAGACCGCCAAGGCGCGGGTGGCGCTGGCCACCGCGGGACTGCTGACCACCCAGCAGCCGGGCTTCGCGCTGCTCAACTCCCAGCAGCTGGGTCAGAGCAACTTCCAGCAGCAGGTGACCTACGAGCGCGCCCTCGAGGGCCAGTTGGCCTCGACGATCGAGACGATCGACGGCGTCACCTCGGCCACCGTGAACCTGGTCATCCCCAACACGCAGGACCAGCTCTTCTCCGACCAGAGCCAGGCCGCTACGGCGTCGGTGCTCCTGGGCGGCAGCCAGCTGTCCTCGGAGTCGGTGCGCGGCATCGCCCAGCTGATCGCCTCCAGCGTTCCGGGCCTGAACGTGGACAAGGTGACGGTCAACGGCTCTGACGGAACGCAGCTGTGGCCGACCTCCGGGTCGGGTGGCGGCGACGGAATGCTGTCCAAGCAGTCAGCCGAGCAGAAGTACGACTCCACGATGTCCTCCCAGGTCACCGCGATGCTGGCCCAGACGCTGGGCGCCGGCAAGGCCCAGGTGGTCATCAACGCCAACGTGGACGCCAACCAGGCGACCTCCGACTCCCTCGTGTATGCCAAGAAGGGCACGCCGCTGACCCAGACGACGCAGTCAGAGACCCTCAAGGGGGGCAACGCCTCCGCGGCCGGCGTCTCTGGCACCGCCGGGAACATCCCGGCCTACGCCGCGGGCTCGACCGGCGGCGGCAGCGGCTCCAACTACGCCAACAAGACGACCAACACCAACTTCGGCGTCAACAAGACCGTCACCCACACGGTGGTCGCGCCCGGCAATGTGCTCAACCAGAGCGTCTCGGTGCTCGTCGACAAGTCGGTGCCCGCGGCCTCGGTGCCCGCCATCAAGCAGGCGGTGGCCAACGCGGTGGGCCTCAACGCCAAGCGCGGCGACACGCTGTCGGTCGGCCAGCTGGCCTTCGCCAAGCAGCCCGCCGCCGCCGCGGCCCCCTCGTCGCCCGCGGCGATGCTCAAGTACGCCAAGTACGGCGCGGCGGCCCTGGGCTCGCTCATCTTCCTGGTCTTCGCCGGCCGCATGCTCCGCCGCCGCGAGAAGGAGGCCTTCGCCGGCCAGCCGACCTGGCTGCGCGAGCTGGAAGCCCCCCGCACCCTTGCCTCCCTGGAGGCGGCGCAGCAGGGCGGCGGCGCCGTGGCGACGGCAACGCCCACCGAGGTGATGGCCTTGAAGTCGCCCGTCAACGTCGCCCGCCGCCAGGTCGAGGACCTGGTGGAGCGCGATCCTGAGCGCGTCGCCCAGCAGGTCCGCGCCTGGATGACCGAGGAAGACTAAAGGTACGTCTGATGGGCGCAGTTGAAGTCTTCCAGCCCCAGTCGACGGCGGTCGCCGCCTCCAGCGCCGCCGCTGCGGCCCTGGCCAAGATCAAGGGCCGTCAGAAGGCGGCGGTGCTGCTCGTGTCGATCGGCTCCGAGCGCGCGGCGCACGTGTTCGAGCGTCTCAAGGATGAGGAGATCGAGGCCCTGTCGCTGGAGATGGCCAAGCTCCAGTTCCTCGAGCCCGGCGTGGCCGATGGCGTGCTGTCGGAGATGGCCGCCACCGTCGAGGCCTATGACTCGCTCAACACCGGCGGCGTGGACTACGCGCGCGAGGTGCTCGAGCGTGCCCTGGGCCCCGAGCGGGCCGCCGAGATCATCGGCCGGTTGTCGAGCGTCATCGAGAAGCGGCCCTTCGAGTTCCTGCGCAAGACGCCGCCCGAGCAGGTGGTGACCTTCCTGCGCAACGAGTCCCCGCAGACCACGGCGCTGGTCATCGCCAACCTTCACACCACGCTGGCCGCGCAGGTCCTGTCCAACCTTCCCGAGAACGAGCAGCCCGAGATCGCGCTGCGCATCGCCCGGATGTCGGAGACCAGTCCCGACGTCGTCAAACAGGTCGAGTCCGTGATGAAGGCCAAGCTCGCCAACGTGGTCCAGCAGGAGTATTCGGCCGCCGGCGGCATCAAGTCTCTCGCCGACATCCTCAACAACGCCGACCGCTCCACCGAGCGCAACGTGCTCGACTCGATCACCGAGACCGACGAGAGTCTGGGCGCCGAGGTGCGGCGGCTGCTGTTCATCTTCGAGGATCTCGTCAAGCTCGACGACCGCTCGATCCAGCTCATCCTGCGCGAGGCCGACCAGAAGGACCTCGCCCTGGCCCTGCGCGGCGTCGGCGACGACGTCAAGGAGCGGATCCTGGCCAACATGTCCGAGCGCGGCGCGCAGATGCTCGTCGAGGAGATGCAGTTCCAGCCGCCGCAGCGCAAGCGCGACATCGAGGAGGCTCAGGGCCGCGTGGTGGCCATCGTGCGCAAGCTCGAGGAGGCCGGCGCCGTCGTCCTGTCGCGATCGGAAGAGGACGTTGTCTTCTGAGTCGGCAGCCGCGACGATTGCGGCCTACACCTTCCGCCAGCTGGAGGCCCCGGCCGGGTCCGTGCGCGACGTGGCCGACGTCCTGTCGGCGGCGCACGCCGACGCCGAGCAGATCCGCCGGCAGGCGCGCGCCGAGGGCGAGGCCGAGGGGCGCGCCGCCGGCATGGCGGCCGTCCGGGCCGAGCTCGAGCCGTCGCTGCAGGCGATCGCCGGCGCGGCCCAGGCCCTGGGCGCGCTGCGCGACCAGGTCGTCTCCGAGCTCGAGCATGATGCCGTCGCCCTGGCGCTGCGCCTGGCCGAGCAGGTCGTGGCCAGCGCCATCGAGGTCGATCCGGAGCGGATCGTCGACGTCGCCGCGGTGGCGCTGCGCCGCATTCGCGACCGCCAGCACGTGACGCTCGTCGTCAACCCAGCCGACCTCGAGCTGATGTCGGGCTCTGTGACCCAGCTGCAATCCGAGCTGGGCGGGATCGAGCACCTCAACGTGCAGTCCGACCGGCGGGTCGGGCGCGGCGGGGTGCTGGCGCGCACCGACGAGGGCGAGGTCGACGCCTCCATCGAGACGCAGCTGGCCCGGGCGCGCGAGATCGTCGCCGCCGAGCTGGGCCCCCGCGACGGAGTTCCCGAGGATGAGGTCTGACACCTTCGCGCGCCCGGCCCTGGGGCGGGTGGCGCGAGTCTTGCAGGACGAGGATCTGGCACGTCGCCGCGGGCGCGTGCGCGATCTGATCGGTCTGATCATCGAGGCGACCGGCCTTCAGGTGGAAATGGGTGAGATCTGCCTGGTCGGCGACGGTCGGGATTCCGTTTCCACCCGGCCCGGGCGCGGGCTCATTCCCACCGAAGTGGTGGGCTTCCGCGGCGGTCGGACCCTGCTGATGCCGCTGGGCGAGCTGACCGGGATCGCTCCCGGCACGACCGTGCACCCCACCGGCAACCCGTTCAAGGTGCCGGTCGGAGATGGACTGCTGGGACGCGTCATCGACGGGCTGGGCATGCCGCTGGACGAGTTCGGCGATCTGGAGGTGGCGGCGGCCCGTTCGGCCAACGCCACGCCCCCGGACGCCCTGAGCCGGCCGCGCATCTCCGAGCGCGTGGGGCTGGGCGTGCGCGCGCTGGACACACTGGTGCCGTGCGGCCTGGGACAGCGCCTGGGCATCTTCGCGGGCTCTGGCGTGGGCAAGTCCTCTCTGTTGGGGATGATCGCCCGCGCCACCACGGCCGATGTCAACGTCATCGCCCTGGTCGGCGAGCGAGGACGCGAGGTCCGCGAGTTCGTGGAGCGCGACCTGGGCGATGCCCTGGCCCACTCCGTCGTTGTCGTCGCCACCTCCGACCAGCCGGCGCTGGTCCGCATCCAGGCCGCCTTCACCGCCACCGCCATCGCCGAGCATTTCCGCGACCAGGGCAAGAACGTCATGCTGATGATGGACTCGGTCACGCGCTTTGCCATGGCCCAGCGCGAGGTCGGTCTGGCCATCGGCGAGCCGCCCGCCACCCGCGGCTACACACCGAGCGTGTTCGCGCTGCTGCCCCGGCTGCTCGAGCGGGCCGGCACGGCCCCCGAGGGCTCGATCACGGGCCTCTACACAGTGCTCGTCGACGGCGATGACATGAACGAGCCGATCGCCGACGCAGTGCGGTCGATCCTCGATGGCCACGTCGTCCTCGAGCGCTCGCTGGCGCACGCCGGGCACTACCCGGCGATCGACGTCCTGCAGTCGGTCAGCCGCCTCATCGGCGAGATCACCACGCCGGAGATCCGGGAGGCCGGGACGCGACTGCGCTCGGCGCTGGCGACCTACCGCGAGAAGGAGGACCTCATCTCGATCGGCGCCTACCAGCCGGGCGCCGACCCGCTCCTGGACGCGGCGATCGCGATGCGCCCGGCGATGGACGGCTTCCTGCGCCAGCGCATCGACGAGCTGACGACGCTCCAGGACGCCGACGAGGCCCTGCTGTCAATCGTCGCCGGGCTGCCCGCCACGGGCGATGTGCTCCCGGCTGCCGACGTGGCGGTCGCCGCCCCGGGGCAGATCCAGGCTCCCGCCGTGCCCGTGGGCGCGCCCGGCGGTGCGCCGGCCGCCATCCCATCTCTGGCGCTGAACCGATGAACCGTCACCCGATGCATGCCGCCGCCGGGCGTCGCTCGGATAACCGTCCAGACGCGTTGAAGACGCGCCGAACCCCGCCGAATAACTGACCATGGCCGGTCCCTCGTTCCGATTCCGCCTCGAGCGCGTGCGCGCTTTGCGCGAGCGTGCCGAAGATGAGGCCAAAGAAGCCTTCGCCGGCGCGATGCTGGACCGTCTGCGCTCCGAGCAGGAGATGGAGGACGCCGCCCTGCGCGTGGCGCAGGCCCGCGAGGCCCAGCTGGGCGCCGCCGCGGCGCCGATCAGTGCCACCGAGCTGATGGCGCGCCAGGCCTACCTCGAGCGCTCCGAGCGCGCCCACGCGGCCAGCCAGGAGGACCTGTCCCGCCGCGAGCAGGTCGTCGAGGAGCGCCGCGAGGATCTGACCGAGGCCGCCCGCGAGCGCGAGGCCCTCGAGCGCCTCAAGGAGCATCGCCGCACCGAATTCATGCGCGAGCAGGCCGCTGCAGAGGCGATCGTCCTGGACGAGATCGCGCTCAACGGCTTTCGCCGGAAGGCCGCGGCATGAGCTCCGGGATCGGCTCCACCTCCCTGATGCCGGTCATGACCGCCGACACGTCGCCGGCCGGCGCGTCCGCGGGGGCCGTCGTCTCCGGCGCCGCCGCGCCGGCGGCAGGACCGGGTCTGGCGACCACCCCGGCGGCCCCGCCGGTGCCGGGGGCCGCTCCGCCCGGCCCCGACGGCCAGGGCACGAGCCCGCCCACCGGCGCTCCCCCACCGACAGACGCGTTTGCCAGCGTCCTGTCAGATCAGGTGGCCCGGACCGCACTTGCGGAAGGCCAGACCAGGCAGACCTCCACGCAGGGGGGTCAGCGAAACCCCGATGAGCGCACGAGCAGCGGCGCGGCGCAGGCGACGCCCGCGCCGGCCGACTCCACGCCGGCGAGCGCCGACCCCACTTCGATCATCGAAGCCGCGATGACGGCCGCCGCGCCGGCGCCGCTCCCGGCCGCGCCGGGGCCCGCCCGCCCGGGCACGCCCGGCGCACCGGCGGCGGGACAGCCGATCGACGTCGCCGGCGGCACGCCCGCAGTGCCCGCGCACGCTGCGCCGCCGGCCGCGGGCGCGCTGCCCGCGCGCACCGTCCCCGCGGCAGCGGCAGCGGTGTCGAGCGCTGCAACCCTTCCCGCCCCGGCCCCGGCCCCGGGCACGGCCCCCGCCCCGGCCCCGGGCACGGCCACTCCGCCGAGCCCCGTGACCTCTGCCGGCGCCCTCGCCCCCGCGATTGCCCCCGCGCCCGCGACCCCCGTCGGTTCCGCGACCATCGCCACTTCGACGACCCCCGTCGGCTCCGCGACCACCGCCACTCCCGCGAGCGCCGTCGCGCCGCCGAGCGACGTCGCCGTCAGGCCCGCGCTCGCCCTCGGCGCCACCACTCCCACCGCCGGCCCGCCCGCCCCCGCCTCCGCGCCGACCGCGCCGACCGCTCCGGCCACCCCGGAGACGACACCCGGCCCGGCGACGCCCGCCCCGGCACCCGGCCCGGCGACGCCCGCCCCGGCAGCTCCGGATGCGAGCGTCGTCGCCGTCGCCACCCCCAGCGCCGGCTCCCACACCTCCACCTCCACCTCCACCTCCACCTCCAAGGACGACACGCCTCGTGACACCGGCGCAGGCGCGCAGCCCCCGGCCCCGGCGCCGCTGACCGCGGCCGCGGCGGCGGCCCCCGCCCCGCAGCCCGCACCCGTGGCCGGCCCGGCGCCCGTCGCCGCTCCCGCCCCGGCCGCCGCTGCCGCGGCGCCCACCGCCTACGGAGTGCGCTTGGCCGAGGCGGCCGAGAAAGTCTCGACCACGATCGCCATGGGCGCCCGCGATGGCGTGTCGGTGGCGCGGATCGAGCTGTCCCCGGAGTCGCTCGGCGCCATCCAGATCCACCTCCAGCACACATCGGAGGGCATCGTGGCCCGCGTCGTCACCGAGCATCCCGAGGCGGCGCAGACCCTGTCGCAGAGCGGCGATGACCTCAAGCGCCAGCTCCAGCAGAACGGCACCGCGCTGCTGCGACTCGACATCGAGTCCTCGGGCCAGCAGCGCTCGGGACAGCAGGACCAGGGCGCGAGCGCCTCGAGCGCCGGCTCGACCGACTCGAGCTCCCGCTCCGCCGACGGCACGACCGACGAGGACGCCGCCGCCGGCGAATCAGCCGCCATCCCCCTCCACACCCTTTCGGGCTCCGCGCTCGTGAACGTGCTCGCCTGAGGCGCGCTCCCCAGAAACCGAGGACCTCTCCCATGACCAACGTCACCAATATCACCAGCACGCCGACCGCCACCGGCACCCAGGGCACGTCCCTCTCCAACCCCAGCTCCAACCTGGGCGAGAACGACTTCCTCATGCTGATGATGGATCAGCTCAAGAACCAGGATCCGCTGAACCCCAGCGATCCGACGCAGTATCTGAGCGAGCTGGCCGGCTTCAGCAGCCTGGAGCAGGAGACCCAGATCGCCAGCTCGACTTCGTCGGCGGCGACGCAGCAGGCGTCGGCGTCCGCGCTGTCGCTGCTCGGTCATACCGTCAGCTACCAGGACTCCAGCGGCACGACCCAGACCGGGACCGTTTCGAAGGTCGACTTCACCTCGTCGGGTCCGGCGCTGACGATCGGCTCCACGTCCGGCATCTCGCTGTCGTCGGTCACCGAGGCGACGTGACCTCACCGGTCCCCAATGTGGCCCTCGTCCCGCCCGGCGCGGCGGCGGCGCCCGCTGTCACGGTGCCGGCCCAGGCCGGTGCCCTCGCCCTGCCCGTGGGCGCGCCGTCGTTCGCGTCGGTGCTGGCCCAGAGCACGACGGCGGCGAAGGCCCCCACCTTCTCCCGCCACGCGCTGGAGCGGGTCAACCGGCGGGGGCTCCAGCTCGACCAGCCAACCGTGCAGCGGCTGGCGGGTGGCATCTCGCGCGCGGCCTCCAAGGGCTCGCGCGCGGCAGTGGTCTTTGTGGACAACACCGCGTTCGTGGTGTCGGTCCCCAACAACACCGTCGTCACGGCGGTGGGTTCCGAGCACATGCGCGAGCACGTGTTCACAAACATCGACAGTGCCGTCATCGCGTAGCGAGAACGGATTCAACCCCGGCTGGACCTCTGCGGAGGAGGCCGAGAAAGGAAGCATCTCAAATGATGCGAGGCATGTACGCCGCGATCAGCGGCCTCGAGGCACACCAGACGATGCTCGACGTCACGGCCAACAACCTGGCCAACGTCGACACCATCGGCTACAAGGCGCAGCGCACCACGTTCGTGGATGAGCTGACCCAGAACCTGAGCGCGGCCACCGGCCCGAGCGGGTTCAACGGCGGCTCCAACGCCAAGCAGGTCGGGCTCGGCGTCGAGGTCGGGTCCATCGACAACCTCATGGGCACGGGCTCGCAGCAGACCACGGGCAACGCGCTGGACATCTACGTCCAGGGCGATGGCTTCTTCCAGGTCGGCAACGGCGCGCCGGGCAACACCGCCCCCTACACGTCGAACCTGCCGTCCACGGTGGACTACACCCGCGCCGGCAACCTCAAGCTCAACTCCGCCGGCTTCCTCACCACCCAGAGCGGTCAGTACGTCGTCGGCTCGACGGCGCCGTCGAGCTCGAGCTCGGCCACTCCGACCTACCTCAACGTCCCGCCCGGATCGACCAACCTCGCGGTGGGTCAGGACGGGTCGGTCACCTACACCGACGAGAACTCGACCAGCCCGACGTTCGGCCAGACCGTCAACGCCGGCTACATCACGCTGGCGTCCTTCCCCAACGAGGCCGGCCTGCAGCGCGACGGCGGCTCGCTGTGGAGCGCCACCTCGAGCTCGGGGACGGCCACCGTCGGCACCCCCAACGTGGCCGGCTTCGGTCAGACGATCTCCGGCTCGCTGGAGATGTCCAACGTCGACCTCGCCACGGAGTTCACCAACATGATCACCGCCGAGCGCGGCTACCAGGCCAACTCCAAGGTGATCACGACGGCCGACACGATGCTGTCGACCATCGTGAACATGGTCCAGGGCTAGTCCCTGAACGCTTGAGGGGGCGGCGATTTCGAGGGCGCCGCCCCTTCTTCACTTATCAACCCTCACCTTCAGGAGAACGCTCCCATGATCACGCTGCACCGCCTGGGACATGCGGTGGACACGTTCCAGATCAATCCCGACGCGATCACGACGATCGAGGCCACGCCCGACACCGTGATCACGCTGCACAACGGCCAGAAGATCGTCATCGCCGAGCCGCCTGCGCGCGTCGCCGAGGCGATCCAGGCCTACCGCGCCCGAGTGTTGGCCGAGGCGCTGCTGATGCGTCACGAGCTGCGCGCGGAGCGCAACGAGCTGCGTCGCGTGACCCCGCTGCGCAAGCCCGCCACGCTGACCGCCGTGCACGACGCCGTGGTCGACGCCCGTCACTCCTGAACCCCTCCGCCAGGCGCTCCGGCGCCTGTGACTCCTTCATTTTTCCCCACTGCTGTCGATTTAAGAGACTGAGATGAAGCCCGCAACCGCCATCGGTATCGTCATCGCCGCGGCCGGCATCCTCATGGCCGGCGTCATGGGCGGCACGAGTCCGGCTGCCTTCATGGACATCCCGGCTCTGCTGATCATCATCGGCGGCACCGGCGGCGTCACCCTGGCCAGCTGCGGCATGGAGTCGATCAAGAAGATCCCGGCTCTGTACAAGATCGCCTTCGGCCCGCCGGAGATCGACCTCAACGCCCGCGTCCAGCAGCTCGTCGGCTTCGCCGAGCAGGCGCGGCGCGAGGGCCTGCTCGCGCTCGACGGCCAGACGGCGGAGATCGAGGACGAGTTCACCCGCAAGGGCCTCCAACTCGTCGTCGACGGCTCGGACCCGGAGCTCGTGCGCGAGGTCCTGGAGGCCGAGATCGACGGGATGATGGCCCGACACCACGAGGGCGCGGCGCCCTTCGAGAAGGCCGGCGGCTTCGCTCCCACGATGGGCATCATCGGCACCGTCATGGGCCTGGTGCACGTGCTCCAGAACCTGTCGGCGCCGTCCACCCTGGGCCCGGCGATCTCGTCGTCGTTCATCGCGACGCTGATGGGCGTCGGCTCCGCCAACGTCATCTACCTGCCGATCGCCAACCGCCTGAAGGCCCTGTCCAAGGCCGAGGTCGAGCTGCGCACGCTGACGCTGGAGGGGATCCTGGCCGTCCAGGCCGGCGATAACCCCCGCGTGGTGGCCGAGAAGCTCGGCTCGTTCGTCCCTCCGTCGGAGCGCAACTCCGAGGAGGGCGGCTCCGTCACCCCGATGCCGCAGGCCGAGGCCGCGTGATGCCCGCCCGCGCGCACACCGGAGCCCGCTGATGGCTGGTCGCCGCGGCCGGCGGGGTCATGCCGCCGAGCCCGAGAACGAGGAGCGCTGGCTCCTGACCTATGCCGACATGCTCACCCTCATGTTCGCGCTGTTCATGGTCCTGTACTCGATCTCCTCGGTGAACATCTCCAAGTACGAGACGCTTCAGAAGTCGCTGAAGGCGGCCTTCTCCGGCTCCATCCTCTCCGGCGGGCACGCGATCATGCAGTCAGGCTCGCAGTCCACGCAGGCGCATCGGCCGGCGACCTCGCCGGTCCCGGCGATCGTCCCGCTGACGCCGAGCATCCCCAAGCCGTCCGACACCTCGGCGCAGCAGATCACCAAGGCGATGCTCGCCGCCAGCGCCGCCAAGCAGGAGCAGTCGGACTTCAAGAAGCTCCAGCAGGAGCTCAACGCATACGCCAAGGCGCACGGCTTCGCCAAGGAGGTCCAGGCGGTGATCGACCGCCGCGGCCTGGTGGTGCACGTGCTCACCGACAAGCTGCTGTTCGGGTCGGGGTCGGCGACGTTGCAGCCCGCGGGGCTGCCTCTGCTGGGAGAGATCTCGCGGCTGCTCAATGTTGACCGCAAGCATCCGATAACGGTGGAAGGAAATACCGACAACCAGCCGATCCAGAGCTCGCAGTTCCCCAGCAACTGGGAACTGTCGGCGGACCGGGCTACCACGGTCGTGCGCTACCTGATCGCCAACAGCGTGTCCGAGCAGCGGCTGTCGGCGGCCGGTTACGCCGACCTGCATCCGCTGGCGAGCAACGCCACCGCGCCGGGACGCGCCCGCAACCGCCGGGTGGACATCGTGCTCGATCGCATCTACCCCGATCTGAACTCGTAAGGACCACCTGACATGAAGAAGAAGCTGATCATCATCCTGCTGGTCCTGGTCGCGGGCGGCGGCTTCGCCGCCAAGACCTTCCTGCTGCCCAAGCCGGCGGTGGCCAAGCCCAAGATCGACGGCACGATCTACGTGCTGCCCAAGGGGTTCACGTTCAACCTGACCGACGGGCGCTACGCGACGATGACGGTCGGGCTCATCCTGGCCCCGGGCCAGAGCGACGGCGCCAGCGCCGAAACGGCGGGAACGACGACCCCGGCAGGCATCGGCACGCTGCCCGAGGAGCCGGCCATCCGAGCGATCATCACCAACTCGATCACCAACGAGCCCTCGTCCGCGCTGCTCACCGACGCCGGCCGCATCAAGCTGAAGTCACAGATCCTCAACCAGATCAAGACCACCACCGACGTGAAGGTGTCAGACATCCTGTTCACCGACGTCGCAGTGCAGTAAGGGAGACCCATGAGTCACGACGTCGACTTCGAACCCCTGTCCGGTGACGGCCACGCGCGGCCGCGGGGCGCCAGTGCCGAATCGATGGCCGACCTGCGCCGCCTGTCCGCCGTGCCCGTGGACCTGAGCGTCGAGATCGGCCGCGCACGGATGTCGGTGGGCGAGACCCTCGAGCTGCGCGAGGGGTCGGTGGTGTCACTCGACCGTATGGCGGGGGAGCCCGTCGATCTGCTGGTCAACGGCACGCCGATCGCCCGCGGCGAGGTGGTCGTGATCGACGAGCAGTTCGGGCTGCGCCTGACGCAGGTCCTGGCCGCTCCCGCCGCCGCCGAGGCGCGCGAGCTCTCCGAGCCGGACGTCCCCGTGGGCAGCGCCGGCGAGGCTCTCGCCGGCTGACGCCGGGCCGCCGCTGCTCGTAGCACCTCCCCTCTCCGTGGCCGGATAACGGACGCAAAGCTCAAGCTGGCGCGTCGCGCGCCGAATATCACACAAGAAGGCCGAGCGCAGGAAGCGCCACCCGGCTCGTTACGGAAACAAGGAGTAGGACACGATGTCAGAGCAAGCCAATCATCAGCAGCTGGTGGTGTTCACGCTTGGCGCGGAGCACTATGCCCTGCCGATCCAGGCGGTCAACGAGATCATCCGCTATGCCGAGCCTCGCTCGGTCGCGTCTCGCACCGACTGGGTTCGCGGCGTCATCAGCCTGCGCGGGCGGATCGTCCCCGTCTACGACGTGGCCGCCCGGCTGGGGATCACCTCAGAGCTCACCGAGCAGTCCAAGATCGTGATCGTCGAGGCCGGCCCCGAGACCGCCGGTGTGATCGTCGACACCGTCGAGGAGGTCCTCACCGTCTCCGAGGATCAGATCGAGGAGGCGCCCGGCGCTGACTCGACGATGATCGAGTCGATCGTCCGGATCGACGAGCGTCTGATTGTGCTGCTCACCCTGAGCACGATCTTCGAGACGACCGCCGAGCTGTCGGTGGCCGCCTGAGGCGACGAGCCGAGCTGACGTAGAGACTCCATGACCACCACCACCAAGCCCCGCGTCGTCGTCGCCGATGACAGCGCCCTCATGCGCCGCATCGTGACCAACGTCCTCGTCAAGGGCGGTATCGACGTCGTGGGCGCCGCGAAGGACGGCGACGAGGCGCTCGCCCTGTGCGATCGCGAGAAGCCCGACGCGATGACGCTGGACCTG
Source organism: Solirubrobacteraceae bacterium (assembly GCA_036497165.1). GTDB lineage: Bacteria > Actinomycetota > Thermoleophilia > Solirubrobacterales > Solirubrobacteraceae > Palsa-465. Next base: position 17,655 of record DASXJW010000091.1, read on the forward strand.
GCGATGCCGGGGCTCGGGGGGATCGACGTCCTGAAGGCGCTGAAGCAGCGCGGCGGTCCCACCATCCCGGTGGTGGTGGTCTCAGCCTTTTCACCGGCTCACGGCGCCTACGCCGTCGACGCGCTGTCGGAGGGCGCGTTCGAGCTGGTGCCCAAGCCGTCCGGGCAGGCCGAGGTCAGCGGCTTCGAACAGAACCTGCTGACCAAGATCCTGGTCGCGACCAAGACGCGCCGCCTCGGCAGGCACCTGCGCTCGCGGGTCGACGGCCACGGCCATGGCGCCAGAAACGGGGGCGCCGCGACGGCTGCTGCGGTCCCGACCGCGAGCGCGTCCGCCAACGGCCACGCTTCCGTGCCGCGTGCCCCCCGCGCCCGCGACGGCGCCGCCCGCGCCCTGGTCATCGCCACCTCCACCGGAGGTCCTCGCGCTCTGGCCGAGGTCGTGCCCGGGCTCCCCGCCCCGCTGGGGCTGGGCACGATGATCGTCCAGCACATGCCGGCCGGTTTCACCGCCTCCCTGGCCGCCCGGTTGGACCGGACCAGCCCTCTCCACGTCCGCGAGGCCGAGGGCGGCGAGTCTCTGGAGCCCGGCGTGGCGCTCATCGCCCCTGGCGGCCGCCACCTTCGCTTGCGCGCCACCGGCCAGATGGCCCTGACCGACGAAGCCCCGCTCGGCGGCCTGCGTCCTCGTGCCGATCTATTGATCGAGGACGCAGCCGCCAGGTGGGGTGAGCGCCTCACCCTGGTCGTGCTCACCGGCATGGGCAACGACGGGCTTCGCGGCGCCAGGGAAGTGCGCCGCCATGGCGGGCGCATCCTCGTCGAGGCTGAGCAGACCTGCACCGTCTACGGCATGCCCCGCGCCATCGTGGAGGCCGGGCTGGCCGACGAGGTGCTGCCGCTCGACCAGATGGCAGCGGCGGTCGCCGCAGAGGTGAACTGATGAGCGCCATCGGTGCCGCGAACGCCCAGGACGACTACGACCTCTTCTGCGAGGGCCTGCGTCAGATCTGCGGCGTGGACCTCACCCAGTACAAGCGCCCCCAGATGGAACGGCGCCTGCGCTCGTTCTTCGCGCGCAAGGGCATCAGCCTCCTCACCGACTGCCTGGACTCGCTGCGCAAGGACAAGACCGAGCTCGACGCCCTGCTGGACCGGGTGACGATCAACGTGTCCCAGCTGTGGCGTCATCCGGAGCAGTGGGCGCGGCTCGAGCGCGACGTCCTCCCCGAGCTTGCCGCGGCGGGGCAGGTGCGCGCCTGGAGCGCCGGCTGCTCCTACGGCGCCGAGGCCACGACGCTGGCCGCCGTCTGCCACAAGGTGATCCCCAATGCGCGCATCAAGATCACCGGCACAGACATCGACAAGCGCATGATCGAGCGTGCCCGCGCCGGCGTGTTCAGCGCCGAGGACGCCCGCGGCGTGGACGAGAAGGAGATGGAGCGCGCGTTTGACCGGGTGCCCGAGGGTTGGCGCGCCAAGGACGCCCTGCGGCGAATGATGACGTTCGAGATCGGCGACCTGCTGCGCCTGCGCGCGCAGACCGCGTCAAGCGATCTGATCATGTGCCGCAACACGGTCATCTACTTCGCCGAGTCCATCCGCGACGAGCTCCACGGGCGCCTGGCCCAGTCGCTTCGTCCGGGCGGCTACCTGGTCGTAGGCGCCACCGAGCGGGTCTCCAAGCCGGCCGACCTGGGCCTCCAGATGGCCCACCCCTTCATCTATCGGAAAGCGTAATGGACACCTCCGAATACATGCCCATGTTCCTCGCCGAGGCGCAGGAGCACCTTCAGGAACTGAACCTTGCGATCGTTCGTCTCGAGGACAACCCCCGGGACCGCGGCACGGTGGACGAGATCTTCCGTGCCGCGCACTCCCTCAAGGGCATGAGCGCGACGATGGGCTTCGCACAGATCGCCAAGCTCACCCATGAGATGGAGGATGTCTTCGAGCTGCTGCGCCAGCGCGACGAAGGCCTCAGCCGCGAGGCGATCGACACCGTGCTGGCCTGCCTGGACGCGCTGACCGGCGCGTTTGAGGCGATCGAGGCCGACGGCGAGGAGTCGCTGGACCCCACGGCGCTGGTCGAGCGCCTGCACGGCCTGGTGCGTGCCCGCACCGCCGAGCAGGAGCTGGGGCGCGTGGCCACGGCTCCCGTCCCCGACGCCGTGATCGCCGCCGCCGCCAGCCAGCGCGTGCTCCACGTGGTCGCCGTCCTGGACGACCAGGTCCTGATGCCCGCCGTCCGGGCGCACATGGTGTTTGCCGCGCTGGGCGAACACGGCGAGCTGATCGCCGGTGCCCCGTCGGTGAGCGACGTTGAGCAGTTCGCCGGTCAGCGCATCGAGGCGTGGATTGCTTCTGAGCATGAGGAGCAGGCCGTGCAGACGACGGTCGCCACCGTGTCGGACGTGGTGGCGGTCGAGATCGGCGAGGTCGTCGCCGCCGCGCCGGTGGTGGACGCCGCCGCGCCGGTGGTCGACGCCGCCGCGCCGGCCGAGGCTCCCGTCGCCGACGCTCCGGTCGCGCCCGAGGAGCCGGCCAAGGCCGCCGCTCCCAAGCCCTCCTCGGCCGCCCGCACCGTGCGCGTGGACGCCGAGCGCCTGGATGCCCTCATGCACTCGATGGGCGAGCTGGTCATCCACCGCACGGCGGTGGAGGCCCTGACCAGCGCCCTGGACGTGCCGGGGCTGCAGCAGGCCATGCAGGAGCTCACCCGCAGCTCCCAGGCCCTGCAGTCGATGGTCATGCAGGTCCGCATGATCCCGGTCGACGTCGTGTTCCTGCGCTTCCCGCGCCTGGTCCGCGATCTCTCGGGCAAGCTCGGCAAGGAGGTCAAGCTCAACCTGGTCGGCTCCGAGACCGAGCTCGACCGCACCGTCGTCGACGCCCTCGGCGACCCCCTCGTCCACCTCGTGCGAAACTCGCTCGACCACGGCCTTGAGCCGGTCGAGGAGCGGGTCGCCGCCGGCAAGCCGGAGGTGGGGACGCTGGAGATCTCCGCGCGCCACGCCGGCGGCAGCGTCGTCATCGAGGTCCGCGACGACGGCCGCGGCATCAACCCCGAAGCGATCGCCCGCAAGGCGGTCGAGCGGGGCCTCATCGACGCCCAGGCGGCCACCGAGATCACCATGAAGGCCGCTGTCGAGCTGCTCTTCGCCGCGGGCTTCTCCACCGCCGAGACCACGAGCGACATCTCCGGCCGGGGGGTGGGCATGGACGCGGTCCGCGCCAAGATCCGCGAGCTCGGGGGCGAGGTCCTCGTCGACTCGGTCCAGGGTCAGGGCACCACCGCCCAGATCCGCCTGCCGCTCACGCTGGCGATCGTCTCCGCGCTGCACGTGGATGTGGCGGGCGGCCCGTACGCCATCCCGCTCGAGCGCGTGGAGCGCACGCTGCGACTGTCCGAGCAGACCGTCCGCTCGGTGGCCGGCCGCCGGATGCTCGTCCTCGACGACGGCGTGCTGCAGCTGCTGGAGGGCGTCGAGGTGTTCGGACGCCGCAATCTGGCCGGGCCAACCCCGCCTGAGTTCGTGGTCATCGTTCGTGCGCAGGAGCAGCGCCTGGCGCTGTCGGTCGATGACCTCATCGGCCAGCGCGAGCTCGTCACGCGTCCGCTGCCGCCGGCGGTCAGCGGCGAGCCCGTCTCGGGCGGCGCCGCACTGGCCGACGGACGCATCGCCCTCATTGTCGACTGCGACGCGCTGGGCACGCTCACGCCCCGGGCAGACAGCCGCGACCGAGCCACCCGCCCCACCTCTGAAACCTCGACCGTGCCCGGAACTGGACGGGTGGCGGCCTAACCCACCCCCGATCAGGAGAAGACCCCCGTGACCCCGTCCCTGTCCGAGACCCAGCTCGACGCGCTGCGTGAGCTGGCCAATATCGCCTCCGGCACCGCCGCCACCGCGCTGTCGCAGATGCTGGCGCGCGAAGTCGAGATCAGCGTGCCCCGCGCTCTCGCCCTCCCGCCGGCGGACGCCGTCGACGAGTGCGGCGATCCCGAGCAGCACGTCGCCGGCGTGGTCGTGCCGATCCAGGGCGATATCGAGGGCATGGTCCTCCTGCTCATCCCCCACGAGCAGGCCGAGATCCTGTGCGCGCTGCTGGGAGTCGAGGCGCACACCGAGGTCGGCGACTCCGCGCTGCGCGAGATCGGCAACATCCTCGCCACGTCCTACCTCAACGGGCTGGGCGCGATGACCGGCCTGGAGCTCGAGCCCTCGCCGCCGCACCTGCACTCCGACATGCTGGCCGCGATCGTCTCCACGCTGCTCATCGGCACCGCCGGCGCCGACGACCTGGCGCTGGTACTCGACTCCGAGCTCGACGTGTCCGGCGACCCGTGCTCGATCTCCTTCCTGCTGCTGCCGACCTCCGGGCAGATCTCTGATCTGCTGGCCCCACTCGGGCTCGCTGACCCGTCAGCGTAGCCATGGCCTCGGCTCGTATGGGTGAGATGATGGTGTCCCGCGACTCGAATGAAGAGCTGGTGGCCCTCGGCCTCGGCTCCTGCATCGGGCTGGCGATCCTCGATCGCACGGCCGGCGTCGCCGGCCTGGCACACATCGTCCTGCCGGAATCCAGCGACCGGGCTGACCAGGTCGGCAAGTTTGCCGACACCGCTGTTCCCGAGCTGATCGCGCGGATGCGCAGCGCGGGCGCCACCGAGCGCCGGTTCGAGACCGCCATCGTCGGCGGCGCGCGCATGTTCGAGATGAGCGGCGGGCTGGATATCGGCGCGCGCAACGAGGCAGCGGTCCGGGCCGCGCTGTCCCGGGCGCGGATCCCGATCAACGCGGCACAGACCGGCGGCAGCTCCGGGCGCACGATGAAGGTCGCCGTGGGCGAGATGCTGGTGACGGTCCGAGAGGCCGGTCAGCAAGCCGAGACCCTGCTGGAGGGCCGCGCCGGTCGCGTGGCCGCCGGAGCGGGAGCGGCGAGATGAGCGAGCTCCTGACACCGGACAAGATCGCCGCGCTCGTCGACGCCGCCAAGCAGGGGCACCTGCCCGAAGCCGGCGCGTCGCAGAAGCCCACGCGCCGTGGCCACCGGTTGCGCACGGTCGACTTCAGCCGCCCCACCAAGTTCACCGCGGACCAGCAGCGCCGGATCTCGCGGGCCACCGAGACGTTCTGCCAGACGGCCAACACCCGGCTGTCCACCGAGCTGCGCATGCCGGTGGAGTTCGAGGTGATCAACACCGTCCAGCTGACGTGGGCAGCCGCGCAGCAGCAGCTGCCGCCGAACTCGCTGTCCGTGCTGCTCGAGGTCGCGCCGATCGGCACGCGGATGCTCCTCACCGCCGAGCAGTCGTTCGTCCTCTCCGGGCTGGAGTCCCTGTTGGGCGGCTCGCCCGATCGCCCGCCCAAGGAGCGCCGCCTCTCCGAGATCGACTGGAGCCTGACCCGCCGCCTGTTCGAGTCGCTGGTGTATCAGCTGTCCCTCGTCTGGCAGGAGCTGGGCGGCGTGAGCCTGACCGCGGGCGAGATCGATCCGCATTACGCCAGCCAGGTCGCCTCGGTGTCCGAGCCCACGTTCACGGTCCTCCTCGAGTGCCGTATCGCCAAGCAGTCCTTCGCCCTCGCGCTGCTCATCCCATGGGTCGCGATCGAGCCGATCGAGGAAGCCATCTCCGGACGCGACCCCGGTCACGACGACGCGGTTCCCACGGCCTCACCGATGCAGAAGGCGATGGCCGACGTCCCGGTGACGCTGCGCGCCGAGGTCGCCTCGATCGACCTCGAGGTCTCCCAGATCCTGTCGCTGGTGCCCGGAAGCATTGTCAACTTCGGCGTTCCTGCCGATGACGGGGTCATGCTCTTCGCCGAGAACGTCAAGCTGGCCCGCGCGCAGCCCGGCTCCCACGGCCCCCGCCGGGCCGTCCAGATCTGCGGCCCGGAGGCCCAGAGCCGATGAGTGCCACCGCCGAGCTGAGCGCGCAGGACGCGCTCGTGCGGCTGGGCGCCTCCACCGCGGAGGCCATCGCCCAGGTGCTCGAGATGTTCGCCCCCGGCGCGGTGGAGCGCGGCGAGGTCACGGTGATGGCTGCGGGCCAGTCGCCGTTCAACGGCATCACCGCCGGCTCGGTGGCCGCGAGCGTGTCCTACGTGGACGGGGTCACCGGCGCCAACATCTTCGTGCTCACCGCCGCCGGCGCCCGCAAGCTGGCGATGGCGATGGGCATGCCGGCGCCCGAGGAGGGCGACAGCGCGGAGCTATCCGAGCTCGAGCTGTCCGCCGTCGGCGAGGCGTCCAATCAGACGATGGCGGCGGCCGCCAGCGCGATCGGCGTGGTTCTCGGACAGGAGATCGAGATCTCCGTTCCGGACATCCGCGTCCTCGACGATCCGCAGGCGACCGCCGAGATCTACGGCCGCTCGCCCCACGCCACCTCGACCACATTCCTCATCGGCGGCGAGTCCTGCCGGCTCATCCAGCTCGTGCCCCGGGCCTTCGTGGTCCGCATGGCGCGGGCACTGGACGAGCTGGACGGGGAGACGATCGATGACGACGCTGCCCTCTCCGGCGACGGCACGGAGCGCGGCGCCGCGGCTGCGAGCGTGGCCCTGGCAGAGGCCCTGTCGGGCATCAGCGTGCGCGTGTGGGCCGAGTTGGGCCGCGCCGAGCTTGGTCTGGGCCGGGCGCTGAGCCTCCCCCTGGGCTCGGTCGTCGAGCTCGACCGTGAGGCGAACGCGCCCGTCGACCTGTACGTCAACGGGATGCGTTTCGCTCAAGGTCATCTCATCGTCACCGATGACGGAGAGTGGGCGTTCCAGTGCGACGCCGTGAGCGGCCGGGTGGCCGCCGAAACGGCTCGTGCTGCGGCGGCCCAGGCGCTCGCCGCGGAGATCCCGGGGGAGAGCGACGACGAGGTGACCTCGGGGGAGACCCCCGAAGACGTGATCTCCCCGGAGACCCCCGCGGAGGCCCCGGAAGACGTGATCTCCCCGAAGACCCCCGAAGAGATTCCCGCTGCACCCTCAACCCCTAATCAAGAAGGAGCTGGTAACTGATGGCCCGTGTACTCGTAGTCGACGACGCCGCTTTCATGCGCAAGGTCGTGGGCGACGCGCTCGCCTCCGGCGGCCATGAAGTGATCGGCGAGGCCGGCAATGGCGTGGAGGCGGTCGCCCGCTTCCAGGAGCTCAAGCCCGAGCTGACGATGCTCGACATCACGATGCCCGAGAAGACCGGCCTCGAGGCGCTCGCCGAGATCATGACGATCGATCCCGGCGCCCGCGTGCTCATGTGCTCGGCGCTCGGCCAGGAGTCCAAGGTGATCGAGTCGATCAAGCTCGGCGCCAAGGATTTCGTCGTGAAGCCGTTCCAGCCCGATCGCCTGCTCGAGGCTGTCGGCAAGGCTCTGGTCTAAGCACCTACGCCCCCGCCGCATGACGCGACGGGGCTGGCCCAACAGCAGGCGGCCGGCGGGGCACATAGCCTCGCCGGCACGTCAAGTCACCGCGACCCTCAGGTCGCGGCCCTCAGCGCACGGCGGCCGCCGGGCGACGATCGCCTTACGAGGCACGACAGTCGAAGATCCGGCCTAAAGCCTGCGGACCCATCGGCCGATCAAGAGAGTGACTCTTCCCTCGGAGTCATCCCCTCGATGCGGTCCTCCACGTTCACACGTGGCGCCGGCCTTGCCGGCGCCCTCACGCTCTCGTACGCCCAGATGGCGCATGCCGCCACCGGTGCCACCGGGGAGCAGACGCCGCTGAACCTGTCCACCAGCGGCGCGACTCATGCCGTCTCCAGCGGCAGTTCCGGCTCGGGCCTGGTACGCACGATCATCGCGCTGATCGTCGTGATCGCGATCATCTACGCGATCTCGCGGATCCTGAAGGCCGTCAAGGGCCGCGACGCGGTCCGGGCCAGCGGCAGCGGCCTCGAGCAGATCGCCACCCTGCCGATCGCCACCGGCAAGTCGGTCTCGCTGGTGCGCTCGGGCCGGGACATCATCCTGCTGGGCGTCGGCGAGCACGGCGTGACGCCGATCAAGACCTATACCGAGGACGAGGCCATCGCTGCGGGGATCGACCTTCCGGAGGAGGTCGACGATGCCTACGACTCCGCCGAGAAGCCCCTTGACCGCATGATCAACGGCCTGCGCCGGATGACCGTCCGCGACTGATCCTGCGCTCGTGAAGATCGACTCCTCAAACGCACTTCAGATCCTGCTGCTGATGGGCGGGCTGTCGCTGATCCCGGCGATCCTGTTCACCGTCACCGGCTTCACGCGGATCCTCATCGTCCTGGGCTTCATCCGCTCGGCCATCGGCACCTCGACCACTCCGCCCAACCAGGTGCTGGTGGGGATCGCGCTCTTCCTCACGCTGTTCGTGATGTCGCCGACGATCGGCGCCATCAAGAAGGACGCCTGGGAGCCGCTCCAGCATCACCAGATCAAGACGGCG
>DASXJW010000092.1:0-6317 GCA_036497165.1 Solirubrobacteraceae bacterium
GCTGAGCGAACCTAATGCCCGTCGGACGCGAGCCTCTCTGGCTCGTGCCGTTACCCGGACTTGGTTCGCTAAACCGCCCCGGTGCGACTCCTCGCGCAGATCGCGCTCGGAGTCTCGGGTCGCGGTCTGCAATGGGGTCTCCCCGGTGGCCATGTCCTAGATCCCGGACCGCGTGGCAGGCTGCGGGATCGGCGCCACCGGCGCGGCGGGGATCGTCGCCGGTGCCGCCGACCCTGCTGTCGTGCCGAGACGGCGCGAGGGCGATCCCCGGGTTGGCGGAGCGACCCTCGCCGGCAACGTCTGCCCGGATATGAGATCGGCGCGACTGGTTCGACTACACCGAGCACCTGCGGGGCACCTGAATCGGAATCGCCGATTCCCAGGGCACCGGCCCCGCGGCCGCCGGTATCGGCGCCGTCACCCCGGGAGCCTTCCGCTCTGCCCGGCGCGAGGCAGACGACCCTGCCGAGAGCTTGCTCGCCATGCACAAGGTGCTGCTCGAAATCGGTGACGGCACAGCCAGCTCCACCGCCACAATCGGACACTGGAGCGTGCCGGCATCTACCTTCCGGTGGGTCACCGCCGGCGACGAACCACCGTTTCGCATCACCGCCGACGGCCAGATCACACGGCTCGAGGGCGAGCTTCCCCCGCCACTGGGAACCGGGGTCTTCCCGGAACGACCGCACACAAACCAGGCCCGCCTCGACAAGGCCGAACGACCCCTCCTCCTCTCCGAGAGCTTCACCCATCAGCTCGACGACGACGCCACCATCATCGTCCTTGCCCCCAGCGGCATGATCGGGCCGTCCGAGTAACGTCCGCGGCCCTACAGCGGTCCTGCGCGCGCGATTTTCTCCGCATAGACAACAAAATCGCGCGGATGCGCACCCACCGGGCGCGCGGTTCGGAGACACCCCGGCGGCGGGCTGCCTCCCCTGCGCCGCTCGGTTGACGAGATCTACGCGCGGACCTATGAACGTGTTCTTGAGCGCAACCGCCGCTTCTATGAGCGGTTTCACGAGCGATCGCGAGAGGGTGCACCGGCTTCGGTCGATCATCGACGACGGCGGCGTTGCGCCACCGGACGGTGATCAGCTGACCTGGCGACGGGTGCGCCAGCTCGGATTGATGCTGGGTGTGTGCGACGGTGCCGTGGGCTTTGCCGCCCAACCCGCTGTACGCGGTGGTGCACGAGGCCTGCTACGCGGATGGAGGGGTCACCGCCTCGGCGGCCGAGCGGATGCTCGTATTTGCCGCGACCTTGCCACCGGTGGCCGCACTGATTCGAAGTATGGTCCCTACGGACGCCCAGGTTGCGCGGCGTCCGAGTCAAGAATCGAGGTCCGCCCATGCAGGAAAGCCCTGTTCTTATCCACATCTGGGACGTGGACCCGTCGAAAGAGGGCCATGCGGCCGAGCATCTGGAACAGATGTTCAGCGAGATCGCCGGACACCCCGGCTTCGTGTCCGCCAGGGTTCTCGAGAGCGCCGACCGATTGTCGATTGCGGCCTTTGTGGAGATGCAGAGCGTCGAAGACCGCCAGCGCCTTGAGCAGCAGACCGCGGTTCGCGAGGCGCTCAATGACCTGCCTGGCACGGTGAATATCGTCCTGAGGCTCTACCACGAGGTCGCGACCTACCCCGCGCAGTAAGCGGGCCAGGAGCTCGGCCATCAGCGGGGTGACGCGTGCTGGTCATCGGTCACCGCAGGCTCCAGTAGAAGTCGGCTCCGGCGGCGGTTGGCTGAGCGACCCGGCTCAACGCTGCTCGCGCCTGCATGAGGTCCAGCTGGGCAATGGCTGCGACCTCTGCCGTGGCGAGCGGCTCGCCCGCCCAGGAGAGGATCTCGGAGACGTCCTCGGGTTTCGGCCGGCGGACGAGCTCGGGCGCGAGGTTCGCGATCGCGGCCTCGTAGACCTCGACCGGATTGAAGCCCGGGATCGCGACCGTCCAGTCGTCCACAGCTCGGGTGAGCTCATAGCTGGGCGCGGTGTAGCGTCGCTGGTCAGCCGGACCGCCCAGCTTGTGGTCGAGGGAGCGGGCCGCGGGAGACGGGCAACGCGCGGCGTCGATGTCTGCCGACAGGGCGCGGTCGACCTCGTCCTTGGCGCACCACGTCCTCAGCGCGCAGGGGTCGATTCCCACGTCAGCGGCCGCCGCCGCGAGCAGTTCCGGATCGTCGAGCAACCCGCCGAGCATGGATCGGACCCGCAGACGGCGGAGCAGGGCCTGCTCCAGAGCCGGAGCGCGCAGCCGGGTGGCGACGACGGCGCGACAGGCCGGTTCTGAGGACGCGGCGCGCGCGTAGGGCGCCGGATGGATCGGCATGCCATAGCAGCGCTGCAGCGTGGGGGCGCCCTCGGCGAGCTTCTCCGCCTCCCCCGCCTCCAGCGTCAGGACGATCATCCTCGTCCTCCAGCGGAGCTGATCGCCGTAATGCCACATCAGCCGCAGCCTCACCGGCTCCGCCGAGAACGCGAACGGACACGCTGGATCGGTGAACAGCGTGATCTCGAGCGGCACCGCCGGAGAACATACCCGCCGGCAATGGGACGCGCCTCGCCCTGAGTAGCCTGCTCTTGTCAGGAGCCTGCCGCCGAAAGGGGAACGCTGTGCCGATCATCGTCAACGGCCGTGAGGCGCCGGTGCCCGCCGACGCCCGTGTCTCGCTGCTGGACTTCCTGCGTGAGCACTTGGAGCTCCATGGCACGAAGAAGGGATGCAACCAGGGCGCGTGCGGCGCGTGCACCGTGCTCGTCGACGGGGAGCGGATCCTCTCGTGCCTGGCTCTTGCCGTCCAGTACGACGGCCGCGAGGTGACCACGGTGGAAGGACTCGCCAATGACGGCGCGCTGCACCCGTTGCAGCAGGCGTTCATCGACCATGACGGGTTTCAATGCGGCTACTGCACGCCCGGCCAAATCTGCTCCGCGGTGGGAATGGCGCACGAGGCCGCCCGTGGGGTGCCCAGCCACGTCACCGGTGATCTCACCGCCACCGAGATCGCGCTCGATCACGACGAGCTGCGCGAGCGCATGAGCGGCAACCTCTGCCGCTGCGGCGCCCACAACGGGATCGTCGATGCCATCGCGCAGGTCTACGCGGAGGCGGGCGCGTGATCGAGCTGGCCTACACACGCGCCACCGACCCCGCCGATGCGATCCGCCGCGCCGCTGAGACGAACACGAAATACCTCGGAGGCGGTACCAACCTCGTCGACCTCATGCGCGAGACGGTCGAGGCCCCGGCGGTGCTCGTCGACGTGACGGGCCTGTCGACCGAGATCGAGGAGGCCGACGACGGGGGTCTGATCATCGGGGCCGGCACGCGCAACACCGCGGTGGCCGAGCACCCCGCCGTCCGCGCGCGCTACCCGATGCTCACGCGCGCGATCGTCGCCGGCGCCTCGGCGCAGATCCGCAACATGGCGACGGTCGGCGGCAATCTCCTGCAGCGCACGCGCTGCACCTACTTCTACGACACCGACGGCTCGCGCTGCAACAAGCGCTCCCCGGGCGAGGGCTGCGACGCCATCGGGGGCTTTCACCGCAACCACGCGATCCTGGGCGCCTCGACTGCGTGCGTGGCCACCCACCCCTCGGACATGTGCGTCGCCCTCGCCGCGCTCGGCGCGATCGTGCACGTTGACGGTACATCGGGAGCGCGCTCGGTCCCGCTTTGCGAGCTGCACAGGCTGCCCGAGGATCGTCCCGATGTCGAGACCGTGCTGGAGCCCGGAGAGCTCATCACCGCCATCCAGCTGGCCCCGTCTGACCTCGCCGCGTATTCGACCTACCGCAAGGTGCGCGACCGTTCCAGTTATGCGTTCGCGCTCGTCTCGGTCGCCGCCGCACTCGAGCTCGAGGGCGGCGTCATCGTCGATGCGCGCGCCGCGCTCGGCGGGGTCGCGCCCAAGCCGTGGCGAGCCTGGCGCGCCGAGGCCGCGCTGCGAGGTCAGCCGGCCACGGAGGCGACCTTCCTGCGGGCGGCGGATGCCGAGCTTGCCGATGCCCGTCCACTCCCCGGCAACGCGTTCAAGGTGGAGCTGGTCCGCCGCACGCTCGCCGCCGTCCTGCAAGAGCTGACCGAGGGGGCCCGCCGATGAGCACCGCCGAATCCCGACCCGCCGTCCCGATCGTCCCCGAGGGCTGGACGCCGAAGGCCGGCTCTGATCCGGTGCTGCGTGCCCAGCACGGCCTCATCGGCGCGCAGGTGTCGCGTCTGGACGGGCCCCTCAAGGTCCGGGGCGAGGCCCGCTTCGCCGCCGAGTACGTGATGGAGGGCATGGTCTACGCCGCGCTGCGCTACAGCACGATCGCTCGCGGCCGCATCACGACGCTCGACACGAGCGCCGCCGAGGCAGCGCCCGGCGTGGTGCTCGTCATGACCCACCGCACTGCGCCGCGGATGCAGCCGCCACCGCTGTTCCTCACGGCGCCCAAGGCGGCTGGGGGCAGCAGCCTGCCCGTCATGCAGGATGACAGCATCCACTGGAACGGCGAGCCGGTCGCAGTCGTCCTGGCCGAGACGCAGGAGCAGGCCGACCACGCCGTCTCGCTGATCGAGGTCGCCTACGAGTCTGCGACGCCGCGGACCTTCGAGGAGGCCAGGGCGCACCCGCGCACCCCCGACAGCCTCGTCGGTCAGCCCGTGGAGGTTCTCGTCGGCGATGCCGAGGCGGCGCTCGCCGATGCCCCTCATTCGGTCGATCTCACCTACCGGACGCCGCGCCACAGCCACAACGCCATCGAGCCCCATGCGGTGACACTCGGGTGGGAGGGCGAGGAGCTCGTGGTCCACGACGCCAGCCAGGGCGTGAAGCTACATGCGTGGACGCTGGCCCAGGTCTTCGGGATCGACGAGGATCAGGTTCATCTCACCTCGCCCTACGTCGGCGGCGGATTCGGTGGGAAGACGCTGTGGTCCCACCACGTGCTCGGCGCCGCCGCGTCCAAGCTCGCCGGGCGGCCCGTGCGGGTCACCCTCTCACGCGAAGGCGTCTACCGGCTGGTCGGCGGGCGCACCCAGACCGAGCAACGCGTCGCGATCGGCGCCGGCGACGACGGCCGCTTCAGGGCGCTCATTCACACCGGTCTCTCCGCCATGACCCCGTACAACGCACTCGCCGAGCAGTTCACCTTCCCGGCGCGGCACGTGTACGCGACCGAGACCCTGAAGACCGACCAGCAGGTGGTCGACATGGACATGCTCGCCAACTCGTTCATGCGCGCGCCCGGGGAGTCGGTCGGCACGTTCGCGCTGGAGTCGGCCATCGACGAGCTCGCCGTCGCGCTCGACCTGGACCCGATCGAGCTGCGGATCCGCAACGAGCCCGACCGCGACCCGAGCTCGGGCCTGCCGTTCTCCGCCCGGCACCTCTCCGAGGCCTGGCGCGCGGGCGCCGAGCGCTTCGGCTGGGAGCGGCGAGTGGCGCCGGGGACGCGCCGGGAGGGCGAATGGCTGATCGGCATGGGCTGTGCCACCGCGACCTATCCCTACCACCGCTTCCCCGGCGGCAGCGCGCGGATCAGGCTCGACCAGACCGGCCACGTGACGGTCGAGGTGCCGGCCAGCGACATGGGGATGGGCACCTCGACGACCCAGACGATCGTCACGGCCGAGCGGCTCGGTCTGCCGCTGGAGCGGGTCACCGTCGCCTACGGCGATTCCTCGTTTCCCGGCAGCATGCTTGCAGGGGGATCCGGCCAGACGGCCTCCATCGGCGGTGCGGTGATCGCCGCCCAGCGCGCACTCGTCGAGCAGCTACTCGCGCTCGCCGGCGGCGAATCGCCCCTGGCCGGGCTGACCGCCGACGAGGTCGGGGGCCGCGACGAGGGCCTGTGCGAGCTCGCCGACCCCAGCCGCTGGGACAGCTACGCGCAGATCCTTCAACGCGCGGGCCGCGAGGAGCTGACGGTCGTCGCCGCGGCGTCAGAGCCAGACGAGGTGCAGGCCTACTCGATGCACTCCACGGGCGCGATCTTCTGCGAGGTGGCCGTCAACGCGGTCACGGGCGAAACCCGCGTCCACCGTGTGCTCGGCGCCTACGACTGCGGCCGCATCATCAATCCCAAGACCGCCGCCAGCCAGTTCCGGGGCGGGATCATCATGGGGATCGGCCTCGCGCTCATGGAGGAGACCGGGTTCGACGAGCGCAGCGGGAGGATCATGAACCCGAGCCTCGCGGAGTACCACGTACCCGTACACATGGACGTGCCGAGGATCGACGTCATGTGGACCGACATTCCCGACCCGTACGCCCCGGCCGGCGCGCGCGGGATCGGCGAGATCGGGATCACCGGTGTGGCCGCGGC
>DASXJW010000093.1:0-12260 GCA_036497165.1 Solirubrobacteraceae bacterium
TACGAGCCCACCTTCAGCGTGTGCAGCGGCAGGCGCAGGTAGTCGATCGGCGAGGCCGGAGAGGCGAGATGAAAGACGTAGTCGACCGGCTCGTCGACGTAGTAGGGCTCGATGATGTCGAGGCTCAGGTGGCGGAAGTCATCGGAGCGGATGTGCTCGATGTTGGCCAGAGAGCCCGTCTCGATGTTGTCGACGCAGATGACGCGGTTGCCGCGCCGCAGGAGCTCTTCGCAGAGGTGAGATCCGAGGAATCCTGCGCCCCCGGTGACTAGGCAGGTGGACATGGGCGGCTAATCTAGCCGCTTGCGGTCGGACGGGTCCCGGGCACCCACTCGCCCTCCTCCCGCTTCCAGATCGGCGCCCGCGCCTTGATCTCGTCGATGATCTGCCGCGCGCCGGCGAAGGCCTCCGCGCGATGGGGCGCCGAGACCGCGATGGCGACCGACGGCTCTGACAGCGGCACCGTCCCGACGCGATGCTCGGCCGCGGCGGCGCACAGGCCGTGGCGCTCGATGGCCTCAGTCACGATCCGCTCCATGTGGCGCTCGGCCATCGGGGCGTAGGCCTCGTAGTCCAGTTCGGCGACCTGGCGGGTGACGCCGGTGAACGTCACCACCGCGCCGGCCCGCGGGTCGGTGACGCGCGCCACCAGGGGATCCAGCGCGAGCGGCTCCTCGGTGACGCGCACGTGCGCGGTGCCCACCGACCCACCCGACACCGGCGGGATGAGCGCCAGCTCGTCGCCCGCCGCCAGGCTGTGGCCGTCATCGGCGTACTCCTGGTTGACCGCCATGACCACGGGCACGTCGCGGATGACGTCCGCCATGCGGTCCAGCGCGTCAGCCACGCGCGCTCCCTCGGGCAGCTCCAGCGCCACGGCGTCGCAGCCGGCGCGCTCGCGCAGACCGGCGAAGAGGCGGACGGTGACGTTCATGCCGACAAGGCTACGCCTCTGTTAGGAGTGGTCCGGACCAGCCCAATCTTGCCTATCCTGCCGCGTGTTTTCTGGGACTCGAATAGGAGAAGCGCTATGCGTTCAATCAGGACATGGCCGTCCGTGGCACTGGCATGTGCCTGCGCGGCGGTTATCGTGGGCTGCGGCAGCAGCAGTTC
This sequence comes from Solirubrobacteraceae bacterium, assembly GCA_036497165.1. Taxonomy (GTDB): domain Bacteria; phylum Actinomycetota; class Thermoleophilia; order Solirubrobacterales; family Solirubrobacteraceae; genus Palsa-465. Next base: position 1,114 of record DASXJW010000093.1, read on the forward strand.
GTCATCGTCAACGTTGTCGGCTGCTGCCGCCCCGAGGTCATCGTCCACATCCGCGGCGGGCACGGGCACTGGGGCCTCGAGCTCGGGAGCGGCCAGTGGATCGGTCAGCGTGCCGGCATCGATCAAATCCAAGGGCACCCTCACCGTCGCCTCCGACGCGACCTATCCGCCGAACGAATTCATCGCGTCGGATGGGCACACGGTGGTCGGCATGGATGCGGACCTGATGAAGGCGCTCGGCGACGTCATGGGCCTGAAGGTCAAGATGGTCAACCAGACGTTCGACAGCATCATCCCCGGTCTCGCGGCGGGCAAGTACGACGTCGGCGCGTCGTCGTTCACCGACACCAAGGAGCGCGAGAAGACCGTCGACTTCGTCGACTACTTCGTCGCCGGCGAGTCGTTCCTCACCAAGGCCTCGGGTGGGGTCAGCGTGAACGGCCTGAGCGACCTCTGCGGCAAGACCGTCGCCGTCGAGAAGGGCACGACCGAGCAGGACGACGCTACCGCCCAGGGCGCCAAGTGCAAGAAGGCGGGCAAGGCGGCGGTGACGGTGCTCGCATTCCCGGATCAGAACGGCGCCAACCTGGCGCTGTCCAGCGGCCGCGCCCAGCTCGGTTTCGCCGACTCGCCAGTGGCCCAATATCAGGTCAAGAAGTCCGACGGGACGTTCAAGCTCGTGGGAAGCTCGATCGAGAACGCGCCCTACGGCCTGGCGGTCCCGAAGAACAGCGGACTGGCGCAGCCCACGTTGGCGGCGCTGAAGGTACTGATGAGCAACGGGAAGTACGCGGCCATCCTCAGCCATTGGGGCATCCAGGCCGGCGCGATCCCGGCGGCGCAGGTCAAGATCAACGGCGCCACCAGCTGATCGGGCAGACTGGGCTCTGAGGTGAGCACCTCCGAGCTTTCGAACGAGCGGACGGAGCGGCCCGAGGAGATCGAGGCCGTTCCGGTCCGTCATCCTGGGCGCTGGGTCGCTGCGGTCATCGTGCTGCTCATTGCGGCATCGATCGTCCGCTCCATCGTCACCAATTCGAACTTCGAGTGGCATCTCGTCGGCCAGTACCTGTTCGACGCCCGGGTGCTCCGCGGCGTGGTCAAGACACTCGAGCTGACCGTGCTCTCGATGCTGATCGGCGTCATCCTCGGCGTGTTGCTGGCGGTCATGCGCCAGTCGCCCAATCCAGTCGTCTCGGGTGCGAGCTGGCTCTACATCTGGTTCTTCCGAGGCACTCCGCTCCTGCTCCAGATTTTCTTCTGGTTCAACATCACCGCGCTGTTCAAGAGGATCGACCTGGGCGTCCCGTTCGGGCCGGCCCTCATCCACGCCAACGGCAACGCCATCATCACGACGTTCGTCGCCGCGCTGCTGGGGCTGGGGCTCAACGAGGGCGCTTACATGGCCGAGATCGTGCGCGGCGGCTTCCTCGCCGTTGACGAAGGGCAATCCGAGGCGGCTCACTCCCTTGGGCTGTCCCGCCTGCAGACAATGCGCCACATCGTCCTGCCGCAGGCAATGCGGGTGATCCTGCCGCCGACCGGGAACGAGACGATCTCCATGCTCAAGAACACGTCGCTGGTCAGCGTCATCGCGATGAGCGAGCTCCTGTACACCGTGCAGCAGATCTATGACGTCAACTACAAGCCGATCCCGCTCCTCATCGTTGCCGCCATCTGGTACCTCGCCATGACCAGCGTCGCCTACGTGGGCCAGTACTTCATCGAGCGACGCTTCGGACGCGGGTTCAGCCGCGCGCAGCAGGCGACCATGCGTGAGCGATGGCTGTCCTTCCGGCACGCACAATGAGCGAGCCGATGGTCAGGGCCGAGGCGGTCCACAAGCGCTTCGGGCGCCTCGAGGTCCTCAAGGGCATCTCACTCGAGGTCAAACGAGGCGAGGTCATGTGCCTGCTCGGCCCATCCGGCTCCGGGAAGTCGACCTTCCTGCGCTGCATCAACCACCTGGAGAAGATCAACTCGGGGCGCCTGTTCGTCGATGGCGAGCTCGTCGGCTACCGCGAGTCCAACGGCAAGCTATATGAGCTGCGCGACAACGAGATCACTCAGAAGCGCTCTGAGATCGGCGTGGTGTTTCAGCAGTTCAACCTGTTCCCGCACATGACCGCGCTCCAGAACGTCACCCTCGGTCCCGTAAGGGTCAAGGGCCTCAGCCGGGCGCAGGCTCGCGACAAGGCCATCGAGTTGCTCGGCCGGGTCGGTCTCGACGACAAGGTCGACACCTACCCCGTCGCCCTCTCCGGAGGCCAGCAGCAGCGCGTGGCCATCGCCCGGGCGCTCGCCATGGAGCCCAAGCTGATGCTCTTCGACGAGCCCACCTCGGCGCTCGACCCCGAGCTGGTCGGCGACGTCCTGGACGCGATGCGGCGCCTCGCCCACGAGGGGATGACGATGATCGTCGTCACCCACGAGATCGGCTTTGCGCGCGAGGTGGCGGACACCGTGGTGTTCATGGACGAGGGCGTGGTCGTCGAGGCGGGCAAGCCCGACGAGGTGCTGAACAACCCGCGCCACGAGCGGACCAAGACGTTTCTGTGGAAGGTCCTGTGAGACCGCCCCGGCCCCCGCGCGGGTAACCTCCTCAGGGCCATGGCCACCGCCGACGAGCACCGCACGATCGCTCCGATCGTCGGTCCCGACGATCCCCGCCGGTTCACGGACTCGGGCATCGAGATCGACGCCCTCTATGACCAGAGCGACCTGCCGGCTGACCTGGACAAGCGCCTGGGCCGGCCCGGCGAGTACCCCTACACCCGGGGCGTGCACCAGGACATGTACCGCAAGCAGCTGTGGACGATGCGCCAGTACGCGGGCTATGCCTCGGCCAAGGAGTCCAACGAGCGCTACCGATACCTGCTCCAGCACGGCTCCACCGGGCTGAGCATGGCCTTTGACCTGCCTACCCAGCTCGGCCTCGACTCCGACGACCCACGCTGCCTAGGGGAGGTGGGCCGCACCGGCGTGGCCATCGACACGATCGACGACATGCGCACGGCGTTCGATCAGATCCCGCTGGACCAGGTGTCGACGTCGATGACGATCAACGCTCCCGCCAGCGTGCTGCTCCTTCTCTATGAGCTGGTGGGCGAGGAGCAGGGGGTGCCGTCAGAGCAGCTGCGCGGCACCACCCAGAACGACATCCTCAAGGAGTACATCGCTCGCGGAAACTTCATCTATCCGCCGGAGGGCGCCATCCGGCTGACCACGGACCTGTTCGCCTACTGCGACGAGCGGGTGCCCAAGTGGAACACGGTGTCGATCAGCGGCTACCACTTCCGCGAGAAGGGCTGCTCGGCGGTGCAGGAGGTGGCGTTCACGCTGGCCAACGGGATCGCCTACGTGCAGGCGGCGCTCGATGCGGGCCTGGAGATCGACCGGTTCGCCCCGCGGCTGGCCTTCTTCTTCAACGGCCACAACAACGTCTTCCAGGAGGTGGCCAAGTTCCGCGCCGCCCGCCGGATGTGGGCCCAGATCATGCGTGAGCGCTTCGGCGCGCAGGACGAGCGCTCCTGGCGGCTGCGCTTCCACACACAGACCGGCGGCGTGACGCTGACCGCCCAGCAGCCGGAGAACAACATCGTCCGGGTGGCGCTGCAGGGATTCGCCGCCGTCTGCGGCGGCACCCAGTCGCTGCACACCAACGGCTTTGACGAGGCCCTGGCGCTGCCCACCGAACGCGCGGCCAAGATCGCCTTGCGCACGCAGCAGATCATCGGGTATGAGTCTGGCGCCGCCGATACGGTCGATCCCTTCGCCGGCTCCTACTTCGTCGAGGCACTCACCGACGAGATCGAGCGGCGCGCCCAGGAGCTGATCGACAAGGTCTCCCAGCTGGGTGGCTCGGTGGAGGCCATCGACTTCATCAAGGCTGAGATCGAGGAGTCCGCGTTCGGCTACCACGAGCGCTACCGCACCGAGCAGGACACCGTCGTCGGGGTCAACAAGTTCGTCGAGGACACGGGTGGCGGGGTCGAGATCCCCGACATCCTCCGTGTCGACCCCGAGTCAGAGCGCGCGCAGGTCCAGCGCCTGAAGGCGTTCAAGGAGGCGCGTGACGCCGAGCGTGTGGCCAAGCGCCTGGAGGAGATCCGCGAGTGCGCCCGCGGGACCGACAACATGCTGCCGGTGCTGCGCCCGGCGCTGAAGGACCGCTGCTCCATCGGCGAGGTGTGCGGGGCCATGCGCGACGTGTTCGGCGACTACAAGCCGAACTACTGATGGTCGTCCAGGCCGTCGCCTTCGCCGACTTCATTCTGGCCATCCACATTCTGGGCGTGGTGGTCGGGTTCGGCTTCGTGTTCGCCTTCCCGCTGCTCTTCGCCACGGCCGCCCGGACCGAGCCGACCGTCATCCCGTGGCTGCTGCGCGCGCGCCAGCGGGTCGGGCGCTACATCATCAACCCCGGCCTGCTGGTCGTCGTCCTGGCCGGTATCTATCTCGCCTCCGACGAGCACCAGTGGAGCAACTTCTACGTGGGCTGGGGCATCATCGCTGCGCTGGTCATCGGCGCGGTGGAAGGCTCGCTCATCGTCCGGCCCGCCGGGCGGCTGGCGGCTCTGGCCGAGCGCGACCTGGCGGCCACCGCTGTGCCCGCCGGTGGCCGGCGCACCAGCGCCACCTGGAGCCCCGAGTACACGATGGCGCTGCGACGCTTCTCGCTCGCCGGAACCGCGATGGCGCTGATCGTGGTGGTGACCGTGTTCCTCATGGCCACCCATGCCGGCGCCTGAGCGATGCGGACCTTCCTCGCCGGGGCCACCGGCGTCATCGGTGTGCGCTTGACTCCGCTGCTGGCGGCAATCACGCGGCCGCGGGATCAACTATCTAGTGCCCGGCGCCCTCGCGCGCCTGCATCGGCAGCTTGAACGCCAGCGCGAACGTCAGCGCCAGCGGGATCAGGCACACCCAGGCGGTGATGGCCAGGGCGTCGGTGGGCAGATGGCCCGCGGTCAGCCGGGCGAAGAAGATCGTCCCCAGGACCGCCACGCCGAGCGCGGAGGCGAGCTGCTGAACGGCGTTGAGCACGCCCGAGGCCGAGCCGACCTCCTCCATGGCGACTCCCGCCAGGATGATGTCGAACAGCTGGCCGAACACGAATCCGGCGCCCAGCCCGCAGACGAGCAGGCCCGGCACGAGGGCCCACGTGCTTGCGCCGGTCGCCCCCGACATCGCTAGCGCGAGCGCCACCGCACCGGCGCCCGACAGGGCGATGCCCAGGTGCAGGAGATGCCGGCCGAAGCGGTCGACCAGCGCGAACGACATCACCATGGAGACGACCATCCCTGCCGTCAGCGGCACCAGCGTGAGCCCGGCGTGGACCGGGGAGAACCCCTCGCCGACCTGGCAGAACAGCGAGACGATGAGGATCAGCCCCGCGAACACGGCGAAGAACCCCAGTGCGACGACGATTCCGTCGGTGTAGGCGCGATTGCGCAGCAGGCTCGGCTCGATGAGCGGGGCCTCCTCGCGACCGCTCTCGTAGACGACGAACGTCACCAGGAGCGCGATCCCGGCGCCGAGCATCGCGAAGATCCAGACGGGCCAGCTCTCGACGCGGCCCTCGATCAGTGGGTAGATGATCGCCACCGAGGCTAGGCCGACGAGCGTCATCCCTCTCAGGTCCAGGCGCGTTCCGGGCCGCGTGGCGCCGTGGGGCAGGTAGCGGACCGCTCCGGCGAACGCCGCGATGCCGATCGGCAGGTTGATGAGGAAGACCATCCGCCAGCCGGTGCTGAAGATGTCGGCGTCGATGAGGACGCCGGCCAGGATCGGCGCGGCGATCGCCGACAGGCCCATCACCGGTCCGAAGCTGCCGAACACCTTGCCCATCTCCTCCTCAGGGAAGACCTCCTTGAGCAGGCCGAACCCCTGGGGGATGAGCAGCGCCCCGAAGCCGCCCTGCAGAGCCCGGATCACGATCAGGAGATCGGCCGACGGAGCGAGCGCGCACAGCGCCGACATGAGCGTGAAGCCAAACGAGCCCACCAGAAACAACCGCCGGCGCCCGAAGATGTCGCCCAGCCGCGCCCCGGTGACGAGGAGCACGGCGAAGGCCAGCGTGTAGGCGGCCCCCAGCCACTGCAGGGTCGACGCGCCGCCGCCGAGGTCGCGCCGGATCGAAGGGGCGGCCACGTTGACGATCGTCGCGTCTAGCAGGTCCATCACCTCGGCACAGAGGACGATGGCGAGGACGATCCAGCGGTCGGCGTAGAGACCGCCGCCGGCGGTGCGGGCGTCGCGCTCGTCGATGCCGCCCGGTGGGGATGAGGTGGTGGCCATGGCAGTCCTCTCGTCGGGATGGGGTGGTCAGAACGCCGTTCGTGCCGAACGACGTTTGTAACGAACACCGTACGAGACGAACAATGATCGTGTCAAGCGAATAGAATCCGGCCCGTGGAATCGCCGCCCCGTCCACGCAGCACCCGCGACCGCCCGGCCAAGCCGCCGCTCAGCGAGGGATCGATCCTCGACACCGCGCTGCGCGTCCTACGCGAGGAGGGGCTGGACGCGGTGACGATGCGCCGTCTCGCCACCGAGCTCGACACCGGCCCGGCGTCCCTCTACGTCTATATCCGCAACCGGGACGAGCTGCTCAATGCCCTGCTGGACCGCATTGGGGGCACGGTGGAGCTCGAGGAGCCGGATCCCGCCCGCTGGCGGGAGCAGCTGCACCGGCTCGTCGGTGGCTTCCTGCGGGCGATGGAGGCCCACCGAGGGATCGCTCGGGTGGCGATCGCCAACATCCCGACCGGGGAGAACTCGCTCCGCGCTGCCGAGAACATGCTCGCGCTACTGCTGGCGGGTGGCATCACCCCGCAGGATGCGGCGTGGGCCTGCGACATCCTGCCCCTCATCACGACCTCCCTGGCGGTGGAGACCGCGACGTATGAGGAGCGGGGTGACGAGCCCGACACCGTCGGGGAGGAGCTCGCCGCCTTCTTCAGCACCTTGCCTCCGGACCGCTATCCGCACCTCACCCGCTGCGCGACGGAGCTGACCAGCGGCGACGGCGACGCTCGCTTTCGCTTCGCCATCGACGCCTTTCTGGACGGGTTGGTCGCCCGGGCCCAGCGCCCCTGATCGGCGTCCTTTTGTCCCCCTCTGCAACCCGGAGCGCGGCGGGAGGAGTCGCGTTCGCCCGGGCGAACCCCGATGGCATGACTGAGCATCAGAGCAGCCGAACGCTCGTCAAGTCGGCGCCCGAGTTATGGGCGGAATGCAGCGACGCGGCGTCGCTGGCCCGCCACCTGGGGGCGTTCGGCGAGATCCGTATCACCAAGCTCGAGCCGGAGTCCACCGTCGCCTGGGAGGGCGCCGCCGCCAGCGGCACGGTGCGACTCGAGCCGTCGGGATGGGGGACCCGGGTGACCCTCACGGTGGCCGAACCGGAGGGGGCCGACGGGCCGCTGGCCGCCTCGCCCCAGCCGGAGGCCGAGGAGCCCGAGCCCGCCGCCGAGGCCGAGGAGCCCGAGGCCGGGGAGCCCGAGGCCGGGGAGACCGAGGCCGGGGAGCCCGAGCGCGAGATCGCGCCCCTGGCCCTCGCCGCCGCCGTCTCCGGGACATCGCGTCCCGGCTTGCTCGCCCGGCTCATGCTCTCGCTGCGCCGCAGGCCCGCCGAGGCCGAGCCTGCGACCGAGCCCGAGCCCGAGCCCGAGCCCGAGCCGGAGCCGGAGCTGGCCGAGCCCCCGCTTGCCGATCCCGCCGCCGTCGAGCCGTCGCCCGATCCAGTCCCGGAGCCCCGGCCCGAACCCGTGGCGGTGCTCATCGCCGCCCTCGACAGCCTGGGGCGAGCGCACCACCGCCCGTACTCGCGCGCCTGACCCCGCCGCACCGGCGCCCGGGCGTAGACTCGCCCGCCATGATGCGAGACAGAGCCCCCGAGACCTACGCGGAGAAGCTGGCCCAGCTCGAGGGACTGCGCGAGCACGCGATCCACAACGCCGGCCAGGCCGCCGTCGACAAGCAGCACGAGAAGGGCAAGCTGACCGCGCGTGAGCGGATCGCCAAGCTCCTGGACCCCGGCTCCTTCCAGGAGCTCGACGTGTTCGTGCGCCACCGCACGCTGGACTTCGACATGCAGCGCAACCGTCCCTACGGCGACGCGGTGGTCACCGGCCACGGCACGATCGACGGCCGCCGGGTGTGCGTCTTCAGCCAGGACTTCACGGTCTTCGGCGGCTCGCTGGGCGAGGTGATGGCCGAGAAGATATGCAAGATCATGGACCTCGCGGGCAAGATCGGCTGCCCGGTGATCGGGATCAACGACTCCGGGGGCGCCCGCATTCAGGAGGGCGTCGTCTCGCTGGGCGCCTACGGGGACGTGTTCCTGCGCAACGTACGCTGCTCGGGCGTCATCCCCCAGATCTCCCTTGTCATGGGGCCGTGCGCCGGCGGCGCCGTCTATTCGCCGGCGATCACGGACTTCGTCTTCATGGTCAAGGAGACCTCGCACATGTTCATCACCGGCCCGGAGGTGATCAAGACGGTCACCGGCGAGGAGGTGGGCTTCGAGGAGCTAGGGGGCGCCATGAGCCACAGCTCCAAGTCGGGGGTGGCCCACTTCGCCTGCGACGACGAGGAGAGCTGTCTCGAGGACGCCCGCTACCTGCTCTCATTCCTGCCCCAGAACAACCTGGAGACGGCGCCGCGGGTCATGCCCACCGACGACCCGTTGCGCGAGGACCCCGAGCTTGACTCGATCGTCCCCGACAACCCCAATAAGCCCTACGACATGCGCGACGTGATCCACCTCGTCGTCGACGATGGGGAGTTCTACGAGGTCCACGAGAACTATGCGCGCAACCTCGTGTGCGGTTTTGCCCGCCTCGACGGCCACTCGATCGGCGTGGTGGGCAACCAGCCCTCCCAGTTAGCCGGCGTGCTCGACATCGAGTCCTCGGAGAAGGGCGCCCGTTTCATCCGCACCTGCGATGCCTTCAACATCCCCATCCTGACCTTCTGCGATGTGCCCGGCTTCCTGCCAGGGACGACGCAGGAGTGGGGCGGGATCATTCGCCACGGCGCCAAGCTGCTCTACGCGTACGCCGAGGCGACGGTGCCCAAGATCACCATCATCACCCGCAAGGCCTATGGCGGCGCCTACGACGTGATGGGGTCAAAGCACCTGGCGGCCGACTTCAACTTCGCGTGGCCCACGGCGGAGGTCGCGGTCATGGGTCCCGAGGGCGCGGTCAACATCATCTACCGGCGCGACATCGCGGCCTCGCCGACGCCCGATTCACGGCGCCAGAAGTTGATCGAGGACTACAAGGCGCATTTCGCCAACCCGTACGTGGCGGCCGAACGCGGCTACATCGACGACGTGATCGTCCCCCACGAGACGCGCCCGAAGGTCATCACGGCGCTGCAGACGCTGCAGACCAAGCGCGAGCCGGGTCCGCGCCGCAAGCACGGCAACATCCCGCTCTAGTGCCTCACGACACTAAAGGGTGATCTCCTGGGCCGGCACGGCGCCGGCCTGCCAGGCTTCATAGGCGGCACGCGCGACCGCGAGGTCCTGGATGGCCAGGCCGGTGGAGTCAAACAGCGTCACGGCGGCCGGTCCGGATCGCCCGGAGGCCTCACCGGCGAGAACCGCGCCCAGCTCCGTCACCTGGTCGCGCGTCACCAGCCCGGCCTGGACCGCACCGGTCAGCTCGCCGCCGTGGGAGGCCTGGGCCCACTCGTCGCAGAACACGGCGCAGGACGCCACGGCGCCGACCGTCGCCTCGGCCTTGCCCGGGCCATCGGCTCCGAGCATGTTGAGGTGCATGCCGGCGTGGAGGTCGCCGGCATCGATGACGACCTCCGCGCCCGGCGTGACGCAGCAGACCACGTCACAACGGGCGGCCTCGGCCCGCGAGCCGGCGGTCCATCCCAGCTCCTCGGCGAGCGCCCCGGCGACCTCCGGGCGCGGATCGAAGCACACGCCGGCCGTGTAGCCCGCGGCGGCCAGGCACCGACCGGTCCAGGCGCCGTGCAGTCCGCACCCGATGATCCCGACGGTGCCCGCGCTCGCGGCGGCCAGCGCGCGGGTGGCCACCGCCGCCACGGCGCCGGTGCGCAGCGCCGTGACGGCGCGCGCGTCGAGCAGCATCAACGGTGCCCCGGTCTCCGCATCCGAGAGGCAGATGACGCCCATGACGGTCGGCAGTCCGCGCGCCGGATTGCCGGGAAAGGAGGTGATCCACTTGAGCAGGGCGACGCCGTCCCCTCGCGCGGGCATCGCCCGGAAATCGCCGAATGGCGGGCTTTGCAGGTAGATCTTGGCCGGCATGGACCACGCTCCACTGTGAAAGCGCAGAAAAGCGGCATGAACCCGCTCAATCGCATCCGCCGGAGGGACGGCGGTCAGAATTGTGGGGTAATCAAGAACCGGTAAAGGTGACACGCCTATCTGACGATACCTTTGGTGACGCGATGAACCGACGTCCAAAGCTCTCCATCGTTGCTCCCGGCGCCTCTGACGAGGAGGCGGCTGCGGTGGTGGCCGCCCTGGAACGGTTCATGCGTGAGACCGCACCACGGTCCGCGCCCTCGCACGACCGGCGCAACCCCTGGCAACAGGCGGCTCTGCGTGAGGGAGTGGCTCGCCGGCCCGAGCTTCTCCCGCCGTGGCTCTGAGACCCGCCAGCCGCCCCTTTCTCCGCCTCGCCGCCGCTCTCCTCGCGGCCGCCACGGTGGTGCTCGGTCTCACTGCGCAGGCCCTCGCCGCCCCCGAGCACGCCACCCAGAGCGCCTCGTTCACGCGGGTGGGACGCCCTCCGGCCATTCCCGCGGGCGCGAGCCCCCAAGGCGCGCTGCCGCAGTCGTCGGTCATCGACACCACCGTTGCCCTCGCCCCCCGCGACGCCGCGGCGCTGGCGGCCTACGCCCAGGCGGTCTCGACTCCGGGATCCCCGCTCTACCAGCACTATCTGACTGTCGACCAGTTCGCCCAGCGCTTCGCGCCCGACGCCACGCAGGTCGCGGCCGTCCGGGCGGCACTGCAGGGCCAGGGGCTGACGCCGGGGCCGCTGGCCGCCAACGGTCTTTCGATCGACGTCTCTGCCTCGGCCGCCGAGCTTTCGTCCGCTCTGTCGACGTCGTTCGAGCGCTATCAGGTCCCCGGGGGTCGCACCGCCTTC
>DASXJW010000094.1:0-74644 GCA_036497165.1 Solirubrobacteraceae bacterium
GCGGGTGGCCGGGCCGCCCCGTGGCCCGGCCACTCGGTCGGTAGCTGACGCTCAGGTCAACTCGCCAGCGGGCGGTGCGCCCGGCGGCGGTAGACGGCGGCTGCCCCGGCGCCGACGCCGATGAGCACCAGCAGGCCCCCAGCACCCACGCCGGCGTCGTCCCATTGAAAGCTCTGGGACGAGCTCGCCGCCACGACGTGCGGGGCTGGAGCGACCGGGGCCGGCAGGGTGGGGGCCGGCGTAGGTGAAATCGGATTCAGGTCGGCCCGCGCGTAGGCGGCGGCCGGCGCGGCCATGGCGGCGATCACGATCGCTGCGCTGAGAACGCGCTTGATGAGGCTGAGCATGGGTTCCTCCTTTTGGTCCCGTGTGCCTGGTCTGTTAGGCGTAGTAGTACGGGTCCAGGACCCGCACCTCGGTGATCCGGTCAACGGGGAGGTCGTTGCGCGTAGCCGCCTTCCGGATCGCCTCGGGGGTGGGCCCGTCGTACACGCAGAACGTGGTGCGCTTGTCCGCGCTCACGTACGAGTGCACCCACGTGACCCCCTCTTCGGCGTTGCGGTCCACGACGGTCCGGCAGACGTCGATCCCGCCCTTGCCGATCGGGATCTCCAGCGTGTCGGGAAACGTGCGATGGACCATGTAACGCGGCATATGTGTCCTCCTGGTTGAGGTGACTCTGGACAGGTGGGCACGCTACGGGCGGCCGGTCCGCGGCACATCGGGAGGACTGCCTATGTTGGGCGACACCCCACCTATGTTGTGGCGAGGCCGGGGGTGGGGGCAGATCATGGCCCGCTGCGCGGTCGCCACGGGGGTGATGCGGACGGGCTCGCTCCGGACCGCACGGCGCCCGAAGCGAGCCTTGACGCCGTTCTACTCGGGGTCGTACTTGAACGAGATGGCCAACCGGATCCGGTAGTTGAGCACGCTCCCGTCCTGGATCGTGAGGTCCTGCCGGACGACCTCGGCGACGCGCAGCTCGCGCACGCTCTTGGCCGCCGTCTCGACGGCGGCCCGCGCCGCCGCCTCCCAGGACTCGCTGCTGACGCCGACGACCTCGGTCACCCGATAGACGCTTTCGGCCATGACGAACCTCCCTCGGACACTTGGGGACGGAGCGCCGAGTCTTTCACGTCTCCGGGCGGCGGTGTGGGAACGAGGGCCGCGCGGCCGGCGCCGTCGATAGGCTCGGGTCGTGCAAGACGGCATCGGGTCCCGCTCCGAGGCGGAGCGCCAGCTGATCGCGTTCTCGCTGCACGGCGAGCACTACGGCCTGCCCATCGCCTCGGTGCAGGAGATCATCCGCTACACCCCGCCCCGGCTGACCGCGACGGCCCGCGGGCTGATCCAGGGAATGGTCAGTCTGCGCGGACGAGTGCTGCCGGTCGTCGACCTCTCCGGCCGGCTGGGCAAGACGCTCGTGGTCACGGACGCGACGCGGATCCTGGTCGTCGAGGTCTCGACCGGGATTCTGGGATTGATCGTGGACAGGGTGGAGGGCGTGATGCAGATCCCCACGCACCGAATCGAGGACATACCAAGCGCGGTCGCCTCCGACGCGGTGGGCCACCAGATCGCCGCGATGGACGATCGGCTCGTCATGCTCATCGACTCCGAGCGGGCGCTCGCCGGCCTGCTCCCCGGGGCCCCCGCACAGGAGCCCGACCCGGCGCGCTCGGAGCCCGCCCGGCACGAGCCACCAGCCTCGCGCGCTCCCCGGGCTAGGCGGGCGCAAGGCGCCCCGGGAACGCCGCCCGCCCGCCGGCGCTCGGCCGCGGCGCCCCAGGCGCCGCGATCGCGCGGCCGCCCGCGTCGTGGTCGGGACGGGGAGGGGTGAGCGGCGCGCGGCTTCAGAGGAAGCGATGCATGACGTGCAGCCCAACGTAGCCATGCACAGGGTGGTGAAACGCCTCGGGCACGGTCCCGAGCACCGTGAACCCGAGTGACCGCCAGAGCCCGACGGCGCGCTCGTTGGTCTCCACGACGGCGTTGAACTGCGCCGCCCGAAAGCCCTCCTCCCGGGCCCACCGCAGCATGTCCTCTCCCAATGCGCGGCCCGTGCCCCGTCCGGCGTGGGCGGGGTCGACCATGAAGCTGGCCGAGGCCACGTGCGCGCCCGGCCCGGGGCGGTTCGGATACATGTTCGCGGTACCCACGATGGCGCCCTGATCGTCGACGGCCACGACGGTGCGGGCGGGGGGTCCGACCATCCACAGGCGCTGCGCCTGGTCTTCGGACATGTCGGGGTCATAGGCATACGTCTCACCCGCGACCACGATCTGTCGCAGGAACGGCCAGATGTCGTCCCAGTCCGGCGGGGTGGCCTCGCGGATCTGCATCGGCCCGCATTATGGGTGCAAACACGCCGTGCACGGGCTGCCGGGTCTTGAGGAAACCTTGAGGTTTTGCGCCCATGCTGGGTGGGAATTTGCTTAGCACCGACCCGGCGAGCTGTGCCATCGCCCGCCGGGTAACTCGAGCGCGGTATCCCGCGGCGATCGACTGATCCACTACGTGCCCCATGGCGGCCGCATGGCCGCCGGCGGTGCGGCGGTCCGACGTGCTCGCACATCAACGAAACACAGGATCAGGCCGCCATCATCTTCAGTCTTCACAGCGCGCTCTCGGGCATTCCGGCCTCGATGCTGGAGGGAGCCCTCGTCCTGCTCCCGCGCGCGGCTCCCTTCCCGCGTCTGGCGCGTCTGCGCTCGCCGGCATGGACTGCGCTGCTGCCGGTGTCGATCATCGTGGGCACCTTCTACCTGCTCGTGGCGCCGGGGCTCGCGTCCCCCACCGTGCTGGCGGCGGCAGTGACCACGCCGCTGCTGGCCTTCATCGCGGTGGTCGCGGTGGTGCGGGCGCGGCTCGCCGTACTGCCGCTCGCGGTGGTGGCCGCGGTGCTGGCGATCTGGGCGACCGGCATGAGCGGCCATGTGGGGACGGGCGTCGTGACCGCGCTCGCCTGCCTGACGGTCGGCTCGGCGCTGCAGCGCCTGATTCCCGGCCGGTGGCTGCTGCTGGGAGTGGCGGCCATGTCCGTGGTTGACGTCACGCTGCTGATGTCGGGCTTCGGTTACCACCAGACGGCGCTACTGGCCGCCGCCCAGAACACCTTCCACGGCCCCCGGTTCACCGGAGCGCGCCTCGGCGGCACCACGATCGGCTATCCCGACCTGTTCCTGGCGGCGCTCCTGGGCAGCGCACTGGCCGGTGAGCGCGCGCAGGCCTGGGCCGCGGGACTCCTCGCCGTGATGGCCATGGCCTATGACTCGATGCTGTCGCCCGGACGGCTCCTGCCCGCCACCGTTCCGATCGCGCTCACCCTCGCTGCGGTGGTCTGCGTGCGCCATCTGCGCCGCCGGGCCGGCACGGGTAGCGCCTCGGCCGCCGCGGGCAGCGGTAGCTGCGGGGCTGGCGCTGGAACAGCCCGGCGTACGTGCGCCCGGGCGGCATCAGGTCATCATGCGAGCCTGACTCCACGACCTGCCCGGACTCCAGCACGATGATGGGGTCCCGCCGAGCGCACGGTCGAGAAGCGGTGCGACACCGCCCGGATACGATCGACGTGTGCCCGGTCAAGAGGTCACCGACACGACGATGCTCGAACGCCTGGTCGCGCCGGTGGGCAAGGATGTGGTCGACATCGGCTGTGGCGGCGGCGCCCTGGTCCGCGAGCTCGCGGCCGCCGGCGCGCGGCCGATCGGCGTGGAGATCTCCGATGGGCAGCTCGCCACCGCACGGGAGCGCGATAGCGGCAGCGGCGCGCGCTATCTCGTCGGCCGGGCCGAGGCGCTGCCGCTCGACGGCGCGTCCGTCGACGTCGCGGTGTTCATGCGGACGCTGCACCACGTGTCGCCGGCGCATCTGGAGGACGCGCTGCGCGAGGCACGGAGGGTGCTGCGTCCAGGCGGCGCGGTCTACGTGGCCGAGCCGCTGGCCCAGGGTGACTTCTTCGCGCTCACCAGCCTCGTCGAGGACGAGCTGGAGGTGCGCGGCGCAGCCCAGGCGGCTCTGGCCCGGGCCGGGCACGCCGGTCTGGAGCGGGCCGTCACCGTCGACTACGACGTCAGCTTCAGCCTGGGCGGCGTCGACGCGTTCCGCGCCAGGACCGTGAGCGTGGACCCCGAGCGTGGGTCGGTGTTCGACGCGCGCCGGGACGAGATCGAGGCCGCCTTCGCACGGCTGGGCGCGCCGGGGGAGCGGCCCGGGCAGCGGTGCTTCGTGCAACCAATGCGGGCAGACGTCCTGCGCCCGCAGGTGAGCTGACGGGCTCAGCGGCGTGCGCCTGCTCATGCGAGGCGTCGGCGTCGGCGGGCGGCGCCACCGAGGGCGAGGCACTGACCCCGGCGGAGCTCGAGTGCCATCGGGATCGCGGCTCTGCGCCTGATCGCCGGGCCCTGATCAGGCCTCGGCCTCGACACCGACGCCGAGCTCGACCTCGAGGGCGATGGCGGCGTCCACGACCCAGCCCATGCCGATCTGCTGGGCGCGCTCCAGGACCTCCCGGGCGAGCTGACGGACGCGATCGTGGTCCTCGGCGCGGCCGCGGGCCAGCAGCGCGCGGGCCTCGTCGAGCGTGATCAGGGCCAGCGCGGGCAGCGCTCCGGCCCGCTCAGCCTGCTCGCGGGCCGAGGCGATGTGACCGAGCGCGGCGTCGATCGATCCGGCGACCGTGGCCAGGCGTCCGAGAGACCGGGCCACCGGCCACAGCGCCGAGGCGCCGGCTGAGACGATCCACCGCCCGCTATAGGGCTCGAGCCACTCGTGGATCTGACGCGCCCGCGCCGCGTCACCAAGCTCAGCGGCCACATCGCCGACGAGCGCCAGCATCAGCATGTGGGTGCAGTCCTTGGGGAAGCCGTCCAGTCCAGCGGCGGTCAGGCGCTCGAGCTCGGCCCGCGCCTCGGCTGGGCGCCCGGCCTGGGTGAGCATCGCCGCCACGGCGCAGGCGTAGCCGACCATCTCCGGACGCGCGGCCGCCAGGGTGCGCAGCGGCTGCTCGAGCTCGGGCAGGCGCCCCTGAAGCAGACGCAGCATGAGCAGCTGGGCGCTGCCGGCGAGCTCGCTCGTCGAGCCGCGCAGCGCGCGGCCGATCTCGGCCGAGTGAGCATTCAGTCCCTCGGCCTCCTCGAACTTGCCCACGGTGCCGGCGCGCAGGGCGTAGTGCAGCGGCAGGAAGACCATGGCGCGGGGCTGCCGCAGCTCGCCGGCCATGTGCTCCACTCGCGCGATCTCCTGGTCGACGGCGGAGAACTGGCCGAGCTCCATGAGCACGGAGATGCGCCAGTTGCGGATGAGGAGCTCGAGCTCGGTGTCGCCCAGCCGCTGGGCCAGGTCCACCACCTCGTCGGAGATCGGCACATCGTGGAACGCCGACTGCGGTCCCCAGCGTGCCAGCAGGTACCGGCCCAGCACGTAGCCGAGCGTCCGGGCCGACTCCCGGTCCTGGCGGCGCTCCATCTCGGCTCGCGCCAGGCGCAGCGCGTCCTCGGCCAGACGCTCGCGACGCTCCACCTGATCGGTCCAGTAGACGGCGGCGGCCAGCAGCCCCTCCACCCGGGCCATCAGCCCCGGCTCGTCCACGTGCTCCAGCCGGGCCACCGCCTCCTGGGCGAGCCCCACCAGCTGCTCGTCGGTCCCGTTGCTCAGCCCCCAGATGGCGCAGGCCAGCGCGGCGTGGGCAAAGGCCACCGGGTCGTCGCGCACCCGGGCTGCGTCGGCCGCGCGCAGCAGGGTCTGGCGGGCGGCGTCGGTGTCCCCGACGCGCATCTGGGCCTCGCCGAGCGCCTGCAGAAGCTCGGCTCGCTGCGGCTCGGTCAGCCCGGTGACGCCAAGCGCGCCCCGGAACATGGCGACCGCCTGGTCATAGGCGAACGTCCCCATGGCCCGCTCGCCGGCGCGGCGCGCGTAGTCGATGGCGCGCTGGGGGTCGTGGGCCGGCGCCGCCTCCAGGTAGTGATGGGCGACCTCGGCCAGCCCCTCGCCGGCGGCCACGGCCGGGTCCTGCTCCAGCGCGCGCGCCACGGCATCGTGCAGGGCCAGCCGGCGCCCGCGCGGGATGGCGTCGTACAGGGTGGCCTGGATGAGGCCGTGATCGAAGCCGTAGCCGTCGGCGTACTGGGTGGTGGGACGCACCAGGCGCACGCGGATCGCCTCGTCGAGCAACTCGAGTAGCTCCACTGCGGGGGTGTCGGACGCGGTGGCCAGGGTGCCGGCGCGGAACTGCTGCCCGATCACCGAGGCCACCCCCAGCACCTCGCGGCCGGCGGGGCTGAGCATGTCCAGCCGGGCGGTGATCGCGTCGCGGACGCCCACGGGCAGGGGCAGGGCCCCGGCGGCGATGGCGGAGTCGTCGAGCTCACGATCGGCCTCGAGCAGGCTGAGCAGCTCGGAGACGAACAGGGGGTTGCCGCCCGTGAGGTCGTGGATGCGCTGCACCAGGGCGTGTGATGGGGGCGCGTCGCGCCGCGTTGCGATCATGCGCCCCACATCGGCGACGGGCAGGCCCTTGAGCGCGATCCCGAGGGTGGGGCGGACGAGCTCCGAGAACGGCGCCGCGTCACGGCGGGACTCCTCCAGCTCCAGATCGCGCTGGGTGCACACGACGAGGATCCGCTTGTCGGCGACGGCGCGGGAGATGTAGGAGAGCGCCAGCAGCGACGCCTCGTCGGCGAAGTGCAGGTCGTCGAGAACCACGACGAGGCCCGAGCGCTCGGCGGCGATCTCCAACAGCCGGAGCAGGGCGTCGTAGAGGTGGAAGCGGCCCTCTTCGGCGCCGACAGCGCCGGGGCGTGCAAGGTCGAGATCGAGGTCGGGAACGATCGTGTACAGCCAGGCGCCGACGGCGCCGAGCGTCCGGAAGACCTCCGCGCCCTCGCGGCGGGCGGCGATGGCACGCACGACCTGGATCCAGTGCCAGTACGGCCGGGCCGCTTCGGCGCCGGCCCCGACGCCCCAGACCGCGGGAATGCCCCGCTGCTCGGCCAGGGCCGAGAACTGGCGGGCCAGCGTGGTCTTCCCGATCCCCGCCTCACCCGACAGCGTGGCCACGCCGCCGATGCCGGCGCTGGCGTCGTCGAGCAGGGTGAGGAGATCCTCGGACTCCAGGAGGCGGCCCACCATGGGCCGGCTGGCCCGGACCCGCCGCGAGGGCGTGTGGCGCGGTCCGGCGCCGCCCGCCGGCCGCGACGCGCGGCTGCGCAGGTCCTCGCCGCGCGGGGCGCCGCCGCCCAGGGCCCGCGCGGCGGCCTGCGCCAGCTCCGTGGCGTGCTGGGGGCGGTCCTCGGGGGACTTGGCCAGCGCCCACGCCACGACGTCATCCAGGGCGGCAGGCAGACCCAGGCCGCGATCGGAGACGAGCGGGACCGGCGCCTCGAGGTGGGCGTAGAGCACCGCCGGAACCGAGGTGTGGGCGAAGGGGACGGCGCCCGTGAGGCACTCGTAGAGCAGGCAACCCAGGGAATAGATGTCGGCCCGGGCCTTCACCGCCTCGCCCCGGATCTGCTCGGGGGCCACATAGTGGACGGTGCCCAGAGGCCGCTCGGTGGGCTGCTCGTCGGGGTCGGCTATGCGGCGGCTGAGGCCGAAGTCGCCCAGCCAGGCGTGGAGCGGCTCCTCGGCGCCGTGGGCGCCGGAGATCAGGACGTTGGAGGGCTTGACGTCGCGGTGCACCAGACCGGTGGCGTGGGCCGCGTCCAGGGCGCTTGCGACCTGCTCGAGGATGACCACCGAGGCGTGCGGGGAGAGCCGGCCCTCCCGGCGGATCATCCCCTGCAGGTCGCTGCCGGGGACGTAGCGCATTGCCAGGTAGAGGATGTCCTGCACCTCTCCGGCGTCGTAGACCGGCACGATGTTGGGGTGATCCAGGCTCGCCGCCAGGATCGACTCGTCCAGGAACATCCGCCGGAAGCTCGAGTCGGCGCTCTGCTCGGCGGTCAGCAGCTTGAGGGCGACATCGCGTCGCAGGCTCAATTGCACCGCCCGATAGACCGTGCCCACTCCGCCGCGGCCGATGACGGCCTCGATCCGGTAGCCGGCCGCCTCGAAGGCCCCCTCGACGTCCAATCGCCCAACCATGCGTAGATCGTGTCACGGATCGTCGGCGGTGAGTGGCCGTCCGGTAGCTTTGGGTGGCGCGATGGCGAACCCAGGCTCGTGACGATGAGCGAGACGCGTAAGAAGGCGAACCCGCCCACCGCGCCCCCGGCGCCCGGCCGTGCCCGCATGTTCGATCGCAGCCCGGCCGAGCTCAAGGAGGTGATCGCCGCCGAGCGCGTCGGCCATCCCTTTCTGATCTGGCGGGACTCCGGCGGCCACCAGCGGATCCTGCCGCTGGGCCCCGCGACGTGGCGCGTCACGATCGGCCGGGATCCGGAGGCGGACGTGTCGCTGGCGGGCGATGCCGAGGTGTCCCGCGCGCACGCGCTGATCGAGCGCGTCGGCCAGGAGTGGACGTTCGTCGACGACGGGCTGTCGCGCAATGGGTCATTCATCAACCAGACTCGGGCGCTGGGCCGGCGCCGCCTCGTCGATCACGACCGGATCGTCTGCGGGAACTCCGACATCACCTTCCGCGAGCCCGTTGTCAAGACGGGTGACTCCACCGTCTCCAGCCGGGATCTGGCGCCCGTGCTGCCGCTGTCGCCGATGCAGCGCAAGGTGCTGATCGCGCTGTGCCGCCCGGTCCAGGCGTCCGACACGGCCACGCCGGCGACCAACCGCCAGATCTCCGAGGAGGTGCATCTGACCGTCGACGCGGTCAAGGCGCACCTGCGCGTGCTGTTCGAGCGCTACGGCCTGGGCGACCTGCCCCAGAACGAGAAACGCGCCCGCCTGGTGGCCACGGTCCTGCTGTCGGGCGTGCTCGCCGCCAAGGAGTTCTGAGCGCGACCAACTGCCCGCGGCTCGCATAAAGCAGCGAGCCGATCGCCGCGCCCCCGGCGATCGACTCGTTGAAGCCCGGCAGGATCGGCGTTGCCGCAAACGCTGAGTGATCCATGCCGGCGACGCGCTCGTCAGGCGCGACGATTGCGGCGATCCGTGTTCCCCGGCCGGATCGCCAGCCATCCTGACCTGCCCCCCGCGTTCCGTGTTGCCCCCGTCGATTGCCCCCGCGCCGCTGCCCCCGTGTTTGCCCCCACGCCGACCGGACCGCCCCTTTGGCCGGCCGGCGTGCAACCCCCGTACAACGATCCTATGTTCGCGGCGTAGATCATCGGTAACGCACTGGTGACAGTAGGCGTCGCCGAGAGTGATCTCACCCCACCCCAGGTGTTGGGTTTTCACACCTTCCCCGCCGGCCCGCCCCGGCCGGACGGGTCAGCGCATGGCGCGGTAGCGCCGGATCAGCGCGTTTGTGGAGCTGTCATGCGCGAGCTCGGGCTCGGTCTCGGACTCCAGCTCGGGGATGATCCGCCCGGCCAGGACCTTGCCCAGCTCGACGCCCCACTGATCGAAGGAGTCGATGTTCCAGATCACGCCCTGGGTGAAGACGCTGTGCTCGTAGAGCGCCACGAGCGCGCCGAGTATCCGGGGGGTGAGTCGCCGGGCGAGGATGGTGTTGGTGGGACGGTTGCCCTCCATCACCTTGTGCGGGACGATCGCCTCCGGGGTCCCGTCGGCGCGGACCTCCTCCTCGGTCCGGCCGAAGGCGAGGGCCTCGGCCTGCGCGAACACGTTGGACATGAGCAGGTCGTGATGGTCACGCAGCGGGTTCAGGGTCTGGGCGAAACCGATGAGATCGACCGGGATCAGCCGGGTTCCCTGATGGATGAGCTGGTAGAAGCTGTGCTGGCCGTTGGTGCCCGGCTCCCCCCAGTAGATCGCGCCCGTGTCGTAGTCCACGGGCGTCCCCTCGAGGGTCACGTGCTTGCCGTTTGACTCCATCGTGAGCTGCTGGAGGTACGCCGGGAAGCGCTTCAGATACTGCTCATAGGGCATGACGCCGACAGTCTGGGCGCCGAAGAAGTCGCCGCACCAGATGGCCAGCAGGCCCATGAGCACGGGCAGATTGCGATCAAAGGGCGTGGTCCGGAAGTGCTCATCCATCTCGTGGAAGCCGGCGAGCATCTCGTGGAATCCGTCGGGGCCGACGGCGAGCATGGTGGAGAGGCCGATGGCCGAATCCATGGAATAGCGGCCGCCCACCCACTCCCAGAATCCGAACATGTTGTCGGTGTCGATCCCGAACTCAGACACCTTCTCGGCGTTGGTGGAGACGGCGACGAAGTGCTTGGCGACGGCCGACTCGTCGCCGAGCGCGGCCAGAGCCCATTCGCGCGCCGACCGCGCGTTGGTCATGGTCTCCAGCGTCGTGAACGTCTTGGAGGAGACGATGAACAGGGTCTCCTCGGGGTGCAGGTCGCGTGTGGCCTCGACGAAGTCGGTGGAGTCCACATTGGAGACGAACCGGAACGTGCGCTCGCGGTCCGCGTAGTGGCGTAGGGCCTCATAGGCCATCACCGGCCCGAGGTCAGAGCCACCGATGCCGATGTTGACGACGTTGCGGATCGGCTTACCGGTGTGCCCCTTCCACTCTCCCGAGCGCACGCGCTCGCAGAAGGCGCTCATCCGGTCCAGCACCTCGTGGACCTCATCCACGACGTTGACGCCGTCGACCACCAGGGAGCTGCCCTTGGGCATCCGTAGAGCCACGTGCAGGACGGCCCGGTCCTCCGACACGTTGATGTGCTCGCCGGTGAACATCGCCTCCGTGCGCTGTGCAAGACCCGACTCCTCGGCCAGCGCGACCAGGAGCTTGATGGTCTCGTCGGTGACGCGGTTCTTGGAGTAGTCCAGGAACAGGCCCGCCCCCTCGGCGACCAGCCGCTCACCACGGCCGGCGTCCTGCGCGAAGAGCTCACGCAGGTGCCGGCCGCGGATCTCCTCGTAATGGCGTTCCAGTGCGCTCCACGCCCGGCGCTCGCGAAGCGGAGGGATGCTCGTCGTCGTGCTCATTCAAACCTCCAGGAGGGTGGGGGCGGTCGCTCTGGGGAGGCTAGATGGTCGACTCGCGAGATTGATGACAGACGGGGCCCCACGCCGTATCAAGGTCTTTTCGATCGAACTAGTGCTGGATGGCAGCGAAGGCGCCCGGGGACCGGTACAGTGGCGCCAGCCGCCGAACTGCTGAGGAGAGGAAGGAGTCTGACCATGAGCACCCATGACCATTCCGCGCACGAGCACGGCGGGCCGGGCTATGCATCCCCCCAGGTCGCGCGCGAACAGCCCCCCGAGAAGTTCATCTACGTGGCCTCTCTCTATGAGGGGACCGGCATCGACCGGCCGGACTTCATCGCGGTGGTGGACGTGGACCCGCAGTCGCCCGACTACGGGAGGATCGTCCATCGCACCGAGATGCCCAACGTGGGGGACGAGCTGCACCACTTCGGCTGGAACGCGTGCTCCTCGGCCTGCCACTCGCAGCTCTCGCGCGACACGCTCATCGTCCCGGGCTTTCGCTCCTCGCGCATCCACCTCCTGGACATCTCCGATCCGCGCAAGCCGACGATCAAGAACGTCATCGAGGGTGCGGAGCTCAAGGAGAAGCTGGGGCTGAGCGCCCCGCACACCGTGCACTGCATGCCCGGCGACATCGTCACCATCTCGATGCTGGGCGACGCCGACGGCAACGCGCCGGGCGGCTTTGCGGTGCTCGACGCGCGCGACTTCTCGGTGGCCGAGCGCTGGGAGCGCGAGGCCAACGGCATGCAGTTCATGTACGACTTCTGGTACCAGCCCCGCCAGAACACGCTCGTGTCCAGCGAGTGGGGCGCCCCCAACACCTTCCAGGACGGCTTTGACCCGGCCGACGTGGCCGCGGGCAGATACGGTCGCCATCTGCACTTCTGGGATCTGGAGAAGCGGGCCAAGGTCCAGACGATCGACCTCGGCGATGACGGGCTGATCCCCCTGGAGATCCGCTGGCAGCACGACCCTGACGCGGCTCAGGGCTTCGTGGGGGCAACGCTGTCGTCCAACATCATCCGCTTTCACCGCAGCAACGGGAGCTGGGCGGCAGACAAGGTGATCGACGTGGCCAACGAGGAGCTCGAGGGGTGGCCGCTGCCCGGCGGGGTGCCCGGGCTGATCACCGACATCGTGCTGTCGCTCGACGACAAGGACCTGTTCCTGTCCAACTGGCTGCACGGCGACCTGCGCCACTACGAC
Organism: Solirubrobacteraceae bacterium; assembly: GCA_036497165.1. Taxonomy (GTDB): domain Bacteria; phylum Actinomycetota; class Thermoleophilia; order Solirubrobacterales; family Solirubrobacteraceae; genus Palsa-465. The sequence goes on from DASXJW010000094.1 coordinate 12,172, forward strand.
GTCTCGGACCCCACGAGCCCGCGGCTGCGCTCGCAGGTGTGGCTGGGCGGTCTGCTGGGACGCGACGGCGGTCACCCCAAGGCCGCCGGGGCGCTCAACGGCGGCCCGCAGATGCTGCAGAACTCGCTCGACGGCGATCGCGTGTACGTGTCCAACTCGCTGTACTCGACGTGGGACAACCAGTTCTATCCCGGGCTGCAGGGATGGCTGACCAAGCTGGACCGCCGGCCCGACGGCACCTACGCGCTGGACCCGGACTTCTTCGTGGACTTCCAAGAGCAGGCGGAGGGCGCGCGCCCGCACGAGATCCATCTGCCCGGCGGCGACTGCACCACGGAGATCTTCCAGTAGCCCGATGAGCCCGCGGGCGCTGGCACTGGACTGGAGCCTGGACGGCTCGGTCGGGATCGCGTTCCTGATGCTCGTGGCCGCCGCCGCGGGGGTGTATGCGTCCGCGGCGGTGATCGGCAGCCGCCGCGACCGCCGCCATCGGCGCTGGCCCCGGCGCCGGACGGCGTGTTTCATGGCCGGACTGGTCGTGCTGGTGGTCGACCTCTACTCCGGGATCGGCACCGAGGCTGACGCCCGGCTGTCGGCCCACATGGTCGAGCACATGGTCATGTGGGTGGTCGTGGCCCCGCTGCTGGCGGCGGGGGCACCGATCCGCCTGGCCCTGTTCGCGCTCGAGCGCACCGGCCGCCGGCGGTTGGCGGTCTGCCTGCATTCACGGCCGCTGGCGGCGCTGACGAGCCCGGTGGGCGCGGTGTCGCTGTTCGCCGCCGTCCTGCTCGGGACCCACGTCCCCGCCGTCTACGGGTTGGCGTTGCGCAGCGATACCGCCCACGAGGCCGAGCACGCGCTGTACCTGGGCGCCGCGCTGCTCATGTGGGCGCCGCTGCTCGGCGTCGACCCGCTGCCGCACCGGCTCACCCCGCGCGCGCGATTGGCCTGCGTGGCCACCGGCATGGTCCCGATGCTGCTGGTGGCGGCGTGGCTGGGGCTCGCCTCCGGGGCGGTGTACCACCACTACGTGATGGAATTCGGTCCCGCCCACACTGCCGCGTTGCACGATCAGAGAGTGGCGGCCGCCATCATGTGGGCCGGCGGCCTGCCAGCGTTCGCGATCCCGGCGGCGCTCAGACCGGTGAGCCTGCCGAGACGTCGCTCGTGGGCGTGGGGGCGGCGGTCGGCGACGACAGTGACGTGACCAGCGGATCGGTTGCGGCGGTCGAGCTGCCCGAGACCAGCGCCGCCAGGGCCTGAGGCGTCAGCGCCGCGGTGGTGGCGGTCTGGCTCGCGGTGGCGGGGGTCGCGGGTGCGGCAGTCTGGCCTGCGGTGGGGGCGGCCGGCAGGGAGCTCGGCGAGCTGGTGGGCGACGACTCATCGCCCATGGCGGCGCGCATCGCGTCCTCCCAGGCCTGGGCCGCGTCGACGGTGGGGGCGCTCTGAGCCGCCGAGCTCGTGGCGGGTGCGGTCGCGGCGGCGATCTGGGCGGCGGTCGGCTGCTGGAGGGCCGAGGTGCCGGTGACGCCGCCGATGGGGCTGACGGACATGGGGCTCCGAGAGGTCGAGGGACGGGCCACTCGTTTAACTCGGCAAATCGACGCGATGGGTTGAGCCCCCGCAGGGATTCGTGCTCGCCACGGAGGCCGGACCGCGGGCGCCCCTGCTATCAGTCACCGACCCGGGCAGCGCCCGGACGCGAGGCGAAACCGCGAGCAGGGAGAACACCGAATGGACTACGTCAACCTCGGACGGGCCGGACTGCGGGTCTCCCGGGTGTGCCTGGGCATGATGAGCTACGGCAAGCACGAGAGCCGGGCATGGACGCTGGACGAGGAAGGGGCCGAGCCGATCCTGCGGCGCGCCGTCGAGGGCGGCATCACGTTCTTCGATACCGCCGACGTGTACAACGGCGGCCAGAGCGAGATCCTCACCGGGCGCCTGCTGCGCAAGTTGTTCGGCATGCGGGAGGAGTACGTCGTGGCCACGAAGGTCAACGGCAGGACGATGCCGGGCGAGAACGGACAGGGGCTGTCGCGCAAGCACATCATGGCCTCGATCGACGCCTCCCTGGCCCGCCTCCAGGACGACTACGTGGACCTCTACCAGATCCACCGGTTCGACCACCGCACTCCGATCGAGGAGACGATGGACGCGCTGCATGACGTCGTCAAGGCCGGCAAGGCTCGCTACATCGGGGCCAGCAGCATGTGGGCCTGGGAGTTCGCCAAGGCCCAGGCGGTCGCCCCGACGCGGTTTTGCTCCATGCAGAACCACTACAACCTCGTCTACCGCGAGGAGGAGCGCGAGATGATCCCCCTGTGCCTGGACCAGGGCGTGGGCGTGATCCCGTGGAGCCCGCTTGCCCGCGGGATGCTGACCGGAAACCGCACGCGCTCCGGGGAGAAGCTGACCAAGCGGGCGCAGACGGACGCGTTCGCCGACTCCCTCTACGCGCCCGAGGTCGACTTCGAGGTGGTGGCGGCCGCCGATGAGGTGGCGGCGCAGCGCGGGGTCTCCACCGCGCAGGTCGCGCTGGCCTGGCTGCTCCACAAGCCCGGAGTCACCGCTCCGATCGTGGGGGCGACCAAGCTCGAGCACCTCGAGGATGCGCTGGCGGCCGAGCAGCTCTTGCTCAGCGACGAGGAGATCGGTCGCCTGGAGGAGCGCTACGTGCCCCACGCGGTGGCCGGTCACCAGTAGCGTCGGCGCCGAGCGCGCCCCGGGATACGCGGACGGTCAGCAGGGCGGCGCTCATGCTGCGCACGTCCAGGACGTACGCCCCGCCGCGCGGGGCCACCGTCTGGAGCGCGAGAGGTCCCTGCCATCGCCCATCCAGGCCGATCTGGCGGCCACCAAGGGTGATCCCGGTCTCTGACCGCACCGACGGGGCGAGCAGGCGCTGGACGTGCGCCCTGCCCTCCGCGGGCAGGCGCAACGCCACGCGCGCCGAGCGCCGCCCCTTGTCGATGAGCACCACGTTCAGCGTGTCGCGGCCGACGCGCACCGCCCAGGCGCTGAGGGCGACCGCCCGCGGGGCACGCGCGCGGACCGTCACCAGTCGCGCGCGTGGCCCCAGGGCGCGCGCGAAGAGGATCAGGCCGTAGAGCAGTGGCCGGGCCTGCAGCCCGGCTGGTCCGAGGGCGAAGGCGGCGTTGACGGCGTCGGCACGGACGTGGAGGTTGACGCCGTCGACGCCGGCGCGCATCAGGGCGAACAGCGCATCGGGGGCCCACAGCGCGGTGGCGAACGAGTCACTGACCCCGGCGCGACCTCCGCAGTTGACCGAGTTGAGCTCGGTGAGGCGCAGCGGCAGCCCGGCGTCGTGCGCGTCGTCGACGAGCGGCCGCAGCGCGGCGGCCAGCCCGGTCGAGGCGGCGGGGCTGAGCACCCGGCCGATGGTGGCGTAGGAGGGCGTCCCCCGACGCCCCGGGCAGCCCGTGTAGGGGTAGCGGTGGATGGTCACGAGCCCCAACGACCGCCGGGCGCCGTCGATGAGCGCGGCCAGCCACCGCATGTGGTGGAGGGGGTTGGCCAGCGCCGGGCCGGCCAGCGTCACGTGCGGCGCCACCTGATCCAGCGCACGGGCGTAGGCGTGGAAGTCGCGGACGTAGTCGGCCGCCGTGAGGGCGCCGGGCAGCGTGGGGGCGGGGAGGCCCCGTTCGCCCAAGCGGCGGCCGGCGATGGCGGCGCTCCAGTCGGCGCGGCTGTAGATGTCGGGCTCGTTGCCGACCTCGAAGGCGACGATGCTGTGCCGCGGGAGTCCCGCCTGCGCCGCCCGGGCCCATTGGGCGGCGGCGGCGGGGGTGTCCGTGATGAGGTTGAGATCCAGGATGATGCGGGTGCCGAGGCGGCGGACCAGGGCCCGGGCCTGGCGCAGCCACGAGGGGGCCAGCGTGAACGCCCACGCGGGCATCGGCGCAGCCGACGGATCCCAGATCGAGTGGTCCGCCGAGTCGCCGCCGATCCGCAGCAGGAACGGGCCGTCGCCCCGGACCCGCACGAGCGACAGGGCGCGCTCGAGCAGTGGCATGTCGTGGGCCCACAGGGGCAGCGCCCAGTACTCGGTGGACAGCCCCATGAACGAGGCGGGGACCGGTGCCTGGCCGGCGCCGGACGCGACCATCACCCGCGCCGCCACGGCCGGCGACATGACCAAATGCCCGGGGGGCGCGGCCCCCACAGCGTTCGACGCCCCGGACCCGTCAGCGCCGCATGCCGCCACGACGCAGCTCAGCATGGCCAGGCAGACCGCCAGCGCGGCCGCCGGCGACCGCCGCCCAAAGCGCGCGCGGGGTCGGTGGGAGGCGGCCTCCACACTGCCAAAGTTTCCCCGGCGGCAGCGGCCGTGAACGTCGTCTAACCGCTCCTCAATGTCGCCGCCACGCGGCGGCAACCCGATGCTCACCGTCATGTAGGTTGATGGCCATGACGGCGAGGGTCACACGATGAGCAGCTTGCCGCGCCCGTCCAACCGGGTGCTCGTCCTGTTCGGGGCGACCGGCGATCTCGCCCGGCGCAAGCTGTTCCCCGGGTTCTTTCACCTGTTCCGGGAGGGGCTGATGCCCGAGGAGTTCCGGATCATCGGCTCCGGGCGCCACTCGCCGGACTCCGACGACGCGTTCCGGGAGCGGATCAAGGAGGGGCTGGAGCACTATGGGCGCGGCGAACTCGACGAGCAGTGGGACGTCTTCGCCTCGCGCCTGAGCTTCGTGACCTCCAGCGCCGAGGACGGCGCCGAGCTGGCCCGGGCGGTCAGCGATGCCGAGGCCGTGATCGGCGCGGAGGGTGAACGGCTCGTCTACCTGTCGGTCCCGCCTGGCGCGATGAAGGACATGGTCGGCATGCTGGGCCGGACGGGCATCGCCGAGAACTGCGCGCTGGTCGTGGAGAAGCCGTTCGGCCACGACGAGGCGAGCGCGAAGGAGCTCAACGCCGCGCTGCACGCCGTCCTCGACGAGGACTCGATCTACCGGATCGACCACTTCCTGGGCAAGGAGGCGGCGCAGAACATCCTGGCGCTGCGCTTCGCCAACGGGATGTTCGAGCCGGTCTGGAATCGCGACCACGTGGCCTACGTGCAGATCGATGTCCCCGAGGCGCTCGACATCCAGGGGCGCGCGGGCTTCTATGAGGAGACGGGGGCGTTTCGCGACATGGTCGTCACCCACCTGCTCCAGATCCTGGGGATCGTGGCCCTCGAGCCGCCCAGCCGGGTCGACGCCGACGGGCTGCACATCGAGCGCACCAAGGTCTTCGATGCGATCCGCCCGCTCGATCGCGACCGCGTCGTATTCGGTCAGTACGCGGGGTACCGCGACGAGGAGGGCGTCGCCGACGACTCGCGCGTGGAGACGTTCGCGGCTCTGGAGGTGTGGGTCGACACCTGGCGCTGGAGCGGGGTGCCGTTCTACCTGCGCACCGGCAAGGCGCTGGCCGAAGGCCGCCGGACGGTCACCATCGGCTTCAGCAATGCGCCGCTGCGCCTGTTTCCCGATCACACCCCGGAGAGATGCGTGCGTCCCAGCGAGCTGGTGTTCGAACTCTCCGACGATCCCAGGATCAGGGTCGAGGTCCAGGCGAAGGTGCCCGGGCCGGTGCTCGACCTCGGGCGGGCGGCGCTCACCCTCGACGTGCGGGAGGCATTCGACGGCGCCGACGGCCTCGAGGCCTACGAGCGTCTCCTGCACGATGTGATGCTGCGCGAGCGGCTGCTGTTCACCCGCGCCGAGCAGATCGAGCGGCTGTGGGAGGTGTGTGCGCCCGTCATCGATGCGCCACCCGAGCCCCGGCCCTACGAGCCCGGCTCATGGGGGCCCGGCTCCGCCATCAAGCTCTGCGCGCCGCCGGGGTGGCGGCTGCCCGACGGCGATGGCGCGGGCTGACCGGCGCCCGTGCGGCCAGGGACTGCGCCGTGGCGCGGCCGCTGCCCGTGTTGGCCCCGTGATCAGCACGGTCCGCGCGCGCAGGTCGTCCATGGCTACAGCTCCGGGAGCCAACCGTCCTGATAGGGGATCTCCACGTCGTCGGCGACCTCGGCGTAGGCCGCGGAGGGGTCGCGGGTCTCGGTACGGACCCCGGCGCGGTGGCGCAGCGCCAGCTCAGAGACCGGGTAGATGGTGTCGTCGCCGCGCCGGCTGCCGACCGCCAGGACGGCGCAGGGCCCGTCGCCCGCCCCGACGAAGACGTGCTCGGTCCACGGCGGGCAATGGACGAAGTCCCAGGCCTTCAGCTGCCGCTCCTGTCCCTCGATCAGCAGCAGGCATTCCCCGCTGAGCACCAGGAAGTCCTCCTGGTCGTTCTCGGCGTGGTAGTAGCAGGCGGGCTGTCCGGGCTGCAGGACACCGATGTTGAAGCCCAGGTGGGGCCAGCGCTCGTCTCCCTCGAACCGGGTGTAGGCGCCGAAGTCGCCGGTCAGCCAGCGGGCCTCCTGCGCGTTGAGCACAAACCAGCCGGTGCCGTTGGGGACCTTCCCGCCGGGGGTCTGGCTCAGTCGCGACTCCTTGGGCACCGAGGGCATTATCCCCGTCTGGGGCGAAAGATCAGTCCGTGGCGGCGCGGATCTCGTCGCCCGGGTGGATCTCGCCCTCCGACAGGATGTCGGCGCGCAGCCCACCGCGGTGCACGAGCGCGCGCAGGACAGGCCGCCCGGCGTAGCGCTGCACGACCGTGCACGGCTCGCACAGCCGCATGCCGCGGCAGCGCACGGCACCGACGGTGAACTCGTGACCGACGAGGTCGTTGAGCGCGACGCCGCGCGTGATCACGTTGCGCCGGTGATCGTCGGGACCCAGGGGCGGGTCGAAGGACTCGCACACCTCGGCCTCGATCAGCGTGAGGGCGCTGCCCGGCAGACCGGACGGGAACGTCCCCGCCCCGGTGACGTGGCGGTCGCCGTCGATACCCCGTCCGGGGAGGGCGCGCCCGCTGGCCAGGGGCGTGGCCGGCTCGCCGGCGGACGGCGAAACCCAGACCTCCCGCACCCGGCCGCTGGTGGTGGGCGCGGGCGGCCGCGGCGGGCGGGCGAGCGCGATGTCGGCCGCGGCCACGAGGTAGCCATCCACGATCCACGCGTTGTCCACCGCACCGTCGCCGGCGGGGTCCCAGATCGCCCCCGAGGGCACCCCATACATGAGCACGAAGCGCTCCGCGTCGCCTTGCGGAGGGCGCACGCGCGCGATCCAGGGGCCCGGCCAGGTGAAGACGGCCGGGTCGGCGACCCGCGCCAGCCCGACGCCCAGGCCCCCGAGCCACCGCGAGACGGCCGCCAGCGCCGCGGGGTCCTGGACCTGGAAGGGCGGCAACGTCCCCGGGTCCTCGTCCAGGGCGGCGGCGAGGCAGGCCCGCAGCGACTCCTGCGGCGCGATCGTGACGGTGGGAAGCTCGGCGAAGCGCATCTGCCCGTGAGGCTATCGACCCCGCGTCGTCCTGAGATACTCGGGGGGCAATGGTCTACGCCCCAACCGCCCGCCACCTGCTGCGCGCCAAGGACCTGGCCGACGCGCGATACGCCGATCCCCTGGGCGTGGGCGACATGGCGGCCGCGGCGGGCCTGTCGCGCGCCCACTTCAGCCGCGAGTTCCGGCGCGCCTTCGGCGTCTCCCCGCACGCCTATCTGCTGACGCGACGCCTGGAGCGGGCGGCCATGCTGCTGCGCACCACAGATCGCTCCGTGGCCGAGATCTGCTTCGGCGTGGGCCTGCGGAGCCTGGGATCGTTCACGTCGAGCTTCACCCGCACCTACGGGGTGTCGCCCACCGCCTATCGAGCGGCCTTCCCGCCCGCCTCGCACCTGGCCGTGGTACCGAGCTGCATCGCCCGCGTCTACGGCCGCCCCCAACGCCGCACGTTTGGAGAAGACAGCGGCGCCCGGCGTGCGTAGCGTCCCGGGCATCGTTTCACTCACCACTCCCCAGGAGGGGCATCATGATGAGAATCGCCAGCGCGCAGCTGTGGGTCCAGGACCAGGACGAGGCACTCGCGTTCTACACGCAGAAGGTCGGCATGGAGGTCAAGTCTGACGTCACCGTCCCCGAGCTCGGCGACTTCCGCTGGCTCACGGTGGGGCCGCAGGGCCAGGACAACGTCGCCATCGTGCTCATGGCCATCCCCGGCCCCCCGGTGTTCGAGCAGGAGACCGTGGACCAGATCAAGGCCGTGATGGCCAAGGGCGTCGCCGGCACGGTCTTCCTCACCACCGAGGACTGCCGCGCCAGCTACGAGGAGCTCAGGGACCGCGGCGTCGAGTTCGTGGAGGAGCCCGAGGATCGCCCGTACGGGATCGATGCGGGCTTCCGTGACCCGTCGGGCAACCACATCCGGCTCACCCAGGTGACGATGGCCGGCGTCTGAGCGGCGCTACCGCTCGCCCTCGTAGTAGTCCAACTGGGCGTCGGCCCGGCGCAGCATGGCCCGGTCCTCACCGGCCCAGACGCCCATCTTGTCGCTGTCGGGGTAGATGGACACCGAGGGTTCGCGGGCGCTGGACCACATGAGGGCGAGCGCTGTGGCGTCGCCGCGGTTGGTGAGCTTGTGGGCCCCGTCCGGCCCGGCCGGGAAGCACATGAGGCCACCGCGCTCCAGGCTGCGCTCCCCGTTGGGCGTGCGCACGGTCACCGCTCCCTCGAGCAGGAGCAGCCACTCCTCTTCGTACTCGTAGTGATAGGGGCAGACGCTCTCGCCGGCCGGGATCTCGAACTCCTTGACGACGTTGTCCCGGCCGCCGGCGGCCTTACCGACCTGGGAGGCGCCGGCGCGGTAGCCGGCGGGATCGGCGTCGTCATATTCGAACTGCTGGGAGTAGACGTTTGGCATGCCGGCGATCCTGGCACACGCCCAGGCGGCGGCGCGGCCGAGGCTCAGAGGGCGCCGGAGCCGGTCTCCTCGCCCATCCGGGCGATGAGCGCCGGGCCCGGGGGACCGGACGCACGCGCCGGGCCGAACTTGCGCAAACTACGACGGCGATGCAGACACAGCCGACCATCGTCACCGTGGGCCTCGGCCCGGTCAGCCCCGCTGAGCTCGTGGCCGTGGCCCGCGGCGGCATGCCCGTGCGGCTGTCCGAGGAGGCGCGCCGCGCCATCGCGGCCGGGCGCTCAAGGATCGACGCGCTGGCCGAGGACGTCCGGCCGCATTACGGCGTATCCACGGGCTTCGGCGCCCTGGCCAACCGCGACATCCCGGCCGAGAGCCGCGCCCAGCTCCAGCGCTCGCTGATCCGCAGCCATGCCGCCGGCTCCGGGCAGGAGGTCGAGCGCGAGGTGGTGCGGGCGATGATGACGCTGCGCCTCTCGACGATGGCGACCGGGCAGACGGGCGTGCGCGAGCAGACCGCGGCGGCCTACGCCGAGCTCCTCAGCGCAGGCTTGACCCCGGTGGTCCGGGAGTTCGGGTCGCTGGGCTGCTCCGGGGACCTCGCGCCGCTCGCGCACTGCGCGCTGGCGGTGATGGGGGAGGGCGAGGTGCGCGACGCGCAGGGACGGCTGTGGCCGGCGCGGGAGGCTCTGGACCGCAGCGGCATCGCTCCGGTGACGCTGGCCGAGAAGGAGGGCCTGGCCCTCATCAACGGCACCGACGGGATGCTCGGGATGCTCCTCCTGGCCTTGGAGGATCTGCGGCTCCTGCTCACCACCGCGGACATCACGGCGGCGCTGAGCGTCGAGGGCCTGCTCGGCACCGACGCGGTGTTCGCCGCCGACCTGCACGGCCTGCGGCCCCAGCCGGGTCAGGCGGCGTCGGCCGCCAACATCCGCGCGATGCTGGCGGGCAGCCCGATCGTGGCCAGCCACCGCGGTCCCGAGGATCCGCGCGTGCAGGACGCCTACTCGCTGCGCTGCGCCCCCGCGGTGGCCGGCGGCGCGCGGGACACGGTCACCCACGCGATGCGGGTCGCCGAGCACGAGCTCGCGTCGATCATCGACAACCCGGTGATCGTGGGTGGAGGGGAGGAGGTCCGCGTCGCCTCCAACGGCAACTTCCACGGCGCGCCGGTCGGCTATGTGCTGGACTTCCTGGCCATCGTCGCCGCCGACGTGGCGAGCATGGCGGAGCGGCGGACGGATCGCTTCCTGGATCCGGCGCGCAGCCACGGGCTGCCCGCCTTCCTGGCCGACGACCCCGGGGTGGACTCGGGCTTGATGATCGCCCAGTACACGCAGGCGGCGATCGTGTCCGAGCTCAAGCGCCTCGCCGTGCCCGCGTCGGTGGACTCCATCCCGAGCTCGGCGATGCAGGAGGACCACGTCTCCATGGGCTGGTCGGCGGCGCGCAAGCTGCGCCGTGCGGTCGACGGCCTGGCCCGGGTGCTCGCCATTGAGCTGGTCACCGCCGCCCGCGGGGTGCAGCTGCGCGCGCCGGTGCAGCCCGCACGGGCCACCGCCGCCGTGATCGCCGGGCTGCGGACGCGTGTCGGTGGCCCCGGTCCTGACCGGTTCCTGGCGCCGGATCTGGAGGCGGCCTACGAGCTGGTGCGCGGCGGCGAAGTGGTGGCGGCGGCGGAGGGGATCACGGGGCCGCTGGCCTGAGGCGGCCGGGGCGGTGCAATTACTGGATGACCCGGAACACGCCGCGCATGAACGGGTGGATCCGGCAGAAGAACGTATAGGTGCCCGGGGCCAGGCGCTCGGGCGTGCTCCAGCTCAGCCTGCCGGTGGCCGGCGTCCCCAGCCCCAACTGGCCCGAGTCGTAGCCACCCGCCCCGTTGGCGAGGGGGTAGGAGATGCCGGTGTTCAGCCCACAGGGGTTCTGGCACGAGGTGACGGTATGGAAGACCGAGGCGAGGTAGGCCCGCGAGGGGTCGAGCGGGTTGCCGGGCGAGAGCGGGCTGGCGTCGTCGTTGACGAAGGTCAGCGAGTGGCCCTCGGTGACGGTGGGGATGCAGCGATCGGCGCCCGTGGCCGTGAAATCCCCCGGGAGGTACTGGAACTGCGTGATCTGGACCAGGTGGCGCGAGCAGTCCGGGTAGGCGGCGGCGGTGGTGCTCAGCGAGTGGGACCCACCGTGGTTGTCGTCCTCGGCCAGATGGCCGTGGGTCACGTGCCCGCGCTCGTCGATGGCGTGGGCGAACGGGTCGGTGCCGCCCTCGCGATTCCACGCCTCCCACACGACCATGATCCCCATCGACTCATACCAGGAGGCGCGCCTGGTGTCATAGGTGGTGCTGATCCGCAGGACGTCGCCGGCCTTCACCTGCGGACGCCAGTCGGCGGGGGTGGCGGTCATGGCCATGTCCCACGAGATGGGGCCGCGCTTGTCGAAGTAGCGCGCGCTGGAGCGGAACAGACGCACCGAGTGCGCGCCGGAGCCCGGGGTCGTGCCCGGCGCCGGTGTGGTGGCGGGGCGGATCAGGTCGAGGTCGTCGTAGAGGCCGCCGGGATGCAGGTGGCCGGCGGTGGCGATCAGCGTGCCCGGGTGATCGACGGTGAACTCGTTGAGCTGCTGACCCTGGGGATACGGGTGCTTTGCCATGTCGGGGAACGTGAACTTCCCACGGACGCCGCTGTGGCGGTGGACATCGAAGACCGGGTAGATGTGGTGATCCTCGACGTCCATCCAGATCGGGTGCACGGGGGTGATCTGCGCGGCCGCCGGCGAGGTGGCGGGGACGAAGTCCAGGTCGTAGGTGATGTAGACCTGAGCCGCCCTGGAGGTCAGGTTGTGGATCATGTAGTTGAGGACCCAGAAGTCCGAGGCCCCCACCGGATAGCCGTAACCGCGGGGGAACTCGTAGACCGTCTTCTCCTCGCCCGAGGCCATGAAGGGATAGAGCCCGCCGAGGCTGTTGCCCTCGCCGGCGCCCGCGGTCCCGTTGCTCAGCCACACCCCGTGGTGCAGATGGATGACGTCGACCCGTGGGATGCCGCCGCAGCACTTGCCGCCCGGCCGGGCGTAACGGAGGTTGGGGGCCATGCGGACGATGTAGCCGTCCTGGGCGGGCTTGGGCACGTGGTTGGTGTCCAGCAGGATGAGGTTGGCGCCGGGCGTGATCCGGTACGGGCCCGCGGCGAAGTGCAGATGCTCCATCCCCGGGTAGGCGTCGGCGGCGTAGGCCGGCGCGACCAGGCACGCCACAGCGGCACAGCCCAGCAGCAACCCGATGATGGCTCTCTTCACGGCCTTCGCACCTCCCGGCGCTCTCCCGACGCGGATTCAATCAGTTGCGGGAGAGAAGGCGCGCCGCCGCCCAGCGCGTCTACCAGGCCTGGGAGCCGCCGCAGTGCGGGCAGCTGACCGAGGTCGACACCGGAGCGTGGAAGACGAAGCCACACTCACACGTGTAGACGGCCTCGTCCTGCATGCCGCCGATCTCGCGGCGGCGGCGCGTTGCGCCCGTGGGCTCGCTGGTCACGACGGTCTCCGGGGGCGTACCGCGGCTCGCGGCCCGTCCCGGTCGCCCGTCACGTTGGCGTCTAATTCTGTTGACGCCGCTTTTGCTTCTAGCCAGCACTGTCATAGGCGAGGAACGGCGACACTGGCAAAAGGTTTCGCGCCCGAGCCATAAACCCCTACTGCTTAACGCGGCGCTAACATTTCGCGTCACGAGCCGAGAAGGCCCGCGCGCCCCGCGCCGCCGCGCCACTGGGGCTGCTGAGCGAGCGGTGTGTGACAATGGATCACGGCATGGATCCGAGTCGCAAGCGTGCCATCCGCCTCACCACCGCCCTGACCGCCGCGCTGCTGCTGGCGTCGGCGCTCGTCTACACGAGCTTCGCCTCCGGCCATGACGAGCTGACCGCCTCGCAGCTGCTCAAGCGCGCCCGCCCGGGCAAGACCTATGTCCTCGCGGGGACGGTGCTCAGCAACTCCGTGCACCGCAACGGCGGCGTGCTCCTGTTCCGTGTGCGCGATCCCAAGCTCAAGGTCTCGGTGCCGGTGCGCTACAGCGGCGAGGTTCCCGATCCCTTCGCCGCCGGACGCGGGGTGCTGGTCGATGTCCGCAAGGGAGGCACGGACGCCTTCGTCGGGCAGGCGGGTACGCTCACCACCAAGTGCCCCTCCAAGTACCAGGCGGCCTCCGGCTCGTATTGATGGGTAGGCCAGCCTGATGGCCGCCGCCGGCCGCGTCCTGCTGATCCTGGCGCTGATGAGCTCCGTCTACGGGCTCGGCGCCTCGCTGTATGGCGTCCGCGCCGGGCGCGGTGAGTGGGTGGACTCGGCGCGGCGCGCGATGTACGCGCTGACGGGGATGGCGGCCATCGCCTTCCTCATCCTCGATGTCGCCTTCATCACCTCGGACTTCTCCTACAACGTCGTCGCCAGCGGCTCGAGCACCACGACGCCGTTCTTCTACCGCGCCGCCGCCATCTGGTCCACTCAGCAGGGCTCGCTGCTGCTGTGGGTGATGCTGCTGGGGTTCTGGTCGAGCCTGGCGCTGTTCTTGACCCGCCGCCGGGTGCGCGAGATCGTCCCCTACGCCCAGTCGGTGCTGTTCGGGATGGCCATCTTCTTCACGGGCCTGAACGTCTTCTTCGCCAACCCCTTCGATACCAGCCCGGTCCCGCCGCCCGAAGGCGCCGGGCTCGATCCCCTGCTGCGTCACACGACGATGATGGTCCACCCCCCGATGCTGTACTCGGGCTACACGCTGCTGCTCGTGCCCTTCGCCTTCTGCGTGGGCGCGCTCGTCAGCGGGCGGCTGGGCGCGGAGTGGATCGCGGTGACCCGGCGTTTCGCGCTGGCGGGATGGCTGTGCCTCGGCATCGGCCTGCTGCTCGGCGCGCGCTGGTCCTACACCGAGCTGGGCTGGGGCGGCTACTGGGCGTGGGACCCGGTGGAGAACGCGGCGCTGATGCCGTGGCTGGTGTGCACGGCCTTCATCCACTCGATCATGATCCAGGAGAAGCGAGGGATGCTGAAGGTGTGGAACGCCTCGCTCGTCCTCCTCACCGGGACGATGGCGATCGTCGGCGATTTCCTGGTCCGCTCGGGCATCCTCAGCTCGATCCACGCCTTCGTGTCGGATCCGACGCTCAACGTCTCCTTCGTGGCGCTGATCACGGTCATGGTCGTGGGCTCCATTTGGCTGGTGACCTGGCGGCGCGACCGCCTCACCAGTGACCACAAGCTGGACTCGCTGATCTCGCGCGAGGGCGTCTTCCTGATCCAGAACCTGGTGCTGGTGGCGCTGACCGCAGTCATCTTCTGGCTCACGTTCTTCCCGCTCATCTCAGAGGCCATCACCGGAACCCAGACCTCGGTCGGGCCACCCGTCTTCGCCCACTTCGTGGTGCCGCTGGCGCTGGTCGTCGTGGTGCTGTCGGGCGTCGGCCCGATCATCGCCTGGCGCCGGGTGACCCTGGCCAAGGTCCGGCGGACCTTCGCCTTCCCGGTGGCGGTGGGGCTGGCGACGCTGGTGGCGCTCGCCCTCGTCCCCGGGGTGACCCAGCATGTCTTCGCCTACCTGACGTTCGGCTTCGGGGCGTTCGTGGTGGCCACGGTGGCGCAGGAGTTCTTCCGGGGCACCCAGGCGCGACGGGCGATGACCGGGGAGTCCCCGCCGGCCGCGGTCGTGGCCCTGGTGCAGCGCAACCGGCGGCGCTACGGGGGCTACATCGTCCACGCCGGGGTCGCGGTGGCCTTGATCGGCGTGGCCGCCTCGACGTCGTTCCAGCACCAGCGCTACGCCACGCTCAAGCCGGGCCAGAGCGTCCACCTCGACGGCTACACCGTCCGGTACGTGCGCCCGACGGCGAGCGCCACCCCGCAGAAGATCTCCTTCGGGGCCGAGCTGGCGGTGACCAAGAACGGCCGCCGGGTGACCATGCTGCACACCAGCTACGGCCTCTATCCGTCGCTTGACCCGATGCACCAGATCGGGCGTTTCCTGAACACGTCCGACGGCGCGCAGACCGAGAGCCGCGTGGGCCTGGACTCCGGGGCGCTGCGCGACCTGTGGATCGTCATCTCGCCCAACCTCGGGCCGCTGCAGAAACTGGTCAGCACGGGGGACGTCAAGATCGGGCGCGCGCTCCTGGCGGCCCAGAAGCTGCCCGCCACCCAGCAGGCCTCGGAGCTCAACACGATCTACCAGCTGCGCGACATCCTCATCAACGAGCTCGCCCACCAGTTCGTCGCCCACCCGTGGGCCTCCACCTTCCTGCTCGAGGTCTCGCCGCTGGTCATGTGGCTGTGGGTCGGCGCCATCATCGCCGCGCTCGGCGGCCTCATCGCCCTGTGGCCGGCCCCACGACGGTCCCAGCGCGGCACCCGGCTCGTGCGCCGTCGGCGCGTGGCCGTCCCGGCTGTCGACGCGCCCGACACGGCCTCTGAGCCCGTGCGCGAGCGCGAGCTGGTGTGACCGTGGCCTACCTGCTGATCCTGGTGGTCCTCGCCGGCGCCGTGTACCTCATCTCGGCGCCGCTGCGCACGGCGCGCCGGTCTGACGATGCCCGGCGCCTGGCCGCCGACGTGGATGAGCTCGAGGCCGAGCGCGAGGCCAAGTACCGCGAGATCCGCGACGCCGAGCTCGATCTGCGCACCGGCAAGCTCTCCGAGGCCGATCACGCGGCCATCGACCAGTCGCTGCGGGCTGAGGCGGTCGAGATCCTGCACCGGCTCGACGAGGCGCAAGGCGCTGAGTCCGAGCGGATACCATCTCCGTCATGACCGGCATTCTCGACGTCGTCCAGGTGTTGCTGTGTGTGGCGCTGATCTTCCTCATCCTCATGCATTCGGGCAAGGACGCCGGCCTCTCCGGCGCCTTCGGCGTCGGCACCGGGGCGGGGCCGCTGGGCGGCGGCTCGCTCGTTGAGCGCAACCTGAACCGGTGGACGGTGACGTTCGCCGTCCTGTTCGTGATCAACACGATCATCCTGATCCGCATCGGCTGAGCCGCTCGCGCCGTCCGGCGGGGCCGAGCCGAGGGCTAGTGGCGCTCGATGCGGTCGGTCTGCGCGCCCAGACGGTCCACGAGGCGCAGCAGGTCCAGCGGGCTGAATGGCTTGGTCAGGAACAGATCGGCGCCGGCGGCCTCGGCCTGCGCCTCGATCCGGTCGCCGTGCGAGGCGGTGAGGATGACGATGGTGGCGCCGCAGGTGGCCGGGTTGTTGCGCAGCTCGCGGCAGGTGTCGATGCCGTCCATGCGCGGCATGTCGACGTCGAGGAAGACGATGGTGGGGAGCTCGCGCTCGGCGACCTCGACGGCCTGGACGCCGTCGGCGGCCTCGTAGAGCTGGAACTCCGAGACGTCCTCCAGCGTGGTGGAGACGAGCTTGCGGATGAAGGGGTCGTCATCGACCACCAGGACGCCGCGCTTCACCGTCGTTCTCCCGGTCCAGCCGCCATCATGCACTCCGCGCTCGGGCCGCCATCACGCGTCCCGGCCGATCTGGACGAAGGTCATGTCGTCGATCCTACGGAATGCGTCGATGACATCCGGATCGAAGTGGCTGCCAGACTCCTCCACGATCATGTTGCGCGCCTGGCGCAGCGGAAAGCCGGCGCGGTAGGGCCGGTCGGTGGTGAGGGCGTCCAGCACGTCGGCCACGGCGAAGACCCGGGCGGCCAGCGGGATCTGCTCGCCGGCCAGCCCGTCGGGGTAGCCCATGCCGTCCCAGCGCTCGTGGTGGGAGCGCACCACCTGGGTGGCGTCGGTGAGGAACTCGATCTGGCCCACGATCTCGGCCCCGATGGCGGGATGGCGGGCCATCAGCGCCCTCTCCTCGGTGGTGAGCGGGCCCGGCTTGTACAGGATCGAGTCCGGGACGGCGACCTTGCCGACGTCATGCAGGAGAAAGCCGAACTCCAGCTCGGGCGCGTCGGGGCGCGGCAGGCCGGCCGCGCGGGCGATCTCGATCCCGTAGGCGGCGACGCGCTCGGCGTGCTTGCCGGTGTAGGCGTCGCGGGCCTCGACGGCGTTGGACAGGGCGCGCACGGTGTCCCGGTAGGAGCGGGTCAGCTGCTGGGTGAGCGTGCGCTCCTCCTTGAAGGTCTCGCGCAGGTCGGCGGCGTAGCGCTCGAGCTGCACCTCCTTGTCGGCAGCCTCGCGCTCCCGGCGAGCGAGCTCCGCGCGCAGGCGCGCGATCTCCCGTGTCAGCTCAGCTTCTGTGTTGAGCTCCACCGGCAACTCGACTCACTTGTTCTCGATCTCCGCGCAATGCAGACAGCAGGGCCTGAGCAGCATCCTGGACCGGCACGACCTCGATCCCCAGATTGACGATACCCGAGGGCGTCGGGGACTCGCCATCGGAGAATAGGATCACCGCGCGCCGCAGGCGACGCCCCCGGAGGTCCAAAGCTTGCAAAACCGCCTGAGGGTTGCGGATTCCTACGTCGATCAGGGCGACCTCGAAGCGGCGCTCCCCGCACACGCGTGCGGCTGCCGCACCCGACGTCTCCCACTGGTGCTCGATGCCCAGCTCCCCCAGCGCGGGCTCGAGCGTTCCCTGAAGCGACTCGCGCCCGACGATGAGCACGCGGCTGCGCCCGGCCCGGACCGCGGCCGCGAGTACGTTGCGCAGGTCGGCGGCATCGATCGGCTTGGCCACCACCCATTCGCCCGACAGCTCGGTCCGCGCCGAGAACACCGACACGAAGACGATCGGCGTGGCGCGCAGGTCGGGGTCGCCGCGGATCTGGCGCAGCACCTCGAACCCGTCGGTCTCGGGCATGAGGATGTCCAGCGTCACCGCGTCGAACCGTTCGCTGCGCAGCGCCGCCAGCGCCTCCTCGCCGGTGCCCACCACCGTCGTCTCCACGTCGAGCTCCGCCAGCTGGTCGGCGATGAGCTCGGCCACATCGGGCTCGTCGTCGACGATCAGGACCCGCCGGCCCTGGATGACGTCGAGCGAGTCCTCGCCGGTGACGGGGACGGCGGCGGGGATGAGCACCGTGAAGGTGGTCCCGCGCGCGGGCTCTGAGTCGACCTCGATCACGCCGTGATGCAGGTCGACGAGTGACTTGACGATGGACAGGCCCAGGCCGGTGCCGGCGGAGGACTCATTGCCGCTGCGCGCCCGGTAGAAGCGCTCGAAGGCGCGCTCGGTCTCGTCGGGCGTCATGCCAATCCCGGTGTCGGCGACGACGACCTTGACCCAGGCGCGGTCGGCCTCCACCCCGACGTGGATCCGCCCGCCCTCAGGGGTGTAGAGGTGGGCGTTGGTGACGAGGTTGCCGATCACCTGGCGGATCCGCTCGGGATCGGCCATGGCCAGCGGCAGCGTGGGTGCGATGTAGGTGTCCAGCGTCTGGTGCTTGGCGGCGATCCGCGGCCCGATGAGCTCGGCCAGCTCCTGCACCGCCTCGCCGACGTCGATCGGCCGAGCGTTGATCTCGACGTGATCGGCCTCCAGACGGGCGACGTCGAGCAGGTCGTTGACCAGCTCCACGAGGCGGTCGGTGGAGCGCTTGATGATGTCCACGAACTCGAGCTGACGGGCCGACATGGCATCCGGACTGCGCTCGAGCAGCTCCACGAAGCCCTTGATCGACGTCAGCGGGCTGCGCAGCTCGTGGGAGGCCGTGGCCACGAAGTCAGACTTGGCGCGCTCCAGCCGGGCCCGCTCGGTGACATCACGCACCGTCCAGACGATGCCGCTGGTGGCTTCGTCGCCCAACGGGGCGGCGGTGACCGCCAGGATCCGGCCGCTGTGGTCGATGACGACCTCGCGCTCCAGCGCGGCGCCGAGCGCCGGCAGGGGGCTGTCGGGCGCGTCCACGGGCTGGCCCGGCGACAGCTCGCGGACGAGCTCGTCGGCGCGCGGGTTCATGGTGGCGATGACGCTGGACTCCGACTCGGTCACGATCAGGCCGTCGCCGAGGCTTTCGATCGTGACCGCCAGCCGCCGCCGCTCGTCCTCGATGCGCCGCTGCGCGCCCGACAGATCGTCCGCCATCGCGTTGAACGCGTCGCCCAGCTCGCGCAGCTCGCGAGGACCGCCGGGCTCCACGCGGCGCTCGAGCCGGCCGGAGGCCAGCTCGCCGCTGGCCCCGACGAGCTCATCGAGCGGGTGGCGCATCGACCGCACGAGGCCGGCGATGAGGATGAGCGCGGCGATGAGCGCGAGCACCCCGGCGACGATGGCGACCGTGATGGCACTCCGCGACTGGCTGCGGTCGCGGTCTGAGGCCTGCGTCTGGCGGACGCGCTGGCGGGCCTGAAGCTGGTCGGCGACGTTGGCGGCTCTGCCCAGGGTGGCGCCGCCGGCACCGGCCGACTTCAGCCGACCCCGGGCCGCCTGCCGCGCGGCACTCTGCTGCAACGCGATCTGGCGGGCGACGAGCCGCGCGCTGACCGGGTCTGAGGCCGACAGATCTGTGGCCGCGCGGGCCGAGCGCGCGAAGGCCCGGGCCGCCTGTCTCCGGGCGGCGCCCGCCTGAGGACCGGTGGCGTCGTGCAGGATCTGGACCTGCACCACACCCGCGCTCGTGAGGTTGGCCACGGCGGTGCCGAGGTCCGAGCTGCGTGCCAGCACGTTCTCATAGGTCTGCCGGGCGCTGTACAGGCTGGCGATCCCGGCCGCAGCCACCGACGCCAGCGCGATCGCCAGGCCGATCAGCGCCAGGCGCAGCGAACGTGCGATCGAAAAGCGACCCATGACCGGTACCCCACGGTAGGAAGTGGCGGCCGATCGTAGCGGCGCAACGTGAGCTGCAGGAATTCGTGCAGGTAATGCGGCCTTTTCGCAACAAGAACCTCCAATTGGGGGCTCTAAGGGACCGCTGTACTAGCCTCCAGGAAAATGGGTCTGGTCCGCACCTGGAGGCGACAGATCTATGGGGCCTCCCTTGTCGCCGTCCTCATTCCGGCCGCGATCATCGTGGCGCTCTTCGCCGTGACCGGGGGCGGGCCGCTGCACGGCATCGGGGCGCTGGGCCAGGTGTTCAGCGGTCCGGCCATCCCGGGAGGCAACCAGTCGGCCAGGGTCGTCACCAACTCAAAGCCCGCCCTCCCGGGCAAGGGCACGGTCGGGGCGGCGGCGCTGCGCGGACACAGCCCGCTGGTGGGTCCGTCCCGGGGTCCGTCCGGCGGTCCCCGCGTCATACCGCTGGCGCCCTCGCCCGCCGGGTCACGCTCCGCTCCGCTCTCGAGCGGCGGCCGGCTGAACGGCGGCGCCGGCACGCTGGGCAACTCCGGCAACGGCCCTCCGGGCGGTAGCGCGCCCCCGCCGAGGCCGGTCACCACCCCCACAACCACGGCCACTCAGACGACCGCGACCCAGACGAGCACCACGGTCGCCGCGTCGCTGCCGCCGATCGTGGCCGTTCCGCCGCCGACGGTGACCACGCCGACGACCACCGTCACCACGACCACGACCGCCACGACGCCGACCACCACGACCTCCCGGACGTCCACCACCACGCGGACCACGACGACCACGACCCGCACCACCACCACGACCAAGACGACGACCGCATCCAAAACGACGAGCACATCCAAGACCACCACCACCTCCAAGACGCCGACGACCACGACGCCGACGACGAAGACGACGACCACGACCAGGACGCTGACGACCCCCTCGACGCCGCCGCCCAGAGGTCTGAGCCAGAACGTGACGCCGGCGGTCTCGGTGACGGTGGCGCAGTCACGCAGCGGCTCGACTACGTTCAGGGGATGCAGCGGCAACTGGGGTGTCGCCCCGACCGGTCACGTCGAGGTGGCCTCGCGGGCCGGCTCGTCACACGCAGCCTCCAACGGGGGAACCTCGACCAGCGGCCGGCCGGACGATCGCCGGCTGTGACCCGGCGCGCCCTGGTGCGCGGCCTGCTCGCAGGCTGTGCGCTCGCCGCTGCCGCGTGCGGCGGACACGACGTCAGCGCCTCCAGCGCGCGCAGCCTCTCTGAGACGACAGCGACGGCGACAGCGGCGACGACGGCGCCGTCCGCCCAGCCTTCCGCCGCCGCCGCGGACTGGCTGCAGTTCGGCGACGACGCCCAGAGCTCAGGCGCCGGGCCCGCCGACACCGGGATCACAGCCGCCACCGCCGCCGGGCTGCGCCTGCGTGAGGTTCGCATCGACGGCGTCGCGGACTCCGCCGCGGTGCAGGTCAGCGGCGTTGTGGTGCATCGCTCGCGACGGGACGTGATCGTCGTGACCACGAGCTACGGCAGGGCGATCGCCATCGACGCGGGGACCGGGCGCACGCTGTGGGAGTTCCACCCCGCGGGCGTCAACAGCGCCCCCGGCAACCCGCAGGTGACCACGGCGTCCCCGGCGGCCGACCCCGACCGCCGCTTCGTCTACAGCGCCAGCCCCAACGGCGTCATCCACAAGCTCGCGCTGGCCACCGGGCACCAGGTGTGGTCGCGGCGCATCACCTTCGACCCCGGGCACGAGAAGATCGCCTCATCGCTGCACATCTCCGGGCGCTGGGTGGTGGCCGTCACCGGTGGCTACATCGGCGACGCGCCGCCCTACGACGGCCACGTGGTCACGATCGACAGGGTGACCGGACGCGTGAACCACGTATGGAACAGCGAGTGCTCTGACCGCCACCGGCTCATCGCAGCCAGTTCCTGCCCCGTCACCAACACCCGCGGCGACAACGCCATCTGGGGTCGCGCGGGGGCGATCATGGAGCCGGGCAGCGGGCGCATCCTCGTCACCACCGGCAACGGGCCGTTCGACGGCCGCACGAGCTGGGGCGACAGCGTGCTCGAGCTCGCCCCCGACGCCAGCCGGCTGCTGCACAACTGGACGCCGACCAACCAGGTGCAGCTCGACCGCGGCGACGTCGATCTCGGCAGCACCTCGCCGGCGCTTCTCCCGCTCTTCCACGGACGCCGGTTGGCGGTCCAGGGCGGCAAGGCGGGTGTGCTGGACGTCCTTGACCTGGACCGGCTCAACGGGACACGAGGCGGCGCCGGCCGGCGCCTTGGCGGGCAGGTGTCTGAGACCTCGGCGCCCGGAGGCGCGCAGGTCTTCACCCAGCCGGCCGTGTGGAGCAGCGGCGGCCGTACCTATGTCTTCGTCGCCGATGGTGCGGGCACGGCCGCCTATCAGCTGATCGACGCCGCCCATCCACGGCTGAGGCGGGTGTGGTCCGACGGGGCCGCGGGCACCAGCCCCGTCGTTGCCGGCGGCCTGCTCTACGTGTTCGATCCCGGCGGCACGCTCAACATCCGGCGTCCGCTCACCGGTGGGCTGGTGCGGGCGCTGCCGGCGGGCAGCGGCCACTGGAACAGCCCGATCGCCGCCGGCGGGCGAATCGTCGAACCGACCGGTGCCTACGGGTCGGGCGCCTCCTCGAGCACGATCGACATCTGGCATCTGCCGGGCCGCTGACCGGTCGCCGCCCCGCTGTGCAACTTTCGCTGCACACGCAGGGGAAAGCTACCTCCTGCCGCCGGTCTTGCTAGCGTCGCCGCGTGCTTGACAGGCAGTGGCCCCCGGACCGGGCCCTGCCATCTGCGCCTGCCGTCACGACGTCTGCATGCCTACCGCCCGTCGCCTCGCATCCCTGTTCCTGCTGGCCGCCGCCGGGTTGTGCCTCGCCGCGGTCCCGGGCTCGGCCGACCTGAACAGGCGCTACAAGGTCAACCAGCAGCGCGCCCAGCAGCTGCGCTCACAGATCTCCACGCAGAGCCACAGGATCCAGGGCTACCAGGGAACGATCGACAGCCTCGAGGGCCGCCTCAGCCAGATCGAGAACGCCCTCGGCATCCAGGAGCGGCTGCTCAGCAATGTCACCTTCCAGCTCGGCGCGGCCAGGGCGCGCCTGACGCGGCTGCGGCGCACCGAGGCCCATGATCAGGAGGCGCTCGCCGCCCAGCTCCGTGCCGACTACGAGTCGCCCCCGCCCAACCTCGTCAGCGTCGTCGTCAACGCCCACGGCTTCGACCAGCTCGTCAACGGGGTCCGCGACCTCACCGCGATCCGGCGCAGCAACGTGCAGACGACGCAGCGCGTGGTGGCCGACCGCCGGGCGGTGCAGGCGCAGACCGCGCAACTCACAGACGTGCAGGCGCGCCGGCGCCGCGCCGCTGCGGCCACCCTGGTCGAGCGCGACGACATCACCCAGCTCAAGCTCTCCATCGTCTCCAAGCAGTTGCACGCCGAGCACATCCGCGGCGCCGAGGCGGCGCGGCTCGGCGCCCTGCGCACGACGCTGGCCCACGAGGCGGCGGTGCTGGACGCCCAGGCCGCCCGCACCGAGGCCCTGAACGGGAGCGGCGGCAGTGGCGTGGCGCCTGCGGGCGGCTGTGTCAACACCCCGTTCGTGCCCCACGGCGGCGAATGGGGCTTCTTCCAGGCTCCGGGCACCAACTACAGCGTCAACGTCGAACCGGTCCTCGCCGCCCGCCTGGACGCTCTGGGTCAGGCGCTGCACCTGCACCTCATCGGGATCTCCGGCTACCGCACGCCGCAGCACTCAGTCGAGGTCGGGGGCTTTGCCAACGACCCCCACACCCAGGGCATCGCCTCCGACACGCCCGGCGTCGAAGGGGTCCCCGAGGCCACGCTGCTGCGCTTCTGCCTCACGCGCCCGTTCCCCGGAGCGCACGAGGCCGACCACATCCAGGAGTCCTGAGCGCCCGCCGCCAGTAGGGTCACCTCTCCGCCAGCGACGTGAGGGAGAGTGAGATGAGCGTGGCCGTGGACGAATCCACCGCTGAGGTGATCGTGGTGGGCGCCGGGTCGGCCGGCTGCGCGCTGACCCGCCGGCTGATCGACGGCGGGGTCAATGTGCTTCTGCTGGAGGCGGGCGGTCCCGACGACAGCCCCGCCATCCACGACCCGGCCCGCTTCCATGAGCTGTGGCTGGCCGCCGAGGACTGGGCCTACTACACCACCCCGCAATCGCAGGCCGCGGGCCGGACGCTGCACTGGCCGCGCGGCAAGGTGCTAGGAGGCTCGAGCTGCCTGAACGGGCTCATCCACGTCCGCGGGGCCCGCACCGACTACGAGGAGTGGGTGCGGCTGGGCGCAGCCGGCTGGGGCTGGGAGGACGTGCTCCCGGTGTTCCGGCGCATGGAGGACTTCGATCGGGGCGCCTCGGAGCTGCACGGCGCCGGCGGGCCGCTGCGGATCATCAGCCGCTATCCGCTGGCGCCGATCCACGAGGCGATCATGGCCGCCGCGCTCCAGACCGGCATCGCGCACAATCCCGATTACAACTCCGGCCTCCTCGACGGGGTGGCCCAGATGCAGCTCACCATCCGCGACGGGCGCCGCGACAGCGCGGCCGCCGCCTACCTGAGGCCCGTGGCCCGAGCCGGCCACCTGCGCGTGGTCACCGGGGCCCACGCGCACCGGCTGCTGGTGGAGGGGGCCCGCTGCGTCGGCGTCGAGTTCGCGCGCGACGGCCGGCTGCACCGGGCCCGCGCCGACGGCGAGGTCGTGGTGTCCGCGGGGGCCATCGAGTCACCGGCCCTCCTGCAGCGCTCCGGGATCGGCCCGGCCGGCGAGTTGCGCGCCCTGGGAATCGAGGTCGTGGCCGACCTTCCCGGGGTGGGCCGCAACCTGCACGACCATCTGCTGTCTGCCTCGATCTGGACGGCCGACACGGAGATCGTGCCCTTCGAGCCCGGTCTGTCGCCGATCCAGACGCACCTGTGGTGGCGCAGCCGCTCAGACCTGCCCGGTCCCGACACCCAGCCCATCCACTTCAGCGTGCCGCTGTACGAGCCGTGGATGGAGGGGCCGGCCAACGCCTTCACCCTGATGGGCGGCATGGTCCGACCCCAGAGCCGGGGGTCGATCCGGCTGAGTGGCCCGGGCCCGGGAGACCCGCTGCTCATCGATCCCCAGATCCTCTCCGCCGAGGCCGATCTGGTCGCGCTCGAGGCGTCGCTGGCCCAGGTGCGCGAGATGGGCAGGGCGCCGGCGCTGCGGGAGTGGGGCGCTCGCGAGCTCTATCCCGGGCCGGGGGTGAACGGGGCCGCGGAGGTGCGCGACTACGTGCGCCGCACCGCCATCAGCTACCACCACCAGGTGGGCACGTGCAAGATGGGCGTCGACTCCGACACGGTGGTCGACCCGCGCCTGCGTGTCCACGGGATCGACGGGCTGCGGGTGGCCGACGCCTCGGTCATGCCGGCCGTCACCTCGGGCAACACCAACGCCCCAGCCTGATGATCGGGGAGCGGGCGGCGGAGTTCATCGCCCAGGAGGCTCAGAGCGCGGCGCCGACCTCGGAGGCGGCCCGCTCGCCCGAGCGCCGCGCGCCGTCGATGTAGCCCATGACGCGGGGAGGCTGCCGTTTGACCGTCCGCGCTGGACACCTGTTCGCATAGCGCTCGATCGGTCGCTATGCGACCAAGTGACGCGATAGATTGCTTGGCACAGTGACCTCCGAGCGAACGCAGGTGGCGATCATCGGGGCCGGCCCGGCTGGCCTCCTGCTCGGCCAGTTGATGCACCGACACGGCATCGACGCCGTCATCCTCGAGGCGCGCAGCCGCGAGTACGTGGAGGCGCGGATCCGGGCGGGCGTGCTCGAGCAGGGGACGATGGAGGTGCTGCGCGAGGCCGGCGTCGGCGAGCGGATGGACAAGGAGGGGCTGCTGCATGGCGGCGTCTACCTGTGCTTCGACCACACCCTGCACCACATCCCGATGCGCGAGCTGACCCACGGCCGCGCGGTGATGATCTACGGGCAGACCGAGGTGGTCAAGGACCTCATCGCCGCGCGTCTTGCGGACGGGCTGCCGCTGCTGTTCGAATGCGAGGGCGTCGTGGTCGAGGGGCTGGACGAGGAGGAGCCCGTGGTGCGCTACGGCCACGACGGCGCCGAGTACGAGCTGCGCTGCGACGTCGTCGCCGGGTGCGATGGCTTTCACGGGGTGTGCCGGCCGACGATCCCCGAGGCCGAGCTCACCGTCTGGAGCCGCGAGTATCCCTACGCGTGGCTCGGCATCCTTGCCGACGTGCCGCCGTCCACCGACGAGCTCATCTACGCCTACAGCGATCGCGGCTTCGCCCTGCACAGCATGCGCTCGCCCACGCTCAGCCGCCTCTATATCCAGGTCGATCCCGACGAGGAGATCGAGAACTGGCCCGACGACCGGATCTGGTCCGAGCTGCAGCAACGGCTGGCCTCGGAGGGGTGGGAGCTCAACGAGGGCCCCGTGCTGGAGAAGGGCATCACGCCGATGCGCAGCTTCGTCGCGGCGCCGATGCGCTACCGCTCGCTGCTGCTGGCCGGCGATGCCGCCCACATCGTGCCCCCCACCGGGGCCAAGGGCCTCAACCTGGCCGTGGCCGACGTCACCGTGCTGGCCGACGCGCTGGTGGAGCGCTTCTCCAGCGGTTCTGACACCGGCCTGGACGAGTACTCCGACCGCTGCCTGACCCGGGTGTGGCGCGCCCAGCACTTCTCGTGGTTCATGACGACGATGCTGCACCTGGACCGCTCCGACGACGACTACGGCCGTCGCCTCCAGCGCTCCCAGCTGCGCTACGTGACCACGTCCACCGCGGCCGCCACCTCGTTGGCCGAGAACTACGTCGGCCTCACGCTGGACCAGACCGCGCCCACGGCGGTGATGCCATGACCGAGATCGCTGCCCTCAGCGAGGCGATCGCCGAGCTCGTCCACGACGGCGACGCGGTGGCCATCGAGGGCTTCACGCACCTCATCCCGTTCGCGGCAGGCCACGAGATCCTGCGGCAGGGCCGCCACGAGCTGGAGCTCATCCGCATGACCCCGGACATCCTCTATGACCAGATGATCGGGCTGGGGGCGGCGCGCAAGCTCGTCTTCTCCTACGGCGGGAACCCCGGCGTCGGCTCGCTGCACCGGTTCCGCGACGCCATCGAGCACGACTGGCCCCATCCCATCGAGCTCGAGGAGCACAGCCACGCCGGCATGGCCAACCGCTATGCCGCCGGGGCCGCGCGGCTGCCGTGCGCGATCATGCGCGGCTACGTGGGCACCGACCTGGCGCCCCACACGCGCGTCAAGCCGGTGACCTGCCCGTTCAGCGGCGAGAAGCTCGTGGCGGTGCCCGCCCTGCGCCCGGACGTGGCCATCGTCCACGCCCAGGAGGCCGACCGGGAGGGCAACGTCCAGCTGTGGGGCATTCCGGGCGTCCAGAAGGAGACGGTGCTCTCCGCTGACCGCGCGCTGGTGACGGTGGAGCGGATCGTCGACGAGCTCGAACCCAGGCCGGGTGGCGTGGTCATCCCGGGCTGGGTGATCGACGTGGTGGCCGAGGCCCCGGGCGGATCGCAACCGTCCTACAGCCTCGGCATCACCACGCGCGACAACGACTTCTACCGGTTCTGGGACAAGCTCAGCCGAGACCGCGACGAGTTCGAGGCGTGGATGCGCGAGCACGTCCTTCAGTCCAGCCCGGACGTGGCGTCGCGATGACCGCCACCGACGAGAAGGCCACGGCCGGCGAGGTCCAGACCGTGGTCGCGGCCCGGCGGCTGGAGCACGCCAGGTCGGTGTTCATCGGCGTGGGCCGCCCCAGCACGGCGGCGATCCTGGCCCGGATGGTCCACAACCCCGAGCTCGTCCTCGTCTACGAGTCGGGCACGATCGGGGCCAAGCCGTTTCACATCCCGCTGTCGATCGGCGATGGCGAGCTGGCCGAGACCGCCGACGCCGTGGTATCGGTTCCGGAGATGTTCAACTACTGGATCGGGCCCGGGCGGGTTGAGGTGGCCTTCCTGGGGGCCGCTCAAGTGGATCGCTTCGGCAACCTCAACTCCACCGTGATCGGCGACTACGACCATCCCAGGACGCGCCTGCCCGGCGCCGGCGGCGCGCCGGAGATCGCCGCCTGCTGTCAGGAGGTGGTGGTCATCGCGCCCCACTCGCCGCGCACGTTCGTCGAACGCCTGGACTTCCGCACCACCGTCGGATACGGCGACGGCCCCGGCGACCGCGAGCGCTTGGGCTTCCGCGGTCGTGGGCCGACGGCCGTCGTCACCGACCTCGGGGTCCTGGAGCCCGACCCCGGAACGCGCGAGTTGAGGCTCACCCAGTTGCACCCCGGCGTGGAGGAGGACCAGGTGCGTGAGGCGACGGCCTGGGAGCTGGACGTCGCCGCCGAGCTCCAGAGCACGCCGCCGCCCACCGACGAGGAGCTGTCCGCCCTGCGCGAGCTCCTCAGCCGCTAACCAGAAGGGGACTGACACCACCGATGAGCACCGAGGAGACCACGAGGACGACCGACGAGGGCACGGAGACGGTCTATGCGCGGGTCGTGGACACGCCCGGCAACTACCTGCGCGAGCCGCCCGAGGCACAGCCGCCGCTCGACTACCCCCCCTACAAGTCAACGGCGCTGCGCCACCCCAAGCAGCCGCTCATCTACCTGCCCCAGACGGTCACCGAGATCACCGGCCCGGCACTCGGCGATGCGCGGGTGACCACGCCCGGCGACGCCGACCTCTCCCGCCAGCACGAGGGCGAGCCCATCGGCGAGCGGATCACCGTCTCGGGCCGCGTCTTCGACACCGAGGGCAAGCCTCTGCGCAACACGCTGGTGGAGGTCTGGCAGGCCAACGCCTGCGGGCGCTACCTCCACCGCTGGGACAACTGGCCGGCGCCGCTTGACCCCAACTTCTCGGGGGCCGGGCGGTGCGTCACCGACGACGAGGGCCGCTACCACTTCACCACGATCAAGCCCGGGCCCTATCCGTGGGGCAACCACTACAACGCGTGGCGCCCCGCCCACATCCACTTCTCGCTGATGGGCCGCGCCTTCACGCAGCGGCTGGTCACGCAGATGTACTTTCCGGGCGACCCCTTCTTCCCCTATGACCCGATCTTCAACTCCGTGCGCGACGAGTCCGCGCGCGAGCGCATGATCTCGCGCTTCTCCATCCACGGCACCCAGCCCGACTGGGCGGCGGCCTACGAATTCGACATCGTCCTGCGCGGGCCGGCGTCCACGCCGTTCGAGGAGGCACATTGATCTTCCAGACCACGCCGTCTCAGACCGTCGGTCCGTACTTCGCGATCGGCCTGCCGTGGGCGGAGGGGCCGCACGCCGTCGACCCTGGGGCCGCAGGCGCCTTCACGATCAGGGGCACCATCTATGACGGCGCCGGGGTGCCGGTTCCCGATCATCTCCTGGAGACGTGGCAGGCCGATCCAGAGGGCCGCTTCGCCGACCTCCACGGTCACGGCGGGGCATCGCAGATGCAGGGCTTTCGCGGCTTCGCTCGCTACGGCGTCGAGGTGGGCGACGGCCGGTATGAGATCGTCACCGTCAAGCCCGGCCGCGTGAAGGAACCGGGAGGCCGCCTGCAGGCGCCTCACATCGCGGTGACGCTGATGGCGCGCGGGATGTTGCAGCGCGTGGTCACCCGCATCTACTTCGGCGACGAGGAGGAGGCCAACGCGCAGGACCCGATCCTCGCCCTGGTTCCCGCCGAGCGCCGGCCCACGCTGATCGCGACACCCGAGGACGGCGGCTACTGCTTCGACATCCGAATACAAGGCCCGCTCGCTGACGAGACGGTCTTCTTTGACGTCTGAGACGTCGCTGTTCGCGGGCATCTATGAGCGCGGCGCCGTCGCTGCGGAGCTGAGCGACCGCGCCTGGTTGCAGGCGATGCTCGACGTCGAGGCGGCGCTGGCTCGGGCCTGCGCCGCCGAGGGGGAGATCCCGGCGTCGGCCGCCGCTCAGATCGCCGCCGCCTGCCGCGCCGAGCGGTTCGACGTGGCCGAGCTCGCGGCTGCGGCGGCCGACAGCGCCACCCCGGTGGTGGGACTGGTCAAGGCGCTGCGCGCGGCCGTTCGGGAGCCGGCGCGCGAGCATGTCCACCTGGGGGCGACCAGCCAGGACATCAGCGACACCGCGCTCATGCTCATCGCCCACCGGGCCCTCGAGCCTCTGCTGGCGGATGCGGCGGCGGCCGCCGACGCCGCCGCCGGCCTCGCCGGCGCCCATCGCGCCACGCCGATGATCGGGCGCACCCTGCTCCAGCAGGCCCTGCCCATCACCTTCGGCCTGCGCGCCGCTACGTGGTTGACCGGGCTCGACGCCGCCCGCGCTCGCCTCGGGGAGGTCCGCGACAGCGAGCTCGCCGTGCAGATGGGCGGGCCCGTGGGCGGGCGGGACCCGGCGGTGGCTGGGCGGGTGGCGGACGAGCTGGGGCTGGCCGAGCCGGTCATGCCCTGGCAGGCGATCCGCCTACGTCCCGTCGCGCTCGCCGCCGCTCTGGGAGCATTCAGCGGCGTGGTGGCCAAGATCGCCCGCGATGTCACGCTGCTGTCCCAGCAGGAGGTCGCCGAGGTCCGCGAAGGGGGAGGCCCCGGCCGGGGCAGCTCGAGCGCGATGGCGCATAAGCGCAACCCGGTCGCCGCGATCTCCGCGCTGGCCTGCGCCAAGCGCACGCCGGGCCTGGTCGCGACCGCGCTGGCGACCATGGAGCAGGAGCACGAGCGCGCCGCCGGCGCGTGGCAGGCGGAGTGGGGGACCTACGCCGAGCTTCTGGCGCTCACCGGCTCCGCCGCCGCCTGGGCCCGCGAGCTGCTGGAGAACCTGGAGGTCGACGCCGAGCGCATGGGCGCCAACCTCGCCGCCGCGCCCACCGCGGGCGAGCCGGTCCCCGCCGGCGCCGACGCGCTCATCGACCGCGCTCTGGAGGCCCACCGGCGGTGATCCCGGTCGACCTCAACTGCGCGTCGAGCGGATCCGAGGATGCCCCGGTCTTGCTGCTGGGCGGCTCGCTGGGGACGACGCTGGACATGTGGGAGCCCCAGGTGGGCGAGCTGTCGCGCACCCACCGCGTGATCTGCTTCGAGCACCGCGGCCACGGCGGCTCGCCGGTGCCCAACGGGCCCTACACGATCGACGAGCTCGGAGCCGACGTGGTGACCATGCTCGACCGCCTCGGCCTGGCCCGGGTGTCCTACTGCGGGCTCTCGATCGGCGGGATGGTGGGTCAGTGGCTGGCCATCAACGCGCCCGAGCGCATCGACAGGCTCGTCCTGCTATGCACCGCGCCCTATCTCCCGCCGGCCTCGAGCTGGCACGAGCGAGCGGCCACGGTGCGCGAGGCGGGCACTCCCGAGGTCGTGGCCGACGCGGTGCTGGGGCGCTGGTTCACGCCGGCCTACGCCGGGTCGCACCCCGATATCGTGGCGCGATATCGCACCATGATCTGCGGCATCGACCCAGAGGGCTACGCGGGCTGCTGCGAGGCGATCGCGGCGATGGACCTGCGGGCGGGCCTGTCGGACATCACCGCGCCCACGCTGGTGATCTCTGGCCGCCAGGATCCCTCGATCCCGGCCGCGCACGGCGAGGCGATCGCCGCCGCGGTCCCCGGCGCGCGCTTTGAGCTGCTGGACCCCGGGGCCCACCTGGCCAGTGTCGAGCGCGCGGACGCGGTGACGCCGCTCATCGCCGAGCACCTGGCGGCGCCGCGCCACGAGGCCACAGCGTGAGCGGCGAGCTCGACAGGGACGGGCTCGAGGTGCGCCGGGCCGTGCTGGGCGACGCGCACGTAGACCGGGCGATCGAGCACACCACCGAGTTCACCGCCCCGTTTCAGGAGTTCATCACCCGCTATGCGTGGGGC
Source organism: Solirubrobacteraceae bacterium (assembly GCA_036497165.1). Taxonomy (GTDB): domain Bacteria; phylum Actinomycetota; class Thermoleophilia; order Solirubrobacterales; family Solirubrobacteraceae; genus Palsa-465. The sequence goes on from DASXJW010000094.1 coordinate 43,601, forward strand.
GGCGTGTGGACGCGGGAGGGACTGGACCGCCGGACCCGCAGCGTCATCACCCTCTCGGTCCTGACCGCGCTGGGTCGCGAGAACGAGATCGCGATGCACGTCCGCGCGGCGCTGGGCAACGGCCTCACCCCCGAGGAGATCGGCGAGGTGTTCATCCATACCGCCATCTACGCCGGGGTGCCGGCAGCCAACTCCGCCTTCGCGATCGCCCAGAAGGTGATCGAGGAGGAGACCTCCGGCTGACATCCGGTTGATCCGATCCGGCTCCGGCTGCGATTGGAGAGGTAGCAACCCACAAAAGGAGCTACCGCATGACCGAAGCGCAGAGTCCCGTCAGCCGGGGCCAGTTCCTCCGAAACGGCGCCAAGGGCAGCCTCGTCCTCGTCGGTGCGGGCGGTGTGTTGGCCTCGATGGAGGGCGTCGCCTTTGCCAAGGGCGTGACCAAGAGCGACATCGCCACGCTGCAGGTCGGCTACATCGCCGAGAGCCTGGCCGTCAAGGTCTATGAGGCGATCCTGGCCAACTTCTCGAAGTTCAAGCTGCAGAACAAGGACTACTTCCAGAGGGCTCTGCAGAACGAGAAGGACCACCGGGCCGCCTGGGGCAAGGCGCTGGGCTCAAAGAAGCCGACCGGCTTCAGCCTCCACATCCCCAAGGCCGCCGTGGCCTCAACCCACGCCCTGTTGGGCACCGGGGTGGCGCTGGAGACCGCGTTCGTCGAGACCTACCTCGGCGCGGTGAAGTCCTTCAGCTCCACCGAGCTCAAGCTCGCCGCCGCCGAGGTGGCGGCCAACGAGGCCACGCACTTCTCGTTCTTCGACGCCGCCTTCGGCGGACACGCCGTGCTGCCGTCCTTCCCGGGCACGATCACGGCCGCGGCCGCGGCCTCGACGCTCAAGAAGGACGGCTTCATCAGCTGACCGGGCCCGCTGCCCGGCATGCGGGGGCGCAGTCAAGCAGCAGAGACCGAGCCGGCCGGGCATATGTCCGGCCGGCTTCGCCTTGCCACGGAGCTGGTGCCCGGCCAGCGCCGGCTAACCCGCGGCGGCGACCGCGGTGGCGTGGGGGCCGGCTCCCACGCCCGCTCGCGCCGCCCACCGCGGCTTGGCCAGCAGCAGCTGGACGTCGCAGATGCGACGCTCCGCGAATCCCGCCTCGCAGTAGGCGAGATACAGCGTCCAGATGCGCTGGAAGCGCTCGTCGTAGCCCAGCCGCGCCAGCTCGTCGCCATGGGCCAGGAAGTTGTCGCGCCAGCGGCGCAGCGTCTCCACGTAGGAGGCGGTGAGGTCCTCCAGCCCGACCGCCTGCAGGTCGGTGCGGCGGGCGAGGTTGCGCATGATCACCTCCATCGAGGGCAGGCAGCCGCCGGGGAAGATGTACTCGCGGATGAAGGACCGCGATGCCTTCTCCACCTCGTAGGCCCGGTCGTCGATCGTGATCGCCTGCAGCAGCATCGCGCCGTGCGGGGTCAGCAGCTCAGAGCAGCGGGCGAGGAAGCGGCCGATCTGCTGCCAGCCGACGGCCTCGATCATCTCGATCGAGACCAGCTTGTCGAAGCTGCCGCGCAGATCGCGGTAGTCGCGCATCAGCACCGTGACGCGGTCCTGGAGCCCTGCGCGACGCACGCGCTGGACCGCGTAGGCGTGCTGCTCGCGGGAGATCGTCGTGGTGACGACGCGACAGCCACGGGTGGCCGCGGCGTGGACGGCGAACCCGCCCCAGCCGGTGCCGATCTCGAGCACGCGGTCCTCCGGACCGAGGGCGAGGCGTTCGCACACCCGCTCCAGCTTGGCCACCGACGCCTCGTGCAGGCTCATCCCGGGGCGCTCGAACAGCGCGCAGGAGTACATCATCGTCGAGTCGAGCATGCGCTCGAACAGCCCGTTGCCGAGGTCGTAGTGGGCGGCGATGTCGCGACGGCTGCGCTGCCGGGTGCGCAGGTTCAGCGCCTCGCGCGCTCGCTGGCGGGGCTTCCACAGCGGAGCGGTGAGGGCGCGGACCCGATCGATGACGACGGCGTTGCGGGCCGCAAGGCCGATCACGGCGACGAGATCAGGGGAGTCCCACAGGCGCTGGGCGTAGGACTCCGCCAGGCCGCGGCTGCCCCGCATGAGCATCGGCCAGAAGCGGGCGTCGTGCACCTCGATGATCGCCGCGGGAGCGCCGGACCCGAAGGTCCGCCGACCCCCAGCGTCGACGACGGTGAGGCTCCCGACGCGGATCGCGCGCAGCAGCAGGGATGCCACTGCGCGCGGGGCCTCGTGGTCCGTCACCGAGCGGCCGCCTCGGGATGCGGGTGGACCGCGGCGCCGCGGAGCTTGAGGACCAGCGCGTGGCCGTAGATGAGAGTCACCACGCGGGCGGTGTCGATCGGAAAGCGCATGGTCATCCCGGCCACCGTTACCCGGTCCAGGGGGCGGCGCTTCATCGATAGCGTGGCGTCGAACGCGCGCTCGCCGCCGCGGCGGCTCTCGATGTGCACCGACAGCGTCGCCGCCGGCGTCGTGGCGCTGGCGGCGTAGACATGGTCCATCGCCATGAACGGCGAGACGTGCAGCTCCTTGTCAAACCGGCCGCGCACGATCGCCGAGCCGGGGACGCGATCCGACAGGAGGTAGGAGCGGCGCTCGCCCCACGGCGTGTTGGTGACCTCGGCCAGGACGCTGTGCAGGCCCCGGCCGTCGTCCTCGAAGCAGTAGTAGAAGCTCACCGGGTTGAAGCACAGCCCGAACGACCGCAGTTGGGTGAGCACGCGGATCGGCCCCGCCGGGCGCCGGCCCGACAGCTCGGCCACGCGGGCGCGGACGGCGACGTCGAGGGGCGCCGAGTCGGGGCCGAGGTAGTCGCGGCGGCGAAACCGCTGCAGCCCCGGGCCGCGAGCCAGCAGGCGCCCGCCCAGCAGGGACGGCAGCTCGGCGAGGTCCACATAGGCCAGCGCGAGGGAGTGGCTAAACGCGGTGGCGGGCGAAACGCGACGGTGGCGGATCGTCCCCGTGTAGAGGGCGCTCGCCGTCACAGCCGCGCACCGAAGCGCTCGGCCACGCGCACGGCGCTGGCCACGCCATCCTCGTGAAACCCCCAGCCCCAGTAGGCGCCACAGAAATGGGTGCGATTGCGGGCGTTGATCTCGGCGAAGCCGCGCTGCGCGGCCATGCCCTCTCTGGTGTAGACCGGGTGGGCGTAGGGGATCGTCCGGATGATCTTCTCCGCATCGATCGCCTCGGTCCGGTTCAGGGTCACGCAGAACTCCTGCTCGGCGCGCAGGGACTGCAGACGGTTCATGTGGTAGGTGACCGTGGCACGGTCGGTCGGGTCCTGGCTCAGGTGGTAGTTCCAGCTCGCCCAGGCCCGGCGGCGCTGGGGCAGGAGCGATGTGTCGGTGTGCAGCACCGCCTCGTTGGGCTGGTAGGGGATGGCGCCCAGCAGCCGCCGCTCCCAGTCTGAGGCGTCGCTCAGGAGCGCGAGCGCCTGGTCGGAGTGGGTGGCCAGCACCACCTCGTCGAAGGACTCCGGATCACCGCCCCGGGGCACGACCAGCACACCGTCGCTCGCGCGCGTGACCGACTGGACCGGCGTGCGCAGCCGCAGCCGGCCGTCGAAGCGTCGCAGCAGCGCCTCGACGTAGCGCGCGGACCCGCCGGTGACGGTCCTCCAGCGCGGGCGGTCCCGGAACGACAGCATCCCGTGGTTGTCGAAGAACTCGGCCAGGAAGCGCGCCGGGAACGTCCACATCTGCGCCGGATCCGCCGACCACACGGCGGAGGCCTGCGGCACGATGAGGCGGTCGATGAACGGCCGGCTGAAGCGCTGCTGCTCGAGCCAGTGCCCCAGCGAGGGCCCGTCGCCTTCGCTCTGGAGGGAGTGCAGCAGGCCCCGCGCAGCGCGGTTGAACCGGGCCATGTCGGCCACCATGCGGTGAAACCAGGGCGTGACCAGGTGCGCGCGCTTGGCGAACAGGCCGTTGGCAGAGCCGCCGGTGTACTCGAAGTCCCCGCGGCCGTCGCTGACGCCGAAGGTCATCGTCGACGGCTGCGTCGCGATGCCCAGACCGGTGAGGAGGCGCACGAACGTGGGGTAATTGCGCTCGTTGAAGACGATGAAGCCGGTGTCGACGTCGTGCGTCTCGTTGGGTGTGTCGACGCGGACGGTGTTGGTGTGGCCACCGGCGTAGTCCGCGGCCTCGAACACGATGACCTCATGCCGGGGCGCGAGCAGATGGGCGGTGACCAGCCCCGACACCCCCGCCCCCACGACGGCGACTCTCAAGGCCGGTCAGCGTCGATCTCGTCAGGCGCGTGCTCGCCGCTCAGCGAGTCCTTGAAGCCACGCAGGCCCGCGCCCATCGACTTGCCCATCTCGGGCAGCCGCTTGGCGCCGAACACCATCAGGACGACGAGAAGGACGATGGCAATGTGAAGTGGGTTCTCGAGTCCCATCATGGTCATGCTCCAATCGTTGGCGGGGCTGCTCTGGAGTCATACGGAGCGTGACCGCCTCTGGATCATCACGTGAGCGGGACCGTGATCACGGGCGCGTGGGTGGGCTGGGCGCTGCCCCCCGCAGGCTCCGGGGTCACCATCACGGTGGATACGCCGCGCAGGCTGCCGGGAACCGCGACATCGCCGCGCCCCGTCGAGGTGACCCCGAAGAGCGCGCCGGTGGAGGACGGCGCTCGCTTGCCGCGCTGCACCCACACCTCATAGATCTTGCCCGCCGGCGGCGGCGCGAAGTGGCGCAGCACCAGCGAGCCGTGGCCGTGGGCGATGCGCAGCTGCACGCTGCCCGGCCCGACGACCTGGGCGTTCAGCACACGCGTGCCGCCGGAGGAGCCGGATTGGACCGCTGCGAACACGCCGATGGCAATGAGCAGCGCCGCCCCCAGTGCCAGCACCGGCCGCGGCACGAGCCGAGCCCTCCGCGCGAGGCCCGGCCGGGGCGCGGGCCGGCCGCGCCGGCGGGCATCGGCGGCGACCTCGCGCATCACCTTGCGCCGCACGGACGCCGGGGCGCGGTGGCGCGGTGCCGCCAGCGGCAGCTCGTCGACGATCTCCTGGAAGGAGGCCAGCTCCTCCTGGCACACCGTGCAGGTCTGCAGGTGGCGGCGGAAGGCCTCTGCCTCGGCGGCATCGAGGGCCCCCAGGGCATAGGCGGCGACGTCGCCACCGCACTCATGGCGGTCGGCGGTTCGATCTCGCCCGGTCATCGGTGCCTCTCGCTCATAGCATCGCTCCCGAAGGATCGCCGAGCGCCACCCGGAGCTTGCTGAGCCCGAGGCGCATGCGTCCCTTCACGGTGCCGGGGGGCAGGTCCAGCATCTCGGCGATCTGCATGTGGCTGAACCCTCCGAAGTAGGCGAGCTCGATCACCTGGCGTTGCTCGGACGGCAGCACGCAGAGGGCCGAGCGGACGTCCCGGGCGTCCTGCAGGCGCTCGGCATCGAGCGCCACGTCCTCGGCGGCGGGCATGCGCTCCACCACTCCCTCGGCGCTGATGTCGCGGCCGGTGCGCACGGTTTCGCGCCGGAACAGGTCGATGGCCCGGTTGCGCACCACGCCCAGCACCCACGAGCGGACGCTCCCGCGCGTGCGGTCGTAGGCCGCGCCGCTGCGCCACAGCGAGAGGAACGCGTCCTGGACGACGTCCTGGGCCATGGCACGGCGGCCGCACATCCGGTAGGCGAGTGAGAAGGCGGCATCGGCATGGCGGTCGAAGACCACCTCAAAGGCGCGGGCGTCGCCGTCGTGGACGAGGGGCATGAGGTCCTCGTCGGCGAGCTCGCGAAGATCTGACCGGGCCGAACGGAGGCTGAGCGATGGGCGAAACATTGCGGCTTTGGAGATTGTGGATCACGCGAGGGTGCCGGCGCACGGTCTCTGCCCCGGATTCGGGGGTGATTCCAATCCGTTTACGCACGCCGGGATCGGCCGGATCAGCGCGCGGGCAGACTTCTCACACGTTCAGCTGCGCCGAGCGGCCGCGAATCAAGCGGGTCGGCGGTGCTGCCGATGCCGTAATTGTGCGGACTGGCGGAGGCCCGTCGCACTGAGTCGTCGACATGCCCTCGATACCCAGCTCCCCGATCGCGACCCTGGGCGGCCGTTTCACAGAAAGGCACGCCACCCGGCTGCTCTGGCGCGCGGGGTTCGGCCCGCGGCGGGACGAGGCGCGACGTCTCGCGGCGCTGGGCCTGGACGGCGCCGTGGCGTCCCTGACACGGCCGCAGGGGCGCGCGCGGCTGGCGGGCAGGCCGCCGCATGGCGCCGACGGGCTCCCGCTGGACCCGATCGACGTGTGGGGCGATGACCACTGCTGGTGGCTTGACCGCATGGTGCGCTCCACCCACCAGCTGGTGGAGCGCATGACGCTCATCTGGCACAGCTGGTTTGCCACGTCCATCGACGGTGCCACCGCGGCGTTGATGATCCGCCAGAACCAGATGATGCGCGCCCGGGCGCTGGGCAACTTCCACGACCTGCTCGTCGAGGTCACCCGCGACCCGGCGATGCTCCTGTGGCTGTCGGGAACCGAGAACAACAGGTACAGCCCCAACGAGAACTACGCCCGCGAGGTCATGGAGCTGTTCACGCTGGGCGCCGACCGCGGCTACACCCAGCACGACGTGCACCAGCAGGCCCGTGCCCTGACCGGCTTCACCAACGACTGGAGCGAGGGCCGCGGCCCGCACAACTTCCGCTTTGACCCCAAGCTCCACGACGACGGCGTCAAGACGATCTTCGGCCGGCGCGGGCGCTTTGACTACCTGGACTCCTGCCGCCTCTGCGTCACGCACCGCACGCATCCGTCGTTCATGGTGTCCAAGCTGTGGGGCTACTTCGTGGCCGAGCCGATCCCGGCCGGCGTGCTGCGCGCCCTCGAGGGCGCCTACGCGCACAGCGGCTTCGAGGTCCGGCCGCTGGTGGAGGCGATCCTGCGCCATCCGCTGTTCTACGAGGGCGACCGCATGGTCATCCCGCCCGCGGTCTACTGCGCGGGTCTGCTCCGCGCCGCCGGCCAGACGGTGCAGACCAACGACTGGGCCTGGATCGGCGCTCAGACGGGGCAGCGCCTGTTCGAGCCGCCCAACGTGGCGGGGTGGGACTACGCGCACTGGCTGGACACCTCGCGGTGGTCGGCGCGCCTGGAGGCTGTCAACTACGCGCTGGCCAAGACCAACGTCGACCCCGACACCAAGGCCTACGCGGTCCACGAGAGTCCCACCCAGGCCGTGGCCAAGGCGCTGGCCTTCTGGGGCAACCCCGACCTGTCGGCCGAGACGAGTCGTTCGCTGCACGGATTCAGCCGGCAGGCCGGCAGGCTGATCCACGCCGACTGGGAGCAGATTCCCTATCGCGCCATGCGCCAGAACGCGCTGCGCGTGCTCATCGCCACCGCCCCCGACTGGCAGACCTGCTGATGGCCCGGCCGCCCCTCGGCACCTGTTGCAGTGGCTTCACCCGCTCGCAGGCGATGCGCGCCGCCTTGGCGTCGGATCGGCCGGGCGGGCGGGGATGGTCGGCGCGCGAGTGGGATCCCCGGATGCCCATCCCGGCCGGCGCCGGGCTGGACCGCCGGCGCTTCCTGCTGGCCGCCGCGGGCGGCCTGGTGTCGGTCTACGGCGCCGGGCGCCTCGGGCTGGGGGAGCGAGCGCTGTCGGAGGGCATCGCGCAGGCGGCGACCGTCCAGGGTGCGTCGAGCCCCATCCTCGTCTCGATCTTCCTGGCCGGCGGCGTCGACGCCCTCTCGGTGCTCGCGCCCACCGAGGACCCCGCCTACCGCAAGCTGCGGCCCACGCTGGCCGTCGCTCCCGGCCAGGGCACCCCGTTCGCTGAGGACCCCCGGCTGAGCTGGGGCCCGGCGGCGGCGGCGTTCGGCCAGTTGCACGCCGCCGGCAAGATGACCGTGTTCCCCGGCATCGGCTACGCCGACCCGGACATGTCGCACTTCACGAGCCGCCACTACTGGGAGGTGGGCGCCGCCGATACCCGCCTGGTCACCGGCTGGCTGGGGCGCTATCTGGACCAGGTCGGGACGGCCGACAACCCCCTCCAGGGCCTCTCGATGGACAGCGAGATGAACCCCACGCTGGCCACCGCCGTCCATCCGGTGGCAGCGATCGACCGTCCCGAGACGTTCTCGCTGTGGCTCAACGACGTCTGGGGAGACATCTTCTCGCTGACGCTCGACACCGCCTCGTCGCTGGGCGATGCCCACCGGCGCGGCCACGACCCCGCCATGGCGCAGGTGGCCGGCGCCGCCTCCGAGGTCGGGGAGGTGCGCCGAGCGCTGGCCCCGTTCCGCACCGCTGACGGCAAGGCGGCCTACACCTCGCCGGTCACCTACCCGTCCTCGGCAACGTCACAGTTCCCGCAACGGCTGGCGGGGCTGGCGGCGATGATCGCGGCCGGCCTCCCCCTGCGCTGCGTCGCGCTGACCCCGGAGACCCAGTTCGATACCCACGCCTCCCAGAGCGAGACGTTCACCTCCGGCCTGAGCCTCATCGCCGAGGCGGTCGCCGCGTTCCAGTCCGACCTGGAGGCCCGCGGGATCGCTGACCGGGTCATCACCCACGTGTGGTCGGAGTTCGGCCGGCGGGCCCAGGAGAACGGCGGCCTGGGCACCGACCACGGCGCCGCCGGCGTCGGCATGCTCATCGGCACCCGGGTTACCGGCGCGATGGTGGGGGAGTGGCCGGTGTTGAGCAACCTCGACGCCAACGGCAACCAGAGGGAAAACGTCGACTTCCGCGGCGTCTACGCCTCGCTGCTGGAGCAGTGGCTCGGTCATGACGCGGCGTCCGTGATCCCCGACGCGCGACGGTTCGCGCGCTACCAGGTCATCAGGTGACCCGGTTCCGCGCACTGAGGCTGGGGTTGGCGGCCCTGACGGCCCTGGGCCTCGCCGGGCTGGCAGGCCCGGCGGCCGGCTCGGACGCGGCCAAGGCCCCCTCCGTGGGTGGCGCGGCGCGCGCCCCGGCGCGCCTGCTCGTCTACGCCCAGGAGTGGTCGCTGTGGCCCTCCCGGTCCTCGCTGCCGGCGGGGCGCGTGATCGTGCAGCTGTGGAACCGGGGGCAGGACGCCCACGACCTGCGCATCCGTCGCCTCAGCCACGGCGCGATGGTCGGGCGCGCCCAGGGCGCGGCCGTGACCCAGTCGGGCCGGCTCAGCCAGGCGACGTGGAGCCTGCGTCCCGGGACCTATGAGCTGTACTGCTCGATGCCCGGCCACATGAAGCGGGGCATGCGCACGCGGATCACGATCCGCTGACGGCGCCTAGCCTGGACTGCTCGCCACGTTGACGGGTTGAATCTGGAGCAGCTCCCCGGGGGGATCGCCGTGCAGCAACCACCCGCGGTCGCGCGGGGTCACCAGGCCGTTGCGAGTCAGCTCCGACAGCGAGCTGGTCACCGTCGGGCGGCGTGCCGCGACGAGGTCGGCCAGCACCGAGTGGGTGAGATGCAGCGGCAGCATCACCCCTTCGGTGCGCACGCGGCCCCAGCGGTCGGCGAGGTGCCAGAGCAGCATCAGCAGCCGCGTGTTCACGCGTGACTGGTGGATGATGGCCATGTTGATGGCGAGGTTCCGGCTGCGCTCCAGAGCGCGCGCCACCAGCCGTCCGGTCAGCTGTGGGTAGGCCGCCATGGTGGCGGCAACCGCCCCGTCGAGCACGGCGACCCGGGTCGCCTCCAGGACCCTCCAGCCTGTGGTTCGGCTCAGGGTGGGATCGGCGTCCTCACCCTGCCACGGACGCAGCAGATCTCCCTCGCCCAAGAGCTCGGCCCCGAAGCGGTCGTCCACACCCACGCGGCGCACCAGCAGCCCCTCGAGCACGAGCAGACCGATCCCGCCGGGTTCGACCCAGCCGCCCGCCTCGTCGTCAGGCTGCCACCGTCCCCGCCGCACGCTCCGCGTGGCGGCGACGCACTCTTCCGCGGCGCGGTCGCGCTGCGAGAGGGGGATGGCCTCGGCGAGCTCGGGGTCCTCGCGGAGGATGTGGCTGAGGGTCATCGTGGGGACGGCGGCGGGGACGGGGGCACCGGGCACGGAGTATGCCCCTCCCGCGCGGTGCTCGCGCGCCCCTAGAATCGCCCTCAGCCAATGATGGGAGAGGGCATGACCGATTCCTACGCGCACGGGGATACCAGCGCGCCGCTGCTGGATGAGACGATCGGCGCCAACCTCGAGCGGACCGTGGCCCGCTTCGGCGAGCGTGAGGCGGTGGTCTCCTGCGCCCAGGGCCGCCGCTACGCGTACGCCGAGCTGGGGGCGGCCGTCGACCAGCTGGCCCGGGCTCTGATGGCCGCCGGCCTGGACGCGGGCGACCGGATCGGGATCTGGAGTCCCAACTGCGTGGAATGGGTCCTTGTCCAGTACGCGACCGCCAAGCTCGGCGCCATTCTCGTCAACGTCAACCCGGCCTACCGGACCTCGGAGCTGCGGTACGTGCTGCGGCAGTCCGGGTGCCGGATGCTGGTCGCCGCGCCGGCGTTCAAGACCTCGGACTACCGCGCGATGATCGAGGAGGTCCGCCCCGAGGTGCCCGAGCTCGAGCGCGTGGTGTTCCTCGACTCGCCGGACTGGGACGAACTGCTGGCCGGTGCCGACCAGGTCCCCGAGGCGGATCTGCGCGCCCGCGCCGAGGGCCTGTCTCCCGATGATCCGATCAACATCCAGTACACCAGCGGCACCACCGGCTTTCCCAAGGGCGCCACTCTGACGCACCGCAACATCCTCAACAACGGCTACTTCGTGGGGGAGGGGTGCGGCTACACCGAGGCGGACCGGATCTGCATCCCCGTCCCCTTCTACCACTGCTTCGGCATGGTCATGGGCAACCTCGGGGCGACCACGCACGGGGCGGCCATGGTCATCCCGGCGCCGGCCTTCGACCCCGAGTCCACCCTGGTCGCCTGCGCGCAGGAGCGGTGCACGTCGCTGTACGGGGTGCCGACGATGTTCATCGCCCAGCTGGACCACCCGCGGTTTCGCGACTATGACCTCAGCACCCTGCGCACGGGCATCATGGCCGGCTCCCCGTGTCCGGTGGAGGTGATGAAGCGGGTCATGGACCTGATGCACATGAGCGAGGTGGGGATCTGTTACGGGATGACGGAGACCAGCCCGGTCAGTACCCAGACCGCCCCCGACGACCCGGTGGAGAAGCGCGTGGGCTCGGTGGGTCGCGTCCACCCGCACGTCGAGGTCAAGATCATCGACTCCGAGGACGGCGCCGTCGTGACGCGCGGCGACCCCGGAGAGCTGTGCACGCGCGGCTACAGCGTCATGGCCGGCTACTGGAACGACGAGGAGCGCACCCGCGAGGCCATCGACGCCGACGGCTGGATGCACACCGGGGATCTGGCCACCATGGACGAGGAGGGTTACGTCAACATCGTCGGGCGCAGCAAGGACCTGGTCATCCGCGGCGGTGAGAACGTGTACCCGCGCGAGGTGGAGGAGTTCCTCTACGGCCACCCCGCAATCGCCGACGTGCAGGTGATCGGGGTGCCCGACAGCCACTACGGCGAGGAGCTGATGGCGTGGATCATTCCCCGCGGCGACGCCTTCCTGGACGCCGACGCGGTCCGCGAGTTCTGCCGGGGTGAGATCGCCCACTACAAGATCCCCCGGTACGTCAAGCTGGTCGACGCCTTCCCGATGACGGTCACGGGCAAGGTGCAGAAGTTCAAGATGCGCGAGCAGGCCATCGACGAGCTGGGTCTGGCCGGCTCCACCGTCAAGACAGCGTGAGCGGCGCCGAGGTCGGACTGGCGCTGTCGGTCTTCATCGCCTGCGCGGTCGAGGCCGTCGAGGCGCTGACGATCGTGCTCGCCGTCGGGGTCACGCGGAGCTGGCGCTCGGCGCTGACCGGCGCGGGCGTCGCGTTGGCGGTGCTGGCGGTCCTCACCGCCGTCCTGGGGCCGGCGATCACGGCGCTGCCGCTGGGCGTCCTGCGCGTGGTGGTGGGCGGCCTGCTGCTCATCTTCGGCCTGCAGTGGCTGCGCAAGGCGATCCTGCGCGCCACCGGGCTCAAGGCGCTGCACGACGAGGCGGCCGCCTACGAGGAGGAGCAGGCGGCGGCGCGCGACGCGGGAGCGGTGGGCGAGGGCCTGGATCCCTACACCTTCACGGTGGCCTTCAAGGGCGTGCTGCTCGAGGGGCTCGAGGTCGTGTTCATCGTGCTCACCTTCGGCGCCAACCAGCACAACGTCGGCCTCGCCGCCGCGGCCGCCGGGGTGGCGGTGATCGGCGTCGTCCTGGCCGGCGTGGCGGCCCACCGCCCGCTGTCGCAGGTCCCCGAGAACACCCTGAAGTTCGTCGTGGGCGTGATGCTCACGTCGTTCGGGATCTTCTGGGGCGCCGAGGGCGCGGGCGCGCACTGGCCCGGCGGCGACGCCGCGCTGCTGGTCATCGTGCCCGCGACCCTGGGGTGCGCGCTGGCCATGGTCGCCGCCCTGCGCCGAAGCGGACATGAGGCGGCCCGGGCATGAGACGCGTGCGCGCCTTCGGAGCCTTTCTCTATGACTTCGTCGTCGGCGACGACTGGCGCGTGGCCGCGGGCGTGGCCGTCGCGCTGGCGGTCACCGCGGTGGTGGCGGGCGCCGGGCTGGCGGCGTGGTGGATCATGCCCGTGGCGACGGTGGGTCTGCTGGCGGCATCGCTGTGGCGGGCGGCGGGCTGACCTCGGCGCCGGTCGGGGGCTGGCCCCGGCGCCGGTCGGGGGGCTCACCCCGGCGCCGGTCGGCAAACGTCCCGGTCGCGCCGCCACCGGGAGTGGGCGGGACGTTTGCCGCCGTCTGGGGGGTGAACGTCCCGCGGTGGGCCGGGGCTGAGGGTGGCTGGGACGTTGGCCCCCGTGACAGCGGCGAACGTCCCGCTGACTCTGAGAGGGCGCTTGAGTGGGACGTTTGCGCCCCCCCGCCGCCATGGCTCAGGTGGCGGCGGCGATCCGGTTGCGGCCGGATTGCTTGGCCACGTAGAGCGCGGCATCGGCGCGGCCGAACAGGTCGGTGGCCGACTCGGCGCCGTCCCAGACGGCCACGCCCGCCGAGCAGCCCGACCCCTGGGGGGTGGACCGGCGCAGGCGCTCGATGACCACGAGCGCCGTGTCGAGCGGGCGGCCCGGGATGAGGGCGGCGAACTCGTCACCGCCGTAGCGGGCGAGCACGTCCCCGCCGCGCAGCTGGGCACGCCAGGCGTCCGCCGCCTGGGTGAGCAGAAGGTCGCCGGCGAGGTGGCCATGCCGGTCGTTGTAGGGCTTGAAGTCGTCGAGGTCGAGCACCGCCACGCACACCGGATGGCCATCACGAGCGGCGCGCGCCAGCTCGCGGTCCAGGGTCGCCTCCCAGGCGCGCCGGTTGGGCAATCCGGTGACCTCGTCGGTGAGCGCGGCCGTCTCGAGGCGTCGCAGCAGCGCGTGGCGGTCGTCCAGGACGCTCAGCAGCTCGCCCACGTGGGCGCCCACCGTGACCAGCGCGCCGATGACCGCCTCGTCGCGGACCCGCGCACGCGTGCTGAAGAACTCGATGACGCCGACGATGGCGCCCTCGCGCGTCACCGGCACGGAGATCGCGCAGTGCAGCCCCGCCTTGCGCGCGGCGGTGGCGCGCAGGAACGAGGGATCCGCGGCATAGTCGCCGACCCAGATCGTCTCCCCGGTCTGCAGGACCCGCCCGGGCAGGCCGGCGCCCGGCTCGAGCCGCAGTTGGCGGCTGAGGCGCTCGAATTCCGACGCCTCGATCCCGCCCCCCGTCCAGCCCGCCACCAGATCCAGGATGCCGTCGCCGGCGACCGCCCAGTAGGCGCCCAGATCCCACTCGAGGTCGTGGCCGAGCTTCTCCAGCAGGCTGTCGAGCGCCTCCTGCGGTGTGTCTGACCGCGCCATCGCCTGCGTCACCGACTGCATGGCGCGCAGAACCTGCTCACTGACGCGACGCTCGGAGATGTCCTGCAGGAAGGCGTGGAACGAGGGCGGTACCTCCGTGCCGGACCCGACCTCGTGGTCGCAGGAGATTGTGATCTCGATCGGGAACTCGTACCCCTCGCGGTGGCAGGCGCTGAGCTCGACGCGCCGGTCAAGGATCCGGCGCTCGCCGGTGGCCAGGAACCGCTTGAGGCCGGCGCGGTGATTCTCGCGAAAGCGCTCGGGAATGATCAGCTCCGCAAGCTCGCGCCCCAGCACCTCCGCGCGGGAGTAGCCGAACGTGAGCTCGGCGGCGCGGTTGAAATCGACGATCATCCCGGCGGCGTCCATCGACACGAACGCCTCGTGGGCGGTGTCCAGGATCGAGTGGGGGAAGATCGGACCGCCCGCCGGCTCGTCCCCGCCCTCAGCCCCCGATGACCCCGCTCCGGGGGGCCGGCCAGTCACGGGCGCAACCATATACGGGACATCGGCGCGACGGCAAGGGGGTCTCCCCAGAGAGCCGCGAGCCCGGGCGGACTTAGCCCAGACTTACACCCATCCCACGTTGGTCTTCGGCGCGCGGCCGATCCTCAGGGCACACCACCCAAGGAGTCGCAACCATGATCCTCGTTCTCAATCTCGTCCTCTGCTCTCTGATCGTCGCCATGGTCGTCACGCCGCTCGCCCGCTCGATCGCGGCCTCCCGAGCGCAGACGGAGCCCAGTCCGCGCCGGCGTCAGACGGCGAGGGCCTCCGCGCCTGTCGCGGCCAGGATGCGCACCCCCGCGCTTGGAGGGTCTGATCGGTAGGGCGAGCTCCAAAGCGCCGCGCGATCTCAGAGTTCAACCCAGCTGCCGTTTCAAATCGCACCGGTCCCCTAAGCGCGGTGGGCGATCCGTGGAGTCAACGCCAGGTCCGGTGGATCAGGCGCGTGGGGAAGGTCACACGGCCGGGCCGGTGCGGCCGTAGGCTCGGCGCACCGACGCCGCAAGACCGGCATCTGAGTCCCTCGGTGCCATCGCTGACCTGCGCCCGCGCTGTGCGCGAGCGCTCCGCGCGCGCTGCCGCGAGCGCTGCCGCGAGCGCTCCGCTCATCTCAACCGTTTGCCGCGTGCCCGCCCCGGGTAATCTCCCTCCCGGCATCGGTGTTAGCGCTCACATGGCGACCCACGGAGAAGGGTCCCGCGGGCGCACGGAGCAGGAGGGAGATCCATGTTTGATCGCGTTGAGCGTCTCGGCCTGGCGTTGGTGCTGGGCAGTGCGCTGGCGGTGTGCGGCGGCGCGGGGGTCGCAGCGGCGGCCGGCCCGGGGGTCGCAGCGGCGGCCGGCCCGGGGGCCCATACGTCGGCGCGCATGACCCACACGGTGGCGCATCAGCGACCGCATCGGGCCGTCCGCCACGACGACCACGCCTCGAGGGACTACACGACCGCCCTCAATGTCGCCCTTGCGGGCACGGCGACGGCGTCGACAGAGGCCTCTGGGTCGCCGGCAGCGCAGGCGATCGACGGGGACGCCTCCACGCAGTGGTGCTCGACGCAGTGGACGGGCAACGTGACGGTCGACCTGGGCAGCGTCCGCACGCTCAACGGCTTCGGCCTGACGCTCGGCGACACCGCCACCACCGCGCTGGCCAACATCAGCGCGGGCACGGACCCCAACTCGTTGCAGCCGGTCCGCGACCTGCAGCAGCAGACGCCCCCCGCAGGCAAGCCGGTCTACTGGCCGCTGCGCGGGACCCTGCGGGCGCGGTACATCAAGATCGACGTCACCGACAACGATGGGACGCCCCCGTGCATCGGGGAGTTCCGGGCGTTCTCGCCGACGCCGTCGAGCGTGCTGCCCTTCCGCGGCGCCGATCTGTCCTTCGAGCCCCAGGAGGAGGCCGCGGGCGCGCGTTACACCGACGGGGGCGTTCCGGGCTCAGCCCTGTCGATCCTCAACCATCACGGGGTCAACTACGTCCGCCTGCGCCTGTGGGTGAACCCGCCGGCCGGCTACAGCGACCTGGCCTCGGACCTCAAGATGGCCCAGCGGATCATGGCCGCCGGCGACAAGCTGTATCTCGACATCCACTACTCGGACTTCTGGGCCGACCCCCAGCACCAGGACATCCCCACAGCCTGGCAGGGTCAGGACCTCAGCCAGCTCACGGCCACGGTGGAGAGCTACACCCGCTCGGTGCTGCGCGCCTTCGCGGCTCAGGGCACGCCGGTGGACATGGTCTCGATCGGCAACGAGATCCGCAACGGGATCCTGTGGCCGGTGGGTCAGGTGGACTGGACGGCGGACACCGGCTGGAGCAACCTGACGACGCTGCTCAAGGCCGGGGTCTCGGGCGCTCGCGAGGGCAACCCGTCCGGCCACAAGCTGCTGGTCATGCTGCATTTCGACGAGGGCGGCAACAACGCCGACAGCGTCCGCTTCTATGACCACATGGTCCAGGGCGGCGTGCCCTTCGACGTGATCGGGCTGTCCTACTACCCGTTCTTCCACGGGCCGCTGAAGGCAATGCGCACCAACGTCGACGACCTGGCCACGCGCTACGGCAAGCGGATCGTCATCGCCGAGTCCCAGTACGCGTGGACGCTGGCGGCCGGTGACAGCACCGGCAACTTCGTGTGGCAGACCAGCCAGCTCTCGGGCGGCTACCCGGCGACCCCGGGCGGCCAGGAGTCCTTCTACAACGACGCGCTGTCGATCCTGGCCCAGGTGCCCCAGCACCGGGCGCTGGGACTGTTCTACTGGGAGCCCGAGTGGATCCCGGGCGTCGGGTGGGAGCCGGGGGCGGGCACGCCCAACGACAACCTCACGCTGTTCTCGTTCACCGGCAAGGCACTGCCATCGGTAGGGCTGTTCCAGAGCCCGCTGCCGGTGTGCGAGCACTTCGACCCGTGGTTCACGGGCGATTGCGAGATCTAGGGCCCCCGCGTCCGGCAAAGGGGCCCCGCGCCCGGCATGTCCCGCTGAGGACGGGCGGGTCGCCTCGGCGGCCCGCCCGCGATCAGCTGTTGCGGAGCCTTACCGAGATCCGCTGTCAGGGAGCCTTACTGCTTCCCGACTTGACGACCGTCACGGTCCCGGTGCTCTCAGGGTGGAGGCTGCCCGGGGCGTAGTCGTAGATGGCGTGCGTCTTGAAGTTCATGACGAACACGTCGAGCAGGGCGTGGGACTTGGTGTCCAACCAGGCCACATAGAGCTCGTGGTTGCCGATCGGCATCGCCACGTAGTCCTCAACGGGGAACTTCTGCCCGACGAACGGTCCTTTGATCGGGACGCCGTGCACGGTGCCCGCCTTGTAGGTCTGCTGGAACGTGTTGCCCGCGTTGCGCCCGCGCGTGTATGCCGCGTTGAGCACATAGCCCGCCAGGCTGAAGCGCTTGACGCTGGGTGCGGCTGCGGCGGCGTGCCCCGGATGGGCGGCAGCGCTGCCCTGCGCCACGACCCCGACCCCGGCGATGGCCCCGCTGGTCAGGAGCGCGGTTGCCGCGGCCCTGGCTCGACCTGAGAACTGCATGAGAACCCCCTCCTCGGATGGTTGATCGCGCAACGCTACTCGGGGGGCGGCGGCGCGTGGGAAGCGGTTCGCTGGCGGGCAAGCGGCGCTGCGCTGGCACGCAAGTCGTCGCTCGTTTCCCCGCGCTGACCGTATATTGCGCGCCCAGCCCTGAAACGGAGGAGAGATTGAGCACAACCCCACAGCCCCGCCTGGCCGGCAAGGTGGCCCTCATCACCGGCGGCGCGGGCAGCATCGGCCTGGCCACCGCCCGCGCGTTCGTGGCTGCGGGAGCCCGGGTGGTCATCGCCGATGTGGTCCAGGACGTGCTGGAGGGCGCTGCGGGCGAGCTGGGCAGCGACTCGGCGGCGTGGTGCGTCACCGACGTCACCGAGCCCGATCAGGTCAGCCGCGCGGTGGACCTGGCGGTGCAGCGATACGGCCGCCTGGACTGCGCGTTTGCCAATGCCGGCGTGTTCGGCGTCGTCTCGCCGGTCACTCGGTATCCGGTCGACGTCTTTGACCGGGTGATGAGGGTGAACGTGACCGGCAGCTTCCTGGTGGCCAAGTACGCGCTGGCGGCGATGGAGCCGGGAGGCAGCCTCATCATCAACTCGAGTGTGGTAGGGCTGACCTCGGATCAGGGCATCGCCGCCTATGCCACCTCCAAGCACGCCGTGGTCGGCCTCATGCGGACGGCCGCCAAGGAGATGGCGCCCCGCGGGATCCGCGTCAACACGATCCACCCCGGGCCCACCGACAACGCCTTCCAGCACAAGATCGAGGTCGAGGCGGTCGGCGCCTCCGAGGAGGAGTCGGCCCGGGTGTTCGACCAGATGATCCCGCTCGACCGGCATGCCGACGCCGACGAGATCGCGATGGCGGTCGTGTTCCTGGCCAGCGACGAGAGCCGTTTCATCACCGGACACACCCTCGCGGTCGATGGTGGCCTGAGCATCTGAGGTCCGCTACCGTGTGAGCCCGTCATGAGCGGGCCCCAGGGATCCTTCGATCCACAGTTTGCCCCCGAGCATCGGATCGATCCGCACGTGCGCGTCGGCCACGTGCACCTGCGCACCGCGGACATCGGCCGCGTCCGCGACTTCTATGTCGGGATCATGGGCTTTGACGTCATCTTCGAGGCGCGTGGCGTGCCCGGCTGGGGCACGACCGGAGACGTCCTGTTCCTCTCGGCCGGGGGATATCACCATCATCTTGGCTTCAACACGTGGAAGTCGGCGGGGGGTCCGCCACAGCCCGACGGCGTGACCGGCCTGCACCACGTGGCCCTGAACTTCTCCAGCCGCGCCCGCTTGGCCGAGACCGTGCGCCGTCTGCTCGATGCCGGCGTCCCGCTCCGCCAGCTCTCCGATCACGGGACCCACCTCGCGGTGTACCTGTCTGACCCAGATGGCAACGATCTCGAGCTGGCGTGGGATCGCCCGTTCGAGCAGTGGCCGCGCTACGGCAGCGCCGAGGCGCCCGCCATCGACTCGCCGCTCGATCTGGACGAGCTACTCGCTGCCGCGCCCGCCTCGCGCTGATCGGCGCGTTTGATCAGATCCTCGTGTGACCGCGCGCGGGCATCGGACGTCCGTCCACGATCGGGAAGTTCCTCGGCTGCCGGCCACGCCTGGGTCGAATAGGGCTTACACAGACCGGACAGAGGTCGCCCGCGCAAGGGGGCCATGTCCGGTGACACCACGGAAGGTGCCGATGTCCCAGGGCCAGCAAGCTGCACTGCCGGCGGAGCCTCCGCCCTCACGCCCGCCTTGGGAAAGGCGGTGGCGCAGATCTGCGCGCCGCCGCGATGCAGCGCCGCGACGCCCGGTGGCCAACCGCCGCGACATCCCCGAGGGGGAGTACGCCGGCGGGTGGCTGTGCCCGACCAAGGTCGACCTCGTGCGCCTGGTCGACATGGGTCCAGCCGTTCGCCGGGCGCGGCTCCTCGCCGGCGCCTTCTGCGGCATCGGGGTGGCGGCGATGGTGCCCTGGCTGGGCTGGTGGCCGCTGGCGGTGTTCGGGCTGGCACCCCTGCCGCTGCTGGGGCTCGACCGACCTCTGCGCCGGGTGCAGCGCCCTGAGCGGGTGATCGCCGGCTCGCTGTCCCTGCACGCCACGCTGATCCTGGTGGGGGCGGCCATCAGCGGCGGCCTGCACAGCCCGCTGCTGCCCTGGGTGGCCATTCCGGTGGTCACGGCCGCGGCGCGCTTCCGCCTACCGGTGTTCCTGGTCGGCGCCGTACTGGCCACGGTCGGCCTGATCGTCGTCGCGGTCCTCGGCTCGCCCCACGAGCTCGAGCACGATCCGACCCCGCTTTTGGGCTTCATCGTGCTCCTGGCCACGCTGGTCGTCGCGCAGCAGCCGGTGCTCAACGCCGAGCTGCGCTGGCGCCGCGACGCGGTGCTCGATCCGCTGACAGGGCTGCTCAACCGTCAGGGGCTCGAGGGCCGCTTCCGCGAGGTCGCCGAGCAGGCCCGGCTCACCGAGGCTCCGGTGTCGCTGGTGATGTGCGACCTCGACGGCTTCAAGGGCCTCAACGACAAGCACGGGCATGCCTGCGGTGACGCCGTGCTCAAGGACGTCGCCTACGTCATGCGCAAGGAGTTGCGCTCGTTCGAGCTGCTGTACAGGGTGGGGGGCGAGGAGCTGCTGCTGGTGCTGCCGGGCGCGGGCCTGCGCCCGGGGTGCGACGTCGCCGAGCACGTCCGCGCCACCATCGAGCGCAGCCGGCCGGCGGGTCTGCCGGTGACGACATCGGTGGGCGTGTGCACCGCCACCGGCGATGACATCGAGTTCGGGCCGATGTTCGAGGCCGCGGACCGAGCGCTCTACGAGGCCAAGCGCGGTGGCCGCAACCGCGTCGCCTACATGCCGACGCTGACCAGCGAGCGGGCGCTGCTGGCGGCCGACGTCGCTCCGCTGGGCGCCTGAGCGCCGCCTCTCGCGCCTTCCTAAGGGCCGAGCCAATCCCCACCGCCGCCTGGTGGTCAGGTCACGCGTCGGGCGGGCCCGCGTCGTCGCGCCACCACACCGTGGAGCCGTCCGGGGCCTCCTCCCGGGAGGCCAGGCCGGCGGCGGACAGCTTGACCAGCTCGGCGCGAAAGGCGTGATACGGAATCAGGCCGACACGGGTCAGTGTGGGGTAGCCGATCCGGTCATAGAGATCGGAGGTGGTGGTGGGTTCCCGGGTGATGGCCGCGAGCAGCACCGAGGCACGTGACACCCCTCACAGGCTAGTGGCCCGCTGCGGCTGAGCCCTAGAAGGCGGCGATGTCCGCGGGGTCGATCCCGAAGGCATCCGCGAACTCGTCGCGCTGCTGGCCGGCGTCACGTTCGGCGTCGCCGTAGAGCCAGATGCCCTGATTGGAGAGGTTGTGCTCGTGCTGCAGGAAGAAGCGCGTCCCCGAATACAGCTCGATCGCGGCGTAGCTGAGCAGCTCCCGCTTGCCGTGCTCGCGCCGGGTGAACACGATCTCGAAGCGCTCCGCGAAATCGGCGGGCGCCATCCGGATGAACGCGATCTCCCTGAACGCGCCATCGAGCTCCATCTCATCTTTCTGACGCCAGTCGCGCATGTGCGGCCTCGGGCCCCGGGCTACCCAAGAGTTGCCAGGGCGATGCATTGAACTTCCTTTCTGGGCTCCGGGCGATCGTCCTGCCTTGACGGCGTGGTGTCAATTTGGGACGCTGCCCGCATCCCTGGACGGCCGATCGCTCGCGTGCGGCGCTCGGCATGCTCGTCGGCACCCCACTCCCTTGGCGCAGTCAGATCGTGAGTTTCGGATGGAGGAGGGCTTCGAGCGCGACGGAGCCGTGCGGCTCCTGCTGATCGGCGAGCTCGACGTCGCCGTCCTGCATCTGCTCTCCTCGCGGCTGCGGGAGCTGCGCAAGGGCGGGTATACCGTCCGTCTGGACCTGTCGCGGTTGCTGTTCATCGACAGCAGCGGGATTCAGGAGATCCTTCGCGGGCTGGTGGATGCCCGCCGGGACGGCTGGGAGCTCCAGGTCGACGATGGACCGCTGACTGCTCAGGTCGCGCGGACGGTCGACCTGCTCGGGCTGCGCGCCTTTCTCTGGCCCGGCGGGGGTTAGAACCGCTGTGTGCGCGGTTATCCGTTGAGGTGTGGGCCCGCCCGTCCTCGGAGAGTTGCGCTCGCTGGTCGATCGCCACGACGCCGAAGTGCGCCGCCTCGTCGCCATGGCGGTGCGGGCCGGCGCGCGGACGCAGGACATCGCCGACGCGGTGGGCGTGAGCCGCTCCACGCTCTGGCGGCGCTACCGCGCTGAGCTGCGCCGCAACGGCGCCGGTGACTGAGCCGGCGTCGGGGCGAGCCGGCAGACGGCAAAGGGGGCGTCCGGATTGTCCGGGCGGCGAACGGGGTATTCCGTCGCGAACGCAGTGATGAAGGTGAGACGATGAATCCGTACCCGGACGACGTTGGCGCTGAGATCGAGGCCTACGCGGCCTACCTCAACGCCCCGCGGGGGATCCTCGACCACGACGAGCAGGTGCTCTTCGACCAGGATCTTCTCAAGGCCCGCGCGGCGATGGAGCGTGCGTGGCTCGAGGCCAAGCCCGTCCGCGAGATCAACTAAGCGAGGACCGGCGCGCGGAAGTCGGTGATGTCGTTGAGCCGCGGCGCGTGCCCGGCGAACTTCGGCTCGGCCGGCCGGCCCAGATAGAAGCCCTGCCCGTAGCCGCAGCCCAGCTCGCGCAGCAGCCCCAGCTGGCCGCCCGACTCGATCCCCTCCGCCACCACGCCCAGGTTCAGGTCGGTGGCGAGCTCCAGGATCATCCGCACGAACGGCCGGTCGAGGCCGCTCTCATCGACCCCATCGACGAACGGCTTGCCGATCTTCAGCCAGTCGATGGGCAGGGAGCGCAGGTGGCTCAGCGACGAGTAGCCGGTCCCGAAGTCGTCAAGCGCGAGCTGGACCCCAAGTCCACGCAGCTCGTTGAGGATGGCGATGCTCTTGTCGGGATCGCGCAGCACGACGCCCTCGGTGATCTCGAGGACGAGACGGTCCGGGCGCAGGCCGGTGCGCTCGAGAACGCCGGCCACGCCGGTCAGGAAGTGCGGATCGCGAAGCTCGACGGGGGAGAGGTTGACGTGGACGGCGGGCGCCGAATGGACGTCTGAGGGCCAGAGTTGGGCCTCGCGGCAGGCCCGCTCGAGGATCGAGCGTCCGAGGGGGACGATGACGCCCATCTCCTCGGCGACGGGGATGAACGAGGCCGGGTTCACGCAGCCGCGCGGTCCGTCCAGCCAACGGACGAGGGCCTCGGAGGCCGCCACGCGGCCGGTCCCCAGTTCGACGATGGGCTGGAAGTGGACCTGGAAGGAGTCCTCGCGCACGGCCTCGCGCAGGCGCTGCTTGAGGCCGTGGCGCTTGAGCACAGGGACCTCCATCCCGGACTCGAAGAGCTCCCACCCACGCTTGGAGGCCTGCTTGGCCCGATACATGGCCACGTCGGCATTGCGGATGAGCTCCTCCGGCGACACCGGTCCGCTCACCCCGTTGGCCCCGGTGGCGATCCCGGCGCTGGCGCGGACGGTGATGTTCTGGCCGGCGATCGAGAAGCGCTCGGCCAGGCACCGGTTGATCCGCTCAGCCACCTGGATGGCCTCATCGCGGGAGGCGGTGCGCTCGAGCATGATCGCGAACTCGTCGCCGCCCAGCCGAGCCAGCGTGTCGGACGGGCGCACGCAGTCCCCCAGCCGCCGGCTGATGGCGATGAGCAGCTCGTCGCCGGCGGCGTGGCCCAGGGTGTCGTTGATCGTCTTGAAGTCGTTGATGTCGATGAAGATCACCGACACCGTCTCGGGGTCGCGCTCCAGCGCGTCTGACACCCGGTCGGCGAAGAGCAGACGGTTGGCCAGGTCAGTCAGCGGGTCGTGCGACGCCTGGTGCTCGAGCTCGCGCTGGAGCTCCTTCATGCGCCACACGGTGTGGCCGAGGCGGTCGTTCTCCAGCGCGACGCTGGTGTTGTTGGCGAGCGTCTCGAACAGCTTGACGTCGTCGGCGGAGAAGCTGTCGACCACGCCGGAGGGGTTGCCGATCATCATCGCGCCCACACAGTTGCGCTCGCCGGCGAGCACGGCGAACATGCCGCGGCCCAGCTGACGCTGCTCCAGGTAATCCGCAAGGGGGCCGGAGGAGATCTCACGCGTGGCGAAGGCGCCCGGATCCTGGCTGCCGATCAGGCCGCGCAGATCCGCCACGATGACCGGCTCCAGGCGCTCGAGCACGTTGCCCGCGCCATTGGCGCGGACGGTGGTCCGCAGCGCCTCGTTGCCGTCCGGGGAGAAGAAGATGATCTCGGCGACCTCGGCGCGGAAGGCATCGAGCGCCTGTCCGAGCAGGCCCTCGAGCGCGGTCCCGATCTCGGGGTTGCGCGAGAGGGCGCGGGCGGCCTCATAGAGGAACTCCAGGCGCCCGTGGCGCTGGCGTTCGGACACGTAGGCCTGGAAGGTGAGGTACATGCCCACGACGGGGACGGCCATGAGGATGGCAGCGCGCCAATCGTTGTAGACGACGGTCGCGGCGCAGAGGCCGATGCTGGTGTTGACGGCGGCGACGACGACGTCGGTGCAGAGCGAGTTGGCGACCTGGCGCAGGCTGAGCATGCCGTCTGACAGCGACACGGCGGCGCTGATGAGCAGCACCGAGGAGACCGAGGTGGCCACCGCGGCGAGCGCGGCGGCGGCCCACACGGTCGGATCGATCTGGGTCGAGGAGCCGGCGACGGCGTGAAAGACCAGCACCGCGAAGCAGTTGCCCAGCAGGAACTGCCCGAAGTTGAAGGCCAGGCGGATGGGCGGCAGGCGGCGGTGCACGATCAGGACGATCAGGCGGCCCAGGGCGCCGGCCAGGATGACGTCGTGGCCGGAGGCGAAGACGAGCGCGAAGACGAGAGGGATCTCGCCCAGGGACATCGAGTGCGCGCTGCGCCGGAAGTGCACATGGACCACGAACCGCTCGGCGCCGGCGAACGCCGCCAACAGGATCCAGAACGACACCTGCATGGACGGGACCACGGGCCCGTCGTTGAGCGCCCCCGTGCGCAGCACGGCGAGGCTGAAGGCGATCAGCGCGGCGCTGAGGAGCCAGATGGCGACCTCCCCGCGCGACATCCGTGGCGCGCGTGAGAGGCGAGGGAGGCGGGGGCGCATCTGCGACATGCGGCCGACGACCTTGGTGGCGGCGGTGACGCTCACGGCTAGCCCCACATCGTGGTCCAGCCCACGGTGCTCCAGCTGGCGGCCGTTGGGTCCACGCCGCCGCTGTCGCCGTTGCCGTTGCCGTTGCCGTTGCCGGCGCCGGCGTCGGAGGAGCAGTCCAGACAGCTCCAACTGGCGGCGCTCCAGCTGGCGGCCAGCGGATCGGTGGCCGTGCTCCAGCTACCGGCGCTCCAGCTCGCGGCGTTGTAGTCGATCGCGCCGGTGTCGGGGTTGATGAGGGTGTTGGGGGCCAGGTTCTGATCTGAGGTGAGCTGGTCTGAGCCGGCCCAGTCAGCGTCGCCGGCGTTCACCTCGTTGGCACCGTCGGGCAGCTGGGTGCCGGTGTTGACCAGGGCGCCCTTGACCATCTGGGGCGTCCAGTCCGGATGGGCGGCCAGCAGGTCGGCGGCGACGCCGGCGACGATCGGCGCGGCCAGTGAGGTGCCGCTGACCTGGAAGTAGGCCCCGCCGACCACGCATGTGGGGCAGAGATTGGAGAAATCGCTGTTGGGCGCCAGCGTGGTGACGATGTGAGCGCCGGGGGCCACGACGTCGGGCTTGGCCACGCCGTCCTGGGTCATGCCGCGGCTGGACCAGCTCGCGGTCGCGTCGTCGGAGTTGTCAGACGTGCCCTGATCGTCGACGGCGCCGACGGTGATCACGTAGGGGTCGTTGCCGGGGGCGTAGGAGACGGCGTCAGAGGCATTGCCCATGTTCCCGGCGGCGGCCACGACCGTGATGCCGGCGAACCAGGCCTGCTCGGCGGCGGCGTCCAGCGGATCGGTCTTGTAGGACGCCGCGTCGGTCGAGCGGAAGGACAGGTTGATGACGCGGATGTTGTACTGGTCCTTGTGGTCGACGGCGAACTGCAGGCCGTAGATCGCATCCAGCGTGGTGGCCTGTCCGTCGTCGTTGGCCACCTTGATCGAGATCAGGTTGGCGTTGGGGGCGCTCCCCGCATACTCGTCCCGGAGCGGGTCGCCGTCGCCGCGGTCGTGGCTGTTGCCGGCGATGAGGCCCGCCACCGCCGTGCCGTGACCGTAGGTGTCATTGGCCGTCGTCGCATTGGGATCGATGACGGCGGAGGCGACGACCCGGGAGGTCGAGTCCCGGCGCGACCTCTGGAAGTCGGGCAGGTCACCGCTGATCCCGGTGTCGATCACCGCTACGCCCACGCCGCGCCCGGTGCTGCGCCGCCACAGGCCGGTGGCGTGCACGGACTGGTCGTAGGTCGTGGAGAGGTCCCAGGGGCTGGGGGCACCGCGCCACCACGTTGATTGCAGCGCCGCGTTGAGCGTGACCGTGTAGACCTGCGGGTGAGCGGCAAGACTGCGGGCGGCGCCGGCGCTCATTCGCGCCGACAGGCCGTTGATGATGTGCAGGTCAAGACCCGGCCGGCCGCCGAGCGAGCGGACCAGGGCGCGGCCCTGCGCGCCGGTCACCCCGCGGCGCAGCTGGATGATGACCTCGACCTGACGCGCCGGGCTGTTCTGGGACAGACGCGCCAGGCGGGGCGAGAGGCCTGCCGGGGACGGGACGGGACCGCTGGTGCCGGCGGCGGGGGCAAAGCCGCCGGCACGCTGAGCGGTGTGCTGCAAGCGGGGACCGATCCCGAGAAAGAGCAACCAGACGAGGCCGACCATCGCCACGAGGGCGATCAGGGACAAACGGACATGGGCAGGCAGGCGCAGACGCCCCTGAACAATCGAGACCATCGTGGTTCCCCTCGGTTGCGCTCTCTCAGATGGAGAGAGTTGTGGCTGACATCGCCGGCAACCGAGCTATCTCGTCCCTGCGGGCGAGACCTCTAGCTTTGCGTCCCCGCCTTGCGACAGGTTTGCCTTTGGTCCGATGTGCCGGTCGTCGGCGCCCTGGGGTCGATCCTTTAGGCCGCCGGCGCAAGTTCAGTAGTTACTACTGAGGAGGGGTGGGGGGTTTGAGGAGCAATGGGCAGAGATTGCAGGTCTGTCGTCCTGGACGATCGACCGACGCAGGTAAGGGGCACCACCGCGCCCGGTAAGGCCCGGAGCCGGCCATTCGCCTGCGAACTGCCGATGTGTGGCGGGGCCGCTTAGCCGATCGTTGACCGCAGGCCGCAATGGCCTATGCCCCCGACACGAGGAGTCACCATGGCACGCAGAGTCAGCCCCCGGCACATCGTCCATCAGGTCCGTCGCACCCTGGGCGAGATGGATCACGCTCAGCGGCGGATGTTCGAGATCCGGACCGGCCTGGCGCCGGCGAGCTCGCTGGAGCGGGCGCGCGACAAGGCGATGCTCGCCGAGCTCGAAGCCCACTGGCGGCTGTGACGGCGCCGGAGGCGGCGCGGTTGGGAAGCCGCGGCATCGCTCGGGGCGACACCCTCCCCCGCCGTCCATCAGCGGTCGGGGGAGGGCGTCTGCGCCTCGTCGGCACCCGGTAGTGAGCGGCTACCGGTGCTCGACTCGGCGGGGCTCAGCGCCTGCCCGTGCGGTCTCCGCACGGCGGTCGCGCCGGGAGGAGTCATACGCGTCGCGCATCATGTCGGCCGCCAGCTCCCGGCCACCCAATCCGAACGCGAGCGCTCCCGCGACGGCCAGCATTCCGATCAGCGCGATGTAGGTCGTCGTCACGATCGCCGGGGCGATCCTGAGCTGGTTGAGCACCATGAACACGACGATGGCGAGGATCAGCGTCGGCCCGACCGCGCGGGCCATGCGACCGGCCGCCGTGTCCCCGACGAGCCTGTCGACCAGACCGCCAACCGCGCCGGCGAGCGCCACCCCGATGACGAGGATCACGACGGCGGCGATGACGTTCGGCAGGTAGTTCTGCACGTTGGCCATGAAATTCGTCAACGTCGGGATCTTCAGGGCGCCGACGGCCGCCGCGATCGCATAGATGAAGATGAACCAGAAGGCGACCGTCGCCACGAGACGAGAAGGCTGAGCGCCCGGGCTCACGCGTTCGACATAGGCGCCCGCCTCGCTGCCGCTGAGCGCTCGGTCGAGCCCCACGGTCGCCAAGAGCTTGCCGACCACCACCTTGACCAGCCGGGCGACGATGTAGCCGACGAGCAGGATGACGAGGCATCCCAGCAGGTTCGGGATGAAGCCGATCAGCGCGTCGAGCCCTCGCTGGAGGCTCTGCGCGACCTGCACAGTTGCTGTTGGCATGACTTTTGCTCCTTCTCTTCTCGAAGATGGGGACAGGGGAGGAGACAGCCGCCCTCGGGATTCGGTTACAGGAGTTGACCGCCTGCCGTAACCAACCGCCACCGCGCGCGGTCTCAGAAGCTGAGATGCTGGTGGGGACCCATTCCATGGACACGGATGAGATCCTGATCGAGCGGACCCTGGACGGAGATCTGTCCGCGTTCGAGGAAGTCGTCGAGCGCCATCGCGGCATCGTGTTCCGGGTGGCGGCAAGGATCGTCGGCCCCGACGACGCCGAGGATGTGAGCCAGGACACGTTCCTGCGGGCCTTTCACCGCCTCGATCAGTTCCAGGGCACCGCCGCCTTCCGCACCTGGCTGCTGCAGATCGCTCAGAACACCGCTCTGAACGCCGTCGCCTGGTCGCGGCGGCGGCCCACCGCACCGGCGGAGGAGTCGGCCGAGACGCCCGACCGCGATCCCGTGCGGCAGCCCGTGACCCAGCTCGAACGCCGCGAGCGCCAGCAACGTCTCGAGCTCAAGCTCCGCGCGCTGCGGCCCGAATACCGCAGCCTCGTCGTGCTGCGCGATCTGGAGGGCCTGAGCTACAGCGAGATCGCCGGCGTCCTGGAAATGCCGCTCGGGAGCGTGAAGGGCAGACTGCACCGCGCGCGCGACGAGCTCATCGAGTTGCTGCGGAACAACACCTACAACTGGGAGCTACCACCATGAGCGCAGACGATCCCCTCGCCGATCTCACTCCCACCGAGCGTCGCCTTGCTGCGCACCTCGAGTTGCTGCGCGCGAGCCCGCCCACGGCGACGCCCCAGCTCGTCCCGCGGGTGATCAGGGGTGTCAGGTGGCAGCGGGCGATCCGCGATCCGCTTCTCCTCGTGGGCGCAGTGGCCGCGGCGCTCGCCGATGGGGCACGCCTGCTGTTGGACCGGGGGGAGGGTGAGGCGTGATGCCGATGGCGACGTCGATCCTCGGCCAGGCCGGCCAGAACCTGGGGTCATTCCTGCCGCACCTGGGGGGCGCGCTCGTGCTGCTCCTCATCGGACTGCTCCTCACGCGCCTGCTGGGGTGGGTCGTGCGGCGGGCGCTGGACGCGGCAGGCCTCGATCGCCTCGCCGACCGGGGTGGCGTGACGCCGGTGTTGCAGGCCTCGGGACTGGGAGGGTCGTTGGCAGGCCTCATCGCGCGCGTCGTGCGGATCTTCCTGACCATCGTCGTCATCTTCGCGGCGCTCTCGCTTCTCGGCCTGCAGTTCCTGTCGGCGAGCCTCAATCAGGCCATCCTCGCGCTGCCGAGGGTCCTCCTCGCCGCCATCCTCGTGCTGGCGGGGGCGGTGCTGGCCGGAGCGGCGCGTCAGCGAGCGGATCGGTTGACCTATCAGCTGGATTTCCCCGTGCCGCTGGGCCAGATCGCGCAGGTCGCCGTCCTCTCGATCTTCGTCATCATCGCCGCCGCCGAGCTGGGGATCTCCACCACGCTCCTCGTCGTGCTGATCGGCGTGCTCCTGGCGGCGGTCTCAGGCACGTTCAGCCTGGCGTTCGGACTGGGGTCGCGCGACGTCGCCCGCGCCCTCAGCGCCGGGCGCTACCTGCGCCACGACTACAGCGTGGGACAGGAGATCGCCTTCGGCGACGTCCGGGGACGCATCACGAGGATCCACAGCACCAGCACGATGCTCGAGACGCAGGAGGGGGCAGCGATCCGCGTTCCCAACAGTGTCCTGCTCGACACCGTGGTGACCATCTACGCCGGGACTGAGCTCAGCTGAAGGCCGTTGAGGGCCTGGGCCAGGTCGGCCCACAGGTCCTCGACGTTCTCCAGCCCCACGCTGAGGCGCAGCAGCCCCGCCGGGACCCGCTCGCCCTCCCAGCGCGCCCGCGCCTCCAGCGTCGAGGCGACGCCGCCGAGGCTGGTCGCGTTCTCGATGAGCCCCAGTCCGCGCTCGACGGCCAGCGCCTCCTCGGCCCCGGCCACGTCGAAGGACAGCAGCGGCCCGAACGCCGTCACATAGCGGGCGGCGACGGGGTCGCCGAGCCCCGCATACCTGACCGTCTGCACCGCGGGGTGCTCGGCCAGCCGCCGGGCGAGCTCGAGGGCGGTCGCTGACTGGCGCTCGACCCGGACCGCCAGCGTTTTCATCCCGCGCAGCAGCAGCCACGCCGGGTCGGGGGCGGCGACGATGCCGGTGGCGGTGCGGAACGCCGACAGGCGCGCGTGGTCGGCGGCGCGGGCGCAGGCCACGGCGCCGACGAGGGCGTCGTGGTGGCCGGCGAGGATCTTGGTGGCGCTGTAGAGGACGAAGTCGGCGCCGTGCTCGAGCGGACGCAGGAGCAGGGGGCTGAGCACCGTGTTGTCGACGACGACAAGCGACCCGGCGGCGTGGGCCGCGGTGGTCGCGGCTTCGAGGTCGGGGAAGGTCATCAGCGGGTTGGCGCAGGGCTCCAGCCACACGAGCTCGGCGGGCGGCGGCGTC
This sequence comes from Solirubrobacteraceae bacterium, assembly GCA_036497165.1. Lineage (GTDB taxonomy): Bacteria > Actinomycetota > Thermoleophilia > Solirubrobacterales > Solirubrobacteraceae > Palsa-465. The sequence continues at coordinate 73,846 of DASXJW010000094.1, forward strand.
GCCGTCTGGTCAAACGCGAACACCTCCAGGCCCCAGCGCCCCAGCTCTGAACGCAGGAGCCCGAACGTCCCCCAGTAGCCGCCGTCTGCCACCGCGACCCGGGCCCCGGGCTCGAGCAGGGCCAGCGCAGCGCGGTGGTGGCGGCCGAGCCCGACGGGAAGAGAAGGGCCGGGCCGCCCTCGAGCTCGGCAAGCAGCCGCTCGACGTCGAGGCCGACCGGATGCGCATGGCGCTGGTAGTAGACGGGGCCGGGCTCGGCGTCCTCGTAGGGGTGGATGGTGGCCCGTTCCAGCGGCGGCAGCCGTCCCTGGGCCAGCCGCGTCTCGCGCTCCATCGGCGGCAGCTTAGACCTGGCCGCAGTTCTTGACCAGGGTGCAACGGGCGTGTACCGTGGCGCACCTCAGAGGCGACGAGGAGAGGACACCTGATGGCAGCGACGATCGGGAGCGCCGATGCGACCCAGCCCGCCATCCAGGCACCGCGGGCGATCGAGGCCTCCGACCAGGAGCTAGAGGCGGCAACGTAAGTTATGTCCATGGATGACATCGACCGGATCCGCTTCGGCGCCCGCCTGCGCCATGCCCGTGAGGCCAGCCGCATGTCCCTGGGGGAGGTGGCGGCGCGCAGCGGCGTGACCAAGAGCTTCTTGTCACGGGTGGAGCGCGATATCACCAGCCCGTCGGTGGCCAGCCTGGTGGGGATCTGCCACGCGCTGGGGCTGTCGCCGGCCGACCTGTTCCAGACCCCGCAGACGACGCTGGTCCGCCGCTCCGACCGCCCCCGGGTGGGCGATCTGCCC
>DASXJW010000095.1:0-57602 GCA_036497165.1 Solirubrobacteraceae bacterium
CGAGGTCGACCTCGACGAGATCTTCAACACGCTCAACGGCCCCACCCTCAAGGGCCTGCAGGATGTGTTCCAGGGCTCGGCCGCCCAGGTCAAGGGCGAGGGCCAGAAGATGCAGGCGGCCTTCCAGTACCTCAACCCGGCGGTCGCCGCCTCCAGCTCCCTCTTCCGCGAGCTCAACCGCAACACCGGCGACTTCACCAACTTCATCACCAAGACGGGCAAGCTCGTCTCCGACGTCGCCACCCGCAGCTCGGACCTCAGCGGGCTGGTCTCCCATCTCTCCACCACCACGCAGGCGCTGGCCAACCAGCGGGTGGCGCTGGGGCAGTCGCTGCAGCGCCTGCCCGGCTTCATGCGCCTGGCCAACACGACGTTCGTCAACCTGCGCAGCGCTCTGGACGACCTCAAGCCGCTCGTTGACGACTCCAAGCCGGTCGCGCCCAAGCTCCAGAAGCTGCTCGTGCAGTTGCGGCCCCTGGCCCGCAACTCGGTGCCGACGCTCAACGACCTCTCGGACATCATCCACCGGCCCGGGGCCGACAACGACCTCATCGAGCTGACCAAGCTCGGCGTACCGCTCGCTGCCGCCACGGTCAAGGACGTCACCGCCAACGGCAAGGTCCGCGCGGGCGCCTTCCCCGAATCGACGACGGCGCTCAACGAGTCCACGCCCGAACTCGCGACCGCCCGGCCCTACGCCGTCGACCTCACCGGGTGGTTTGAGGGCTACACCCATCCCGGCACGATCGACGCCAACGGCGGCGCCAGCCGCATCGCCCCCGTCGTGGGCATCGGCTCGATCGAGAACGGCGCTCTCAACCTGCTGCCGAGCTTCACCGACCCCACGCTGCGCAGCATCCTCGCCTTCGGGGGGCTCTCGGGCCTGACCGGCACCGGCAGCTCGAACCCGACCAACTCCCAGGGCGTGCTGGTCACCGGGCAGGGCGACCGCTGCCCGGGCTCGATGGAGCGGGGGGCGCTGTACTACCCCGAGAGCGGATTCCCGTGTAACCCCTCCGAGGTCCCCACCGGCAAATGAAGCGGGTCCTGCTCTCAGGCGCGCTGCTCCTGGCCGCCGGCCTGTTCATCTTCCTGTCCGCCGGGGCCTCGAACCAGACCGCCCCGGGCACCTACAAGATCCACTTGCAGAACGCGTTCGGCCTGGTCACCGGCGCGGACTTCAAGGTCGCCGGCGTCCCGGCGGGGACCATCAAGTCCATCGACCTGGATCAGAAGTCGCTCGACGCCGTCGTCACCATCCAGGTCACCCGGTCGGGCTTCGGGCAGTTTCATCAGGACGCGTCCTGCGCCTCGCGCCCCGAATCGCTCATCGGCGAGTACTTCGTGGACTGCAATCCGGGCAGTTCGGGCCCGGTGCTCAAGGCGGGCGCGACCATCCCGGTAAGCCACACCCAGTCGACGATCCCGGCCGACCTGCTGCAGGACACGATGCGGCTGCCCTACCGGCAGCGCTTCACCCTCATCGTCAACGAGCTGGGCGCGGCCGCCGCGGCGCGCTCCGGCGACATACAGGCCGCGCTGCACCGCGCCGTGCCCGCGCTGGATGAGACCGACAACCTGCTCAACCTGCTCGCCAACGATCACCAGACGCTGCAGGCATTGACCAAGGACTCCAACGGCGTCATCACCGCGCTGGCCAACAACAGCGCCAACGTCAACAGGTTCATCGACGAGGCCGGCAGGACCGCCTCGGACACGGCCACGCAGCGGGCCAACCTGCGCACCTCGCTGCAGCGCCTGCCCGGGCTGCTCGAGCAGCTCAAGCCCACCATCGCGCAGCTGGGCACGACCGTCACGACCAACGAGCCGGTGCTCCAGAATCTCAACCAGGCCTCGGGGCAGATCGATCGCTTCCTCACCGATCTGCCCGCCTTCTCCAGGTCGGCCAAGCCGGCCATCAAGTCACTGGGCCAGGCGTCGATCACCGGCAAGGCCGCCGTGACCGCCGCCGCTCCCACGGTCAAGGATCTCAACGCCTTCGCCAAGCCCACTCCCGAGCTCGCCGGCAACCTGGCCGTCGTCCTGCACGATCTCGACAACCCCAGCCGCGCCGTCGAGCCGGATCCGCGCAGCCCCGGCGGCAAGGGCTTCACCGGCTTGGAGGCTCTGCTCGGCTACGTCTTCAATCAGACGCTGGCCGTCAACACCTTCGGGCCCGAGGGCCACATCCTGGCCGTCGACGCCTTCTTCAGCCCGATGTGCTCCAACTACGCGACGCCGGCGACGATCGCGCTGGCGATCAAGCAGTACGGGGCGGCCTACCGGCAGTGCTACTCGTGGCTGGGCCCCAACCAGCCCGGCGTCAACCAGACCGACCCGTCGGACCCCAACGCCCCGGTGCCCGATCCGGGCGGAGCGCCCCCGGGCCAGAGCGGCCCCAGCACCAGCGCCAGCCGGCTCAGCGCCGCCATGGTGCAGAACGCCATCAACGCCAACAAGCGCCAAGCGGCCCCGGCGAAGTCCACCAAGACCAAGAAGAAGGGCAAGGGCAAGGGCAACGCCGGCGCCAACGGCACGGCGAACGGCACCGCCAACGGCGCTGCGCCCAGCCCGTCGGGCGGCGGGTCCTCCAGCGCCCCCGCTCCCTCGGGGTCCGGTGGCGCGACAACCCCGCCCGTCGGCGTCGGCAAGACGATCGGCCAGGTGCTCCAGGGAGCGGTCGGCGGCGGTCCCGCCCCCTCGGTCCCCACCCCGACGGTGTCCACGCCCACCCCCACCGCCCCGAGCGGCAGCGGAAGCTCCTCCTCGTCGGGCAGCACCGCGCAGCAGCTCCTCAACTACCTCCTCTCACCGTGACCACGACGACCCGACAGGGCAAGCGCTCGCGGCGCCCCTCGGCGCTGAGCAACCCCGTGCTGGTGGGGGCGGTGACCGTGCTCGTGATCATGGTCGCGGTCTTCTTGGCCTACAACGCCAATACGGGGTTGCCGTTCGTGCCGACGGATGAGTTGAAGGTGGATGTGGCGTCGGGGGCGGATCTGGTGCCGGGCAACGAGGTGCGCGAGGGTGGGTTCCTGGTGGGGGTGGTGCAGGACATGTCCCCGATCCAGTTGCCCAGTGGTCAGGTCGCGGGGCAGCTGACGCTCAAGCTCAACAAGGCCTACGGGAAGGTGCCGGTGGACTCCACGGCCTCGGTGCGGCCGTTGTCGGTGCTGGGCCTGAAGTACGTCGATCTGCACGTCGGCACCTCGCACAAGCTCATCTCGGACGGGGGGACGCTGCCGATCACGCAGACCTCGGTGCCGGTGCAGTTCGAGGATGTGTTTCAGGCGTTTGACGCCAAGACGCGCAAGGCGATCGATCAGAACCTGGTCGGCTTCGGCGATGCGTTTGCCGGGCGGGGATCGGCGCTGAACGACACGCTGGCCGCGCTGCCGTCGTTCCTGGGCTACCTGCGGCCGGTCACGCAGTACCTGGCGGATCCCAACACGGAGCTGGTGCGGTTCTTTGACAGCCTCGAGGGGGTGATGGGGGCGGTGGCGCCGGTGGCCCAGACCAACGCGCGGCTGTTCACCGACATGGCGACCACCTTCGCCGCGATCGACAAGCGCCCGTCTGACCTGAAGGCGACGATCGCCAAGTCGCCGGCGACCGAGCAGGTCAGCACCCGGTCACTGGCCGTGCAGCGCCCGTTCCTGGTCGATCTCAACACGTTGGGAACGCAGATGGCGCCGGCCACGGCGGAGCTGCGCGATGCGCTGCCTGACATCAATCCGGCGGTGGAGACGGGGACTCGGACCCTGGTGCGCACACCGGTGCTCAACACGAAGTTGCAGCAGGTGATGGGGGCGCTCAAGACGCTGGCGCAGGCGCCGGGGACCAATGTGGCCGTCAACGCGCTGACCGGCACGGTGCAGACGCTCAATCCGATGGTCCGCTACCTCGGGCCCTATCAGACGGTGTGCGATGACTGGAACTACTTCTGGACCTATCTGTCTGAGCACATCTCGGAGTCGACGAGCTTTGGCTTTGCCCAGCGGGTGCTGCTCAACCAGGGCGATCCGCTGCAGCCCAACAACGTCGGGCAGCAGGGCGCCACCCAGCCGGCCAACGGCGGCGGCACCACGTCGCTGACCACCGGGGGCAACGAGTTCCTCCACGCCCAGGTCTACGGCGCCGCCGTCGACGGCAACGGCAACGCCGACTGCGAGACCGGCCAGCGCGGCTACCCGCTCAGGCTCAACCATCTCGATCCCCAGGGCCGCAACCTGGGCACCGACGCCCACACGCCGGGCGTCCAGGGACCGACCTTCAAGGGCCGCGCCCACGTCCCCGCCGGCGAGACGTTCACTCGCAACCCCACCACCGGCCCGCAGCTGACCAGCGTGCCCTCCAACCCATGAGACGCAAGCGCAAGCGCCGCAGCGGCATGAGCAAGTTCACTGCCGGTCTGATCGGGATCGTCGCGGTGGTCGTGATCTCCTACCTGGCCTACACCAAGTTCGCCAACCCGTTCGCGCACAAGTACACCGTGCACGCCACCTTCACCAACGCCAACGGGGTACAGCCCGGATCGCTGGTGCGGATCGCCGGGGTCAACGTGGGCACCGTCACCGGGGTCAATGCCGAGCCGGGATGCAAGCAGTCGAGCAAGGACCAGAGCGCCTGTCAGGCGGCCGAGGTCACGATGAACATCACCAACGAGGGGCTGCCCATCCACGACGACGCCACCTTCGCCATCCGGCCGCGAATCTTCCTGGAGGGCAACTTCTTCGTCGACGTCTCGCCGGGCACGCCCTCGGCTCCGGTGGCCAAGGACGGTCACACCTTCCCGTTCCAGCAGGGCGTCGAGCCCGTTCAGTTCGACCAGGTCCTGACCGGCCTGCAGTCCAACACCCGCCAGAACCTCCAGACGCTGCTCCAGCAGTACGGCAAGGCGGTCAAGACGAGCGGCTCGTCATTCAACAAGTCGATCCGGTACTGGCTGCCCGCCTACGAGTACTCGTCGATCGTCTCCCACGACGCCCTCGGCCTCCAACCGCACGACCTCTCCAACTACATCGCGGCGCAGGGCGACGTGTCAGGCGCCGTCGACACGCACCCCAAGAACCTCGAGAACCTCATCACCGACTTCAACACCACCGCCAACGCGTTCGCGCGCCAGAACAAGGCGCTCGAGCAGACGGTGCTCCAGTTGCCGCGGACGCTGTCGGCGGCGACCCCGGCGTTCGACGCGCTCAACGCCGCCTTCCCACCGCTGCGCACGCTGGCCAAGGCGCTGGTCCCCGGCGTCAAGTCGACCGGCCCGATGGTCGATGCCAGCCTGCCCTTCGTCACCCAGCTCAACGACCTGGTCGCGCCGTCAGAGCTGCGCGGGCTGACCGCCGACCTGCGCCCCACCGTCCCGGCGCTGGCCAAGCTGACCAAGGACACGATCCCGCTGATGCGCAACGAGGTGCGTCCCACCGCCAGCTGCGTGGTCAACGTCATCTACCCGTGGTCGCAGATGACGGTTCCGGACCCCAACTTCAACGCCTCCAACGGGTTCCCCGCGCGCAAGGTGTACGTCGAGGGCGTGGACTACCTGCCGGGTCTGGCCGGCGAATCGCGCGACTTTGACGCCAACGGGCCCTACATCCGCATCCTCGGCACCGGCGGCACGCTCACCTACTCGCTGCAGCCCGGGATGTTCGGCCAGGCGCTGAGCAAGCTCGACGGAGTCCAGCCCCAGGTCCCGCCCGGCGGCAAGCGCCCGCCCTACGAGGAGACCGTTCCCTGTGAGAGCCAGAAGCCGATCACCGACCTCTCGGCGTCCTCGAGCGGGCCGGTCCCGCAGGCCAAGAGCGGGCTGTCCACGGCGGCCGCCCAGGCGCGCTGGAACGGCGCGAGCCAGAACGCGGTGCCGGCCCTGCGCGAGATCGCCGCCGCCTCTGGCCTCCGGCTCAACACCGCGCAGATGAGCGGCAGCTCCGCGAAGGCAGGCGCGGGCGGCTCCTCCTCCGGCGGCTCCGGCGGCTCGGGCGGCTCGGGCAGTTCCGGCGGCGGCTCGGTCTCGCCGCTGGGCGTACCCCAGACCGCCCATGATGTCGGGCATGCGATCTCAGGAGTGCTCAAGACGCCATGACGCGCGCCATCAAGACGCACATGGCCGACTTCGCCGCCATCGTGGTGCTGCTCGTCCTGTCGGTGGCGGTGGCCGGCTATGTGCTCAGCCACGAGCGCTTCCGGTTCCCGTTCATCGAAGCCTCGCCGTACACGATCAACGCCGAGTTCTCGACCGCCCAGGCGGTGACCCCCGGTCAGGGTCAGTCGGTCCGCGTCTCCGGAGTACAGGTCGGCGAGATCGGAAACGTCTCCCTCAAGAACGGCTTGGCGATCGTCCAGCTCCAACTCGATCCCAAGTACAAGAACCTGATCCACACCAACGCCACCGCGCTGCTGCGCCCCAAGACCGGGCTGAAGGACATGTTCGTGGAGGTGCAGCCCGGCAGCAAGCCGGCGCCCCTGGCCAAGGCGGGGTGGACGATGCCGGTCGCCAACACGCTGCCCGACATCAACGCCGACGAGATCCTCTCCTCGCTGGACGGCGACACCCGCAACTACCTCCAGCTGCTCGTCAACGGCGCCGGCCAGGGCCTGAAGGGCAAGGGCGGCTCGGAGCTGGCCCAGGTGTTCGAGCGCTTTGAGCCCACCCACCAGGATCTCGCCCGGCTCAACCAGGCGGTCGCCGTGCGCGGGCGCGACCTCCAGCAGCTCGTCAACTCGCTGCAGCGCCTCAACACGGCGCTGAGCCACAACCAGGGCCAGATCGTCCGGCTCGTCGACGCCAGCTCCACGGTGTTCCGCGCCTTCGCCTCCCAGGACTCCAACATCAGCCGCGCCGTCGCCGATCTGCCCGGCACGCTGGCCCAGACGACCGACACGCTCGACAAGGTGACGACGTTCGCCAAGCTGCTGGGGCCGACCGCCGGCAACCTGCTGCCCGCGGCCAAGGCCCTGCCGGCGGCCAACGCCGCCCTCACCGCGCTGGCCAAGCCCAGCGCGCCGATCGTTCAGAACCAGATCCGCCCCTTCGTGGTCGCCGCCCGCCCCCTGGTGCGCAACCTCAAGCCGGCGGCCGAGAACCTGGCCGCGGCCACGCCGAAGCTCACCAAGACGTTCGACGTCGTGCAGCGGCTGGCCAACATGCTGGGCTACAACCCGGGCAACACCGAGCACGGTTACCTGTGGTGGCTGGCCTGGCTGGACCACAACGCCCGCACCCTGTTCTCCGTGCAGGACGCCAACGGGGACTTCCGCCCGCTGTTCCTGCAGGCCAGTTGCGCCACCTACACGCAGCTCATCAACAGCCTCAACACGGCCTCGGGCGGGTTGGGCTCGGAGTTCGAGAGCGTGCTCAACCTGACCCCGATCCTGACCAACGCGGGCGTCTGCCCGACCCAGTCGGCCGCCAACCAGGCCGACTTCGCCAAGTACCAGGCCAAGAAGCAGAGCCTCTCCGGACAGGTGAGCAGCCACGCCGCCTCCGCCACCGGCGGGTCGGCCCCGGCCCAGGCACCCTTTGACCCCGCGCTCCCGGTGAAGTAGATGGCTGCCCTCGACCCCAGCCTCGCGGTGACGTAGATGGAGACCGGCAGCCCCTCGATCGCCAAGGTCCTGACGATGGTGCTCTTCGCGCTGTCGGTGATCGGGCTGACGCTGTTCCTGTGGCTGTCGTTCGGCGGCACGATCCCGCTCAGCCCGCAGGGCTACCAGTTCCGGGTGTCGTTCACCAACGCCAGCCAGCTCGCCGACCAGGCCGACGTGCGCATCGCCGGCGTGTCCGTGGGCAAGGTGATCGGCAAGACCCTGGATCCGCAGCACAACCGGACCATGGTCACGATCCAGCTGCAGAACAAGTTCTCGCCGATCCACAAGGACGCCCGGGCGATCCTGCGCACCAAGACGATCGCCGGCGAGATCTACGTGCAGCTCACGCCGGGAACGCCCCACACCCCGACGCTGCCCGACGGCGCGCTGCTCCCGCGCGGCCAGGTGGCCAACGCCGTCCAGCTCGACCAGATCTTCAACGCGCTGGACCCCACCACGCGCCAGGCGTTCCGCCAGTGGCAGCAGCAGCTGGCGGTGGCGGTCAAGGGCAACGACCAGAACCTCAGCAGCGTGCTCGGCAACCTGCCCACCTTCGCCGCCGACGCCTCGGACCTGCTCAAGGTGCTCGACATCCAGCACACCGCGGTCGTCAACCTCGTGCGCAACGGCGGCACCGTATTCGCCGCGCTCGGTCAGAACCAGGCGGCCCTGCGCAACCTCATCACCAGTGGCGAGGAGACGTTCCGCACCACCGCCGCCAACAACAAGGCCATCTCGGACACCTTCCACGTCTTCCCCACCTTCCTGGACGAGACCAAGGCGACAATGGCGCGCCTGCAGAGCTTCTCGCAGGACACCGATCCGCTCGTCAAGGAGCTCGAGCCGGTGGCGACCAACCTCAAGCCGACGCTGACCGACGTCCGCCGCCTGGCGCCCTCGCTGCGGTCCTTCTTCGTCAACCTCGGCCCGCTCATCACCGTGTCCAAGACCGGGCTGCCGGCCATCCGCGACACCCTCAACGGTGCCACGCCGCTGCTCGCCTCCCTCGGCCCGTTTCTCGAGCAGCTCAACCCCGTCCTCAGCTGGCTCTCGCTGCACCAGCAGCTCATCGCCGACTTCATCTCCAACGGCGCCGCCGGCCTCGCCGCCAAGACGACGAGCTTCTCCGGCGATGGCACCGGCCACTACCTGCGCCAGTTCCAGCCCGTCGGCGCCGAGACCCTGTCCTTCGCCGCCAACCGCGATCCCGCCAACCGCGGCAACACCTATCCGCCGCCCCTGTGGCTCTCAGACCCCCGCGCCTTCTCAGACGGCGGCAGCCATCCCGGCAGCTTCGCCCTGCCCTCCTGGGACTGCAACAACACCGGCGCCGGCGGCGACGGCTCACAGCCCGCGGGTCCGGGCGCGCCCTCGGTCACCCAGACCGCCACCCCGGGGTGCTGGGTGGCGCCTCCGCTGGCGGCCCTGCTGGGGCAGAGCGGCAAGTTCCCGCACCTGGGGCCGGCGCACTACTCCAACAAGTAGCCCTGTTTGCCGTGGGCGGTGGGCGCACGACGCGAACGCACGTCAACGGCGGGTAATGAGGACGGGGGGGTGGCGGAGGCATTGAGCCGGGGTGAGGGCGCCCCAAATCTTGACTCGTCAGATCGCACAACGCCCTTGCTGGGAGCGTGCGATCTGAGAAGTCAACGTGGCACGCGCTTCAGATCACACGCCTCAGAAACCCGCGGTGCGCGATCTGAGGAGTCAACGTCTGCGTGGCCGAGGTCCGGACTCACTGGTCCGCCCACCTCACCACCCTCATTGCCAGCCGTTGACGAACGCCCGCGTCGTGCGCCCACGCACAGGCCACGGAACCCGCCGAATCAAGCCCTCTGGCCGGCCGCCGACTCCAGGTCCCGCGCGGGCTCCATGGCCGCCTCACGACCCTGGCCCAGCGACAGGAGGTCCAGCAACGTGCCCGCGAAGGGAGCATTCCCGGAGACGCGCAGGCCGTCGCGCTCGCCGATCGGGCCCAGGGCCCGGACCCAGCCGGCCATGCTGCCCGCGACGGTGGCCTCCGCGGTGTCGTCAGAGCCCTCTGAGATCTCCGCGCCGTCGCCGGTCATCGTCACCCGGTAGACGGTGGGCGACCCGGTGGGGCTGTCGGTGACCTCGAGATCGATGGTGCCCGAGGGGGACGTGCTGCCGTTCATCAATCCGGGGATGAGGCGGAAGATGGCGCCGAGATCGACGCGCTCGGAGACGCGGGGCGGGCTCCAGGCCCACTCATAGCCCCAGCGGGCAAGCTCGCCCAGTACGGGGGCCAGCTCACGACTGCGCTGGGTGAGCTCGTAGTCGACCCGGGGCGGCACTTCCCGATAGCGCTTCCGCGTCAGCATTCCGTCGGCAACCATGCGGTTCAGCCGTGACCGCAACTGTTCGGTGGAGATGCCGGGCAGAACCCGTTGAAGCTCCACGAATCGACGCGGACCCGAGAGCAGGTCGCGGACTATCAGCAGGGTCCACTTGTCACCCACGAGATCGAGTGCGCGGGCGTCAGGCGACCACTGGTCATAAGGATGACGCTTTGCGGGCGGTATGTGCGAGATAACAACTCCCCCGGTCTAAGGACGGCGCTTCCACCTACCGAGAATCAGCATAACGAACAAATCACGTTTCGCATCCGTTTTTCGCGCCAGTTTCGGACGCGTGCGTCGTTTCAGGAATCACCATGGGCCAAGTGATCTATCTAGATGAGTGTCGAAGTGAACGCTCACGGCCTGCGCTGAGTGCGCGGCCGATGTTCTTCTTCGACGTCTCCTGCCCGCTGTCGTATCTCACCGCCGAGCGCATCGAGCGCAAGCTCGGCGAGGTGGAGTGGGTGCCGGTCGACGGCGCGTCGCTGCGCCGGTCCGGGGCCGGTCACGAGGCGCATCACGCGGGCGAGATGCACATGCTGCGCAGCCGCGCGGACTCGTGCGCCCGAGCCCTGCGCCTCCCGCTCGTATGGCCCGACCGCTTCCCCCGCGCCGCCCGGTGTGCCCAGCGCGCGGCGGCCTTCGCATGCGAGATCGGCGCCGGCGCCGCCTTCGCTCTGGCCGCGACCCGCCTGGCGTTCTGCGGCGGCTTTGACCTCGAGGACCCAGAGACGCTGGCCGAGGCGGCCGCGGCCGCCGGGGTGCCCCTCGAGGAGTGCCTGAGCGCCGCCGGCGAGACATGGCGCGATGAGGAGCTGGAGGCCAACGCCGACGTGCTCCGGTCGCGCGGCATCAGCGCGCTCCCCGCCATCCGCATCGGAGACCAGTGGTTCGAGGGCGAGGCCGGACTGCTGGCGGCGGGGGCGCTGATCGACGAGCAGGGCACGGTTCGCCGTCTCATGGCCCCGATGTAGACCCACCGCCACCGCGGCGGGGCCGAGCCGCCACGCCGCGAGACCGGCGATCGCACGGTGATCACGCAGGACACTCGGCGGGTGCTCAGAACACCGGCGTTGGAGTGCGATGAGCGCAACACGGTTGAACCGAAGGGCAAACAGGTACACGTAGACCGTGGGCTCCGCGCGCGCACCCAGCCGACGTCTCCGGACACGACCGCGTCGGCGCGCCGGTACCCGACTGAGTAGCCTCAGGGCGATACCGCGCGCCATCCACCGGTTCTGGCGCATCGCCTACGACGCCAATATCACCGGGCTGGCGTCGATGATCGCCTACAACATGCTGTTGGGGATCATCCCGGTGGCGCTGCTTGGGCTGTTCGTAGCCGGCCAGATCCTCTCCAGCCACGCCGTGCAGCACTCGGTGCTCCAGGACCTGCAGGAGGTGTTTCCGGGCACCGCCGAGCACACGCTGGACTCGCTGCTTAACCAGGTCCGCACCTCCACCACCAGCACCGGCGTCCTGGCCCTGGTGGCCAGCCTGTGGCTGGGCTCCTCGTTCTGGGGGGCGCTGGACACCGCCTTCGACAAGATCTACCACGGGCCCTCGCGCGGCTGGCTCAAGCAGAAGCGCTTTGCCCTCTCGATGCTGCTGGTGGTGCTGCTGTTCATGGTGGCCACGGTGGCGGTCCCGACCGTCCAGAGCCTCCTGCGCGCGGGCGCCAACAAGCTGCCCTTCGACCTCGCCCATGTGGCCGGGCTGGTCTACGCGGGGTCGCTGGCCTTCAGCCTCGCGCTCCTGTTCGCCTGCCTGGCGATCATCTACTCGCGCGTGCCGCACCTCAAGGTGCCCTGGCGCGCCGTGTGGCCGGGCGCGCTCGGCGCCACGGCGGCGATCGCCGTCATCTCCTACGCCTTTCCCGCCTACCTCAACCACATCTCGACCATCGCGCGCTTCGGGACGACGATCGTGTTCGTCCTGATCTTGCTCGGGTGGTTCTACGTGCTGGCCCTCATCATCCTCGGCGGGGCCATCGTCAACTCCATGCGCCTCACCCCCGGCCCGCCCGAAGCGCGATAGCGTCCCGGGCGTGGCGACCGAGACCGACACCGACACCGTGCTTCACGGCGGGCGGCTCGTGGCCCGTGCTCTGCGCGGCTACGGCGTGACCAAGCTGTTCACGCTTTCGGGCGGCCACCTCTTCTCGATCTATGACGGCTGCCGCGCCGAGGGCATCGACCTCGTCGATGTCCGCCACGAGCAGGCGGCCGCCTTCGCCGCCGAGGGGTGGGCCAAGGTGACGCGCACCCCGGGCGTGTGCGCGCTGACCGCGGGGCCGGGGGTGACCAACGGCATGAGCGCCATGGCCTCGGCGGCGCAGAACAACTCGCCGATGCTGGTGCTGGGGGGCCGGGCCCCCGCCTTCCGCTGGGGCCAGGGGTCGCTGCAGGAGATCGACCACGTCCCGTTCGTGGCCCCAGTCGTCAAGAGCGCGGCGACCGCCGGCACGGCGGAGATCCCGCGCCTGCTCGATGAGGCGCTGCGCGCCGCGGTCACCCCGCATTCCGGCCCTGCCTTCGTCGATTTCCCGCTCGACCAGGTGTTCGGCGAGGCCGACGCGCCGCCCGCCGCGGGCGCGCTGCCCGAGCCGTGGACGGGCCCCGGCGCCGACGCCACGCAGATCGACCGCGCCGCCGCGCTCCTGCGCGACGCCGAGCGGCCGGTGATCATGGCCGGCACCGGCCTGTACTGGGGGCGGGGCGAAGAGGCGCTGCGCGCCCTGGCCGAGGCGCTGCACATTCCCGTGTTCCTCAACGGCCTGGGCCGGGGCTGCCTGCCCGCCGACCATCACCTGGCCTTCTCGCGCGCTCGCAGCGCCGGGCTCAGCCAGGCCGACGTGGCCCTCGTCATCGGGGTGCCGCTCGACTTCCGCCTCGGCTTCGGCGCCGTCTTCGCCGAGGACGCCGCGGTCATCGCCATCGACGTCGCCGAGCCCGCGCGGCCCCACCCGCGCCCGCTGAACGCCGAGCTCTACGGCGCGCTCCCGGCCACCCTCGACGCGCTGCGCGACGGCGCCGGGGCCTCCGGCGCGCACGCGGGCTCGCGAACCGCGTGGGCGGACTCGCTGCGGGCCACCGAGACCGAGCGCCGTGCCGCCGAGGCCGGCGAGCTCACGGACGCCCGCGCACCGCTTCACCCGATGCGGATCTACGGCGAGCTGGCCCAGCTGCTGGATCGCGACGCCATCGTCGTGGGCGACGGCGGCGACTTCGTCTCCTACGCCGGGCGCGTGGTGGACTCCTACCGCCCCGGCTGCTGGCTGGACCCCGGGCCGTATGGATGCCTGGGGTCGGGCCCCGGCTATGCGCTGGCGGCCAAGCTGGCCTACCCCGAGCGCCAGGTGGTGCTGCTGCTGGGCGACGGCGCCTTCGGGTTCTCCGGAATGGAGTTCGACACCCTGGCCCGACATGGGGTGGACGTGGTCGGGGTGATGGGCAACAACGGCATCTGGGCGCTGGAGAAGCACCCGATGGAGGCCATCTACGGCTACTCGGTGGTCGCGGACCTGCGCCCGGAGACCCGCTACGACGAGGTGGCGGCGGCGCTGGGCTGCCACGGGGAGCTGGTCAGCACGCCCGACGAGCTGCGCCCGGCGCTGGAGCGGGCCTTTGCGGCCGGCCGGCCGGCGCTGGTCAACGTGCTCACCGACCCGGCTGTGGCCTATCCGCGCCGGTCAAACCTCGCCTGACCCCACCGCCGGGCTCAGCCGCGCCACCCGCCGGGCTTGTCGGGCTGCCCGCCCGGTGGGCTTAAACGAAAACCGCCCGCGTTCTGCGGGCGGCTTCCGATCCAGGTTTGGCCCCATCGGGACGGGCAGGGGTACGTGCCAGATAGGGCCAATTAGAGTGGTCCGGACGGCGGGAGGCGCCGATGTCTGCGGCTTCGCCCGAACCTATGTTGGGAATGTGGATCGCCAGATGGCAGTCCACACCCCGCGGATAGAATGCTCCGCCTCGACGAGAACTACAATCGAACATTCGTCCAGTTCTCGCCTAAAAGCTCACTACGCCCTGGTCAGAAAGATGACCGAAGGCCTTTACAAACGCGGTGCAGCCAGCCCTAAAGCGGCTCCCCGGAGAATGTCGTGCTCGGAAATCTCGATCTGCTCGAGGCCGAACAGCCTCAGGACCTCGCGGAAGATGAGCACGCCCGCGACGATCGTGGGGGCGCGGTCGGGATGCAGGCCGGCCACGTGGCGGCGCTCCTCGAGCGACATCGCCGACAGCTCATCGAGGATGGGGTCACACTCGTCGGCGCTCAACAGGTAGCCGTGGACGCGCTCGGGGTCGTAGGGATCGAGGTGCTGGGCGATCGCCCCCAGCGACGTGGCGGTCCCGGCGACGGCGACCCCGTGCTCGACGGCGTGGCGCCGCTCGGCGGGAACGTTGTCCTCGAGGATCTGGCGCACGTCGGCGATGAGCTCGCCCATCTCCCCGGGGTCCGGGGGGTCCCGATGCAGGTGGCGCTCGGTCTGGCGGACGACCCCGGCCTGCGTGGAGACGTGAAAGCCCACCTCTGATCCCGCGCCGATGACCAGTTCGGTCGAGCCGCCACCGATGTCGAGCAGCAGCGTTGGGGTCCGGTCGGAGGCGTCTCGCTCGCTGTTGGCGCCCAGGAACGTCAGCTGCGCCTCCTGGTCGCCGGTGAGCACGTGGGGCTCGAGGTCGTAGCGGCGGCGCACCTGCTCGGCGAACTCCTCGCCGTTGGCCGAATCGCGGACGGCGCTGGTGAGGACCGCGACCCCGACGGCGCAGTCGTGTTCGTCGATCTCGGTCTTGTAGCCGTCCAGGGTGTGAAAGACGCGCTCCATGGCGTCGTCGCTCAGACGGCCGTCCACATCCACGCCCGAGCCCAGCCGCGTGACCTGGCTGCGGCGGACGAGCTCGGCGGTGACCCGGTCATCCTCGAGCTCGGCGATGAGCAGGCGCGTCGAGTTGGAGCCGATGTCCACGACGGCGACGGCGACGGGCGAGGCCATTACGCTGGTCAGCCTACCCGCGCGTCGACTTCACGTCGCACGAACCGGATGGGGCATGGGCCGGCCGTCGAGCGCCGCCAGCAGGTTCTCCACCGCCAGCGTTGCCATCGCCTCGCGCGCGGTGTGCGTGGCCGAGCCGATGTGCGGGGCCACGATGAGGTTGGGGGCGCTGAGCAGTGGGTCATCGGCCGGCAGCGGCTCGGGGTCGGTGACGTCCAATGCGGCGCCGGCGATCTCGCCCTGGCGCAGGGCGTCGATGAGTGCCCGCTGGTCCACGATCGGCCCGCGGGCGGTGTTGACGAGGATGGCCGTGGGCTTCATCGCGTTCAGCGCGGGGGCGTCGATGAGGTGGTGGGTGGCGGGCGTCAGCGGAGCGTGGAGAGAGACGAAGTCCGAGCGCTTGAGCAGCGTCAGCAGGGGCACGCCGCCTTCGCCGCCGGTGTGCAGGATCGTCATCTCAAAGCCCCGCGCCCGGCGGGCCACCGCCTGGCCGATGCGCCCCATGCCGATGATGCCCAGGGTCGCGCCGTGGACGTCCTGCCCGAGAAACGCCGAGGGCTCCCAGGTCAGCCAGTTGCCGTCCCTGACCGACTGCAGCGCCTCGGGCAACCGCCGTGCCGCCGCCAGCAGCAGCGTGAACGTCAGGTCGGCGGTGGCGTCGGTGAGCACGTCGGGGGTGTTGCCGACGGCGATGCCGCGGGCGCTTGCCGCCTGGAGGTCGACGTTGTCATAGCCCACCGCGTAGTTGGCGACCGCCCTCAGCCGCGGCGAGCCCTCGATGAGGGCGGCGTCGACACGGTCGGTGAGCAGGGACAGCAGGCCCTCTGCCTCCGCGGTGCGGGCGCGCAGCTCCTCGTACGGCGGCGGCAGCCGCTCGGGCCAGACGTCGACGTCGTGGCGCTCGCGCAGGCGGTCCAGCGCGGGGCCGGGCAGGTCGCGGGTGACAAAGCAGCGGGCCACGTGCCGCCGCATTCTCACCCAAAGGCGCTCGCTATGCCGACTCGGCGGTGGCCACCGGCGCGGCTTGTGCGCGCGCCCGCAGCCGCGGCAGCCCGAACGCCGCCACCAGTGCCCCCACGAGGGCGAAGCCGGCCGAGACCACGAACGCGAGCTGGAAGCCCGAGACCAGCGCGGCGTGCGCGGCGCTGCCGGCGTGCAGCTCACTGTTGGTTCGCGCGGTGGCGATGGCCGCCAGGATGGCCAGCCCAAGCGCGCCGCCGAATAGCCGCGCGGTGTTGACCAGCCCCGAGGCCAGGCCGGCCTCCTGAGGAGCGACGCCGGAGACGGCGCTGATGGTGGCGGGGACGAAGGCCAGGCCGATGCCGAGCGCCGTCAGCAGCGAGGGGAACAGCATGTCGCCGAGGTAGGTGCCGGTCGGGGAGATGTCGGTGAACCAGAACAGGCCCGCGGTCAACGAGGCCATCCCGGCGATGAGGATCGGCTTGGCGCCGACGCGGCCCACGAGCCGCGAGGCCAGGGTGGAGCCGGCGACGATGCACAGCGTCATGGGCAGGAAGGCCAGACCGGCGCGGATCGGCGAGTAGCCGAGCACCTGCTGCAGGTACAGCGAGACGAAGAACCACATGCCGAACGAGGAGCCGCCGACGAGGAGCACGATGACGTTGGCCGCGGTCAGCGTGCGCGAGCGCCAGATCCGCAGCGGCATCAGCGGTGCCTTGGCGAGGCGCCCCTCGATGAGGACGAACACCCCCAGCAGCGCCACCCCGGCGGCGATGAGGATGAGCGTGGAGCTGTTGCCCCAGCCCGTCTGGTCGGTGCGCACGATGCCGAGCACCAGCAGCGAGAGGCCGGCGGTGGCCGCCAGGGCGCCCCGCAGGTCGAACTCCCGGGCGCGGCCGGGGCTCCGGCTCTCCATGATGTAGTGCTGGGCGGCGACGGCGGCGAGGATCCCGATCGGGACGTTGATGAAGAGGATCCAGCGCCAGGACAGAAGGTCTGTGATGACGCCGCCCAGCAGCACGCCGGCGGCGCCGCCGGCGCCGCCCATCGCGCCCCAGATGCCCACGGCGCGGTTGCGGGCCGGGCCCTCGGCGAAGGTGGTGGTGAGGATCGACAGCGACGCGGGGGCGATCACCGCGCCGCCGAGGCCCTGGACGGCGCGGGCGGCGATGAGCACGCCCTGGCTGTCGGCGATGCCGCCGGCCAGGGAGGCCAGCGCGAACAGCACGAGGCCGGCCACGAACACGCGACGGCGACCGAGCAGGTCGGCGGCGCGCCCACCCAGCAGGAGGAAGCCGGCGAAGGTGACCGTATAGGCGTTGACGACCCACTGCAGGTCAACCTCGGAGAACCCGAGCCCGTGGCGGATCGACGGCAGGGCCACGTTGACCACCGAGACGTCGAGGATGACCATGAACTGCGCCAGGCAGCTCAGGAGCAGCGTCGCTCGCAAATGCGGCGTCTGGGGTGATTGGGTGTCTGAGGTCATGGGCTCTGTTTCGGTCATGGTAGTACGACGGTCATCGTACATTGTAGAACGGTTCCGATGTCTAGACGAGAACGCCGCCCGGAGGGGACAACGTGAGATCAGGCCGCGCTGACGGGCGGGCGATCGTGCTCACCTTCGACAACCTCGGGGAGGCGAGCGCCCTGCAACGCGGCACCTGGAACCCGCGGACCCCGCTGGGCAGCGACCCCTCGGTGACAAGGGCGCTTCCCTGGCTGCTCGACGCCCTCGACCATAGCGGCCTGCGCGCCACCTTCTTCGTCGAGGCGATCAACTGCGAGCTCAACCCTGAGGCGCTGCGGACGATCGCCGCCCGCGGCCATGAGCTCGGCGTCCACGGCTGGGAGCACGAGGTGTGGGGCGAGCTCGACGCCGGCGCCGAGCGCGAGCTGCTGGAGCGGGCCACTCGGGCGTTCGCGGCGCTCGGACTGGGCGCGCGCGGCTTTCGCCCGCCCGGGGGCGAGCTGACCGCCCGCACCCCAGCGCTGCTGCGCGAGCTCGGATTCCAATGGTGCTCGCCGGCGGGGGAGGGTCTCCCCTCCGTCGCCGACGGCCTCGTCGTCGTCCCCTTTGACTGGGAGCTCGTCGACGCCTATCACCTCATGGAGCGCTTCGCGGATCTGCGTGAGCGCCGGG
The DNA here is from genome assembly GCA_036497165.1 of Solirubrobacteraceae bacterium. Classification (GTDB taxonomy): domain Bacteria; phylum Actinomycetota; class Thermoleophilia; order Solirubrobacterales; family Solirubrobacteraceae; genus Palsa-465. Next base: position 18,050 of record DASXJW010000095.1, read on the forward strand.
GCGACAGCCGCACACCCGCCGGCGCCGACGTCGCCGGTCAGCGGATGGCTGCTGCGCTGCGCGGCGCGGTGGCCCCCTGCACCGTGATCCTGCACCCATTCCTCATGCTCGACGCGGCCTGGCGCGGTCAGGTGCAGCGGCTGCTGGAGCTGGTCGCGGCCCGCGGTGGGGTCATGCCCGGGGGCGTGTTTGCGCGCAGTAGGGTGGGGCCATGAGCCCCGAGAACCGCATCCCCACCACCCACGTCGGCAGCCTCCCCCGCCCGCAGGAGGTCGTCGACCTCGTGTTCGCCCAGGACCGCGGCGAGACGGTCGATCCCGACCAGTTCGAGCAGGTCATCGGCGCCGCTGTTCGCGATCGCGTCCAGCACCAGGTGGACGCCGGGATCGACTTCGTCTCCGACGGCGAGATGAGCAAGATCGGCTACGCCACCTACATCCGCCACCGCCTGAGCGGCTTTGAGGTGGGCGACGTGCCGCGGGCCACCCCCGCCGACCTGGACGCCTACCCGCGCTTCCGCGACCGCCTCGCCCAGGAGGGCGGCAGCGCCCGCTACCTGCGGCCGATCTGCCGCGGCCCCATCACCTATGAGCACACCGAGCCGGTCGCGCGCGACCTGGCTCACCTCACGGCCGCGATTGACGGCCAGCCGATCTCCGGGGCGTTCATGAACGCGCCGTCGCCGGGGATCATCGCCCTGTTTCAGCCCAACGAGTACTACGCGACGCTCGAGGAGTACCTGGACGCGATCGGCGAGGCCATGAAGGTCGAGTACGAGACGATCGTCGCCGCCGGCGTGCTGCTGCAGATCGACGCGCCGGACCTGGCCATGGGACGTCACATCATGTACCGCGATCGCTCCGACGCGGAGTTCGTGGCCAGCGTCGAGCGCCACGTCGACGCGATCAACGCCGCGCTGCGCGACATCCCCGCCGATCGCGTCCGCCTGCACCTGTGCTGGGGCAACTACGAGGGGCCCCACCACCTCGACATCGACGTGGACAAGATCATCGGCGCCATCCTGCGCGCCAAGCCGAGCACGATCCTGTTCGAGGCCGCCAATCCGCGTCACGCGCACGAGCACGCCGTGTGGGCGCAGGCGCCGATCCCCGATGACACGATCCTCGTCCCCGGCGTGATCGACTCCACCACCAACTACATCGAGCACCCCGACCTGGTGGCCCAGCGCATCGCGCACTACACCCGCATCGTCGGCCCCGAACGGGTCATCGCGGGGACCGACTGCGGCTTTGGCACCTGGTCGGGCTTCGGCGCCATCGACCCCGACATCTGCTGGGCCAAGCTGCGCGCGCTGGCCGACGGGGCGGCCCGCGCCGCTCAGCGTCAACCCGCGCTGCGCTGATCGTCAAAACCCGCGCTGGGCGATTGTGCGCGCAAGTACGATGGGCCCAACACGGAAGAGAGAGGAGCTATCTGTGCGTAACCCAGGGTTCATCCGCGGTACCCACCACCTCACGTTCTGCGTCGGGGGAGCGCAGGAGGACTACGACTTTCACGTCCGCCTCCTCGGCCTGCGCAGCGTCAAGAAGACGGTCCTGTTCGACGGGGAGATCCCGATCTACCACCTCTACTACGGCAACGGCGCCGGTGACCCGAGCACGCTGCTGACCGCCTTCCCCTACCGCCAGGCGGGCTGGATGGGCAAGCGCGGCACCAACCAGGCCAAGATCCTCCTGCTGTCGATCCCGGTGGACGCGATCGGCTACTGGTCTGACCGCTTCAAGGAGCAGGGCGTCGAGTGCGAGCGCATCGAGCGCTTCGGCACCGAGCGGCTCCTCTTCCGCCACCCGTGTGGCATCGAGTACGCGCTCGTCGCCGACCCCGCGCCCGACACGCGCGAGCCCTACGACGCACACGTCCCCGCCGAGCACGCCATCCGTGGCGCCTACGGGACGACCACGTCGGTCACCGAGCAGGGCCCCATGGACTACTTCATCGTCCAGGGCATGAACGGCGAGCCGCTGGGCGACGAGGGGGAGAATCACCAGTACCGGATCGGCGAGGCCGACGGCTTCGGGCGGATCCTCGAGTTGGTGGAGGAGCCGCACCTGCACCAGGGCACCTGGCACTTCGGCGAGGGCACGATCCACCACCAGGCCTTCGACGTCGGCACCGCCGAGAACCAGCAGGTGGTCAAGGACCACATCGTCGGGCTGGGCTTCACCGACGTCTCTGAGCCCAAGGACCGCGGCTACTTCTTCTCCATGTATTGCCGCACTCCGAGCGGCCTGCTGGTGGAGCTGGCCTACGGCACGCCCCAGGGCTTCCTCACCGACGAGGCCGCCGACGAGCTCGGCACCCACATGTGCATCCCGCCCCACTGGGAGCACCGTCGCTCCGAGATCGCCGGGCTCGAGCCGATCGAGACCGAGGAGACGGTCGTCGGCTGACGGTCAGGTCTCCGCGCTTGCGGCGCCGCTCGGCCCGGGCGGCGCCGTGACCTCGGCGTGACCCCCGCTCTTCCTCGCGGCCGCGGATCAAATACGGTCTGGGGTCATGGCCGCGGCGCTGCAGATCCCGTCCAACCCCCTGGGCGCCGGGGGCCCGCGGGTGGCCCGGGTGGCGCTGGGCTGTGGCAACTTCGGCGGCGTGGGTTCGGCCCCGGCGTTCTTCGGCCAGGGGCTTTCGCACGCCGAGGCCCTCGAACTCATGGACGCGGCCTGGGCGCTCGGGATCCGGCACTTCGACACCGCCGACGCGTACGGCGGCGGGCGCAGCGAGGAGGCGATCGGCGCCTGGATCCGCTCGCGCCGCACCCGCCCCACCCTCACCACCAAGACCTTCAACCGCATGACCGCCGACGGCGACCAGGGGCTCTCGCCCGATCGCATCGGCCGCCAGTTCGCGTCCAGCCTCGAGCGCCTGGGCGTGGACCGCGTCGATCTGTACCTGGCCCACGAGTTTGACCGCAGCGTGGCGCTGACGGACACGCTGGCCGCGTTCGAGGAGCTGCGCGAGGCGGGGCAGGTCGTCTCCTACGGGGTGAGCAACTTCGACGTGGCCCAGCTTCAGCAGGCGCTGGACATCGGGGGGACCTCGGCCGTCCAGAACGCCTACTCGCTGCTGCAGCGCGATGACGAGGCCGACGTGATCCCGGTCTGCGCCCGCAGCGGCATCGGCTACATCGTGTTCAGCCCGCTGTGCGGAGGCTGGCTGACCGGCAAGTACCGGCGTGGCGCCGCCTACCCGTTCGGATCCCGGATGACCCAGCGCCCCGAGCCCTACGAGGCGCTGGCCACCGACGAGACGTTTGACCGGCTGGAGTGGCTCGAGCGGTTCTCCACCGAGCGGGGCACCTCGATGGCGGGGACCTCGCTGGCCTGGCTGCTGGCCGACGAGCGCATCACCCAGGTGGTCGTGGGCCCCGGCCGGCCCGAGCACCTGGAGCCGGTGCGCGAGGCGATCGAGCGCCCGCTGACTCCGGACGAGCGACAGCGCGTGACCGAGGCGTTTGACTGATGCGCGTCCTCACGCTCTCTGACGCCGACATCCACCGGGCGCTGGCGCCGGCCGAGTGCGAGGCCGCGATGGCGGGGGTGCTGGCCGCCCGTGCCCGCGGCGAGGCCTTCAATCCGCTGCGCACCGTGACCATCCCTCCCGGAGCCTCGGGGTTCATGGGCTTGATGCCCGCCTTCGCGGGTGATGCGTTCGGGCTCAAGGCCATCTGCCTGATCCCGTCCAACCCCGCGCGCGGCCTCGATGCCCACCAGGGCACGGTCACGCTGTTCGACGGCGACACGGGCATGCCGACGGCGATCCTCAACGCCTCGGCGATCACCGCGATCCGGACCGCGGCGGTGACCGCGGTGGCCACGCGCGCCCTGGCCCGCGCCGGCGCCCGCGTGCTGGGCATGCTCGGAGCGGGCGTGCAGGCTCGCTCGCATCTTCACGCCCTCGCCGACGTGCGGCCGTGGGACGAGGTCCGCGTCTATGCCCCCACCACCGCCCACGTCGAGGCGCTGCGCGACGCTCGCCCCGACCTGATCGTGGCGGCGTCCGCGCGCGAGGCGGTGCAGGGCGCGGACGTCGTCGTCGTGGCCACCAGCGCGAAGCGCCCAGTGCTCGAGCACGCATGGCTCGCGCTCGGGACGCATGTCAATGCCGTCGGCGCCAGCGGGCCGTCGGCCTGGGAGATCGAGCCCGAGACGGTCGCCGCCGCGGCGCTGTTCTGCGATAGCCGCGAGTCGGTGCGCAACGAGGCGGCCGAGTTCCGGCTCGCGATCGAGCTGGGCCTCATCGCGGGGGAGGACCACATCCGGGGTGAGCTGGGGGAGGTGGTGGCCGGCGCTCATCCAGGGCGCTCCGGCGACGCTGAGCTGACGCTGTTTCGCTCGCTGGGCATCGGCGTGGAGGACCTGGCCGCGGCACAGGTGACGGTGCAGGCGGCACGGCGGATGGGCCTGGGCACCGAGGTGGAGCTGTGATCGCGCTCGACGAGATCCGTGCCGCCCAGGATCGGGTGGCCGACCTGGCCGTGCGCACGCCGCTCATCCGCCTGCACGCCGAGGACGCCCCCGCCGAGATCCACGTCAAGCTCGAGACGCTGCAGCCCATCAACTCGTTCAAGATCCGCGGCGCCGGCAACGCCATCCGCTCCGCGCCGCCCGAGCTACGCGCGCAGGGCCTGCTCACCGCCAGCGCGGGCAACATGGCCCAGGGGGTGGCCTGGGTGGCCCGGGAGCTCGGCCTGCGCGCCACCATCGCCGTGCCCGAGCATGCCCCCCAGACCAAGCTGGACGCCATCGCGCGCCTGGGCGGCCGCGTGCTCAAGGTCCCCTATGACGCGTGGTGGCGGGCCATCGTCACCTCGGAGATCCCGGGCGAGGAGGGCCTGTTCGTCCATCCCGTCGCCGACGAGGCCGTCATGGCCGGCAACGGCACCATCGGGCTGGAGATCCTCGAGGACCTGCCCGACGTCGACACCGTGGTCATCCCCGTGGGCGGCGGCGGGCTGACGGTGGGAATCGCCAGTGCGGTCAAGGCGCTGAGGCCCGAGGTGCGGATCGTCACCGCTGAGCCCGCCACGGGCGCCGCGCTGCAGGCCGCGCTGGCCGCCGGCGAGCCGGTGGACGTGGAGTACGAGCCGTCCTTCGTCGACGGCTCGGGCAGCCGGCGGGTGCTCGACGACATGTGGCCGCGGCTGCGCGAGGTCGTCGACGAGGCGGTGGCGGTCCCCATCCCCGACGCCGAGGCGGCGGTGCGCACGCTCGCCCAGCGCGTCCGGGTCATCGCCGAGGGCGCGGGGGCGCTGTCGACGGCGGCGGCGTTGGCGGGCCACGCCGGATCGGGGAAGGTGGTGTGCGTGGTCAGTGGTGGGAACATCAATCTGGCCACGCTGGCCGAGATCGTCAACGGCTGAGGAGGTCGCATGAGCGACGACGACACGGGTCCTGTGCTGCCAGGCGCCGGGGACAGCGACTACGAGCGCTACCTGCGCACCGACGAGCTGCTCGCCCTCCAGAAGCCGCCCGCGGAGCGCGTCCACCGCGACGAGCTGCTGTTTCAGACCGTGCACCAGTCCTCCGAGCTGTGGCTCAAGCTGGCCCTGTCCGAGGTCGAGGAGGCCGCGCGGCTGATCGATGCCGGCGAGCTGCTGGCCGCCGGTCGCCTGGTGCGCCGCGCCGTGCTCTGCCTGCGCCAGGTCACCGAGGCGCTGGACATGCTCGACCTGCTCGACCCCTGGGACTACAACATCGTTCGCACCGCGCTGGGGCACGGCAGCGGCTTTGACTCACCGGGGTTTCGTCACCTGGCCCGCGCGACCCCCGCGCTGGGCAGCGCCTTTGACCGCGCGGTGGAGCGCACCGGCGCGCCGGTGACCGACATCTACCGGCGCCGCGGCGAGTTCGAGGAGCTCTACGCGCTCGCCGAGGCGCTCACCGACTACGACGAGCGCCTGCGCCTGTGGCGCTTTCGCCACTACAGCGTCGTCGCCCGCGCGATCGGCGAGGAGTCCATCGGGATCGCCGGCACCCCCGTGCAGGTCCTGGGCAAGCTCATCGCGCAGCGTCAGCTGCCCAAGCTGTGGGAGGTGCGCAGCCGGCTGGTGGAGCTCTTCGAGGCCGAGCGCACCGTGGCCGATGGCGGCGACGCGGGCTCGGGGCGGCCGATCGGACACGGCGACAGCTAGCGGCAAACGACCCGCCGAAGGCGCCGATCCGCGAGGGTGGGACGTTGACGCCTGAGAGGGCCGCCAACGTCCCGCGCCGCTCACCGGCGCGGGGCCGTGGGATGTTTGCCGCCGCTACGGACGCAAACGTCCCGCGCGCCCGAGATCGCCTCCGCGTCGGGACGTTTGCCGACATCGCCGGCATCGCTCGCCGCCTTCATCGCGGCCGTTGACGTTCCCCTTCGCGTCACCGCGGACGCGCGCCCTCCAACCCCGCTACCAGCCGGTCCACCTCGTCCTCGGTGTTGTAGTGGATGAAGCCGATGCGGATGGCGTCCTTGGCGTAGCCGAGCCGCTTGTACAAGCCCAGCGAGTACCAGGAGTCGTGGGCCCACACGCCGATGTTCTGCCCAGCCAGCGACGCGGCGACGTCAGCAGCGGGGGCGCCCTCGACGTTGACCAGGAACGTCGGGACCCGGCCCTCCATGCCCGGCAGCCCGTAGACGGTGACCGCGTCAGAGATGCCCTCCAGAAAACGCTCGCCCAGCCCCCGCTCATAGGGGATGATGGCCGCAAAGCCGCCGATTGAGTCCAGGTAGTCGATGGTGGCGTTGAAGCCGGCCAGCAACTCGTAGGGCAGCGTGCCGGTGACAAAGCGCCGGCCCAGCGGATCGCTCGGCGCCGGCCGCGCCTTGTAGGGCCGCCAGCGCTCGGTCACCGACGCGCGCCCGTAGGCCACGCCCAGATGTGGGCCGCAGAACTTGTACGGGGAGCAGATGAGCACGTCGGCGCCGACGGCGCGCACGTCGATGGGCTCATGCGCGGCGTAGTGGACGGCGTCGATCCAGGCCAGGGCGCCCGCGTCGTGGGCCATGCGACACACCCGCGCCGCGTCCACCACCGTGCCCACCGCGTTGGAGGCCCAGGCGAAGGCCACCACCCGAGTGCGGTCTGAGAGCTTGGCCGCCAGGTCGTCGAAGTCCAGGGTCGTGTCGGGGTGCAGCTCGATGTGCTTGACCACCAGGTCGCGATCGTGGGCGAGCTCGATCCAGGGGGCGACGCCGCCGTCGTGGTCGGCGTTGGAGACCAGGATCTCGTCGCCGGGGGCGAAGTCGCGGCCGGCGGTGCGGCTGAAGGTGAAGTCCAGCGTCGTCATGTTGGTGCCGAACGTGACCTCGTGGGGGTCGCAGCCGAGAAAGCGAGCGGCGTGGGCCTCGGCGGTCTCGAGGATCGCCTTGACCCGGTGGCTGGTGGCGTAGCCGGCGCCCAGGTTGGCGCTGGCCTCGCGCATGGCGCGCGCCACCGCGTCGCCCACCTCGTCTGGGACCTGCGATCCGCCCGGGGCATCGAGGAAGGCAAAGCCGTCGCGCAGCGAGGAGAAGCGCGCCCTGACCTCATCGACGTCGATCGTGGGATTAAGCGTCTCGGCCACGGTCCTCTCCTGGTAGTTGCTTGCAGCGGTCACACGGTAATGGTTTGATCGCCATACAAAATCAGACCCGAGGGGGTGTCGTACACCTTGAGCGTTCGTGTCAGCCGCCACGCGGAGGCCAGTTGGCAGGGAACCGTGCCCGATGGGGGCGGTCGTATCGCGCTGGGCAGCGGGGCGTTCGAGGGAGCCTTCACGCTGCGCAACCGCGTCGAGGACGAGGCGCGCGGGACCAACCCGGAGGAGCTGATCGCCGCCGCGGAAGCCGGCTGCTTCACGATGTCGCTGGCCAACCTGCTCGAGGAGGCCGGCTCGCCGCCCGCCGATCTCCAGACCACGGCCCGCGTGCGCCTGGAGCAGAAGGAGGAGGGCTTTCGCATCACGCGGGTCGCCATCTCCACCGTCGGGGACGTTCCGGGGTTCGACGCCGACCGGTTCGTGGAGCTGGCCCAGCAGGCCAAAGCCACATGCCCGGTGTCGCTGGCCTTGGGGGGGACGGAGATCGTGATCGAGGCGCGGCTGCGATGAGGCGCCCGGGGGGCGGGGGAGGCGCGGCTGCAATGAGAGCGCCGACAGCAGGTGGTTGACCGCTCCAGGCCGAATGTGCGAAGGTGCCCGACCCCGAGCCCGGATGCGCTCGGGACCTTTGCCCAGCCCAAGTGAATCTCTTCACCGTCATCCGGAGCCGCCGCCGATGCCGGCCGTGACCGTGGTCCACGCGTCCGAGGTGGAGCCGTTCGTCAGCCCCGGCAGCGGGCTCACGGTCCGCTCCACGCTCGGGGGCGCCACCGATTTCGAAGCGCTCCAGCAGGCGGTGCTCGAATGTGCGCCGGGAGAGCGGACGCCGGTAACGGTCCCCGCCGACGTTGAAGAGACGCTGTTCGTCGTCGCGGGCACGGGCGAGCTCGAGATCCGCGGCGAGTCCCACGCGATCGCGCCCGACGTCGGCGTCTATCTGCCGCCCGCGTCTCAGTTCACGCTGCACAACACCGGGGACCAGCCCCTGCGGCTGGTGGCGGTGAGGGTGCCCGACCCCAGCCCCGGGCCGCCCACCCCGGCCAACGTCAGCCGGCTGTCTGACCAGACAGTGGAGCAGGCCACCACCGAGCGGGAGTTCCGCATCGTCTCCGACCCCCGCACTGGGCTGCGCTCGGCGACGCACTTCGTCGGCTACATCCCGGCCGAGCGGGCACCCGACCACTTTCACACCTACGACGAGGTCATCTACGTCATCGAGGGCGCCGGCATGATGGAGGCCGGCGACTTCGCGCAGCCGGTCGCGGCGGGGTCATGCATCCAGCTGCCCGCCCGCACGGTGCACTGCCTGTCCAGAGCAGGCGACACACCCATGCGGATCGTCGCGGTCTTTCGCCCCGCGGGATCTCCGGCCGCCGCCTTCTATCCGGATGGAAGCCCCGCGTATCAGAGCAATCAGGACCCACTCCAGAGGAGGAGTTAGAGGCTATGAAGGTACGTCTGATCCTGGCCGCGGCCGCGCTCACGGCGCTTGTCGCGGCCGGCTGTGGCTCGTCGAGCAGCAGCAGTAGCAGCAGTTCGGGCAGCTCGAGCGCCGCCGCGGCGGGCTCGAGCTCGGGCTCGAGCGGCAAGAGCTGCAAGGCCACCATCGCCATCGAGGGGCCGTTCACCGGCCCCGTCGCCCAGGTCGGTCTCGAGCAGCTGCACTTCGCGCAGCTCGCCGTCGCCGACGACAACAAGGCCAACGGCACCAACGTCAACCTGGTGCAGGACGACACCCAGCTCACGCCGTCGCTGGCCACGCAGAAGACCCAGTCGATCCTGTCCTCGGGCGCGGTGGCCGCCGTCGGCCCCGCGGGAAGCCAGGAGGTCGAGGCCGTCGGGCCGCTGTTCGGCCGCGCCGGGATGGCCTTCATCACCGGCTCCGCGACACTGCCCGCGCTGACCACGGACGGCAAGAACCCGACGTTCTTCCGCGTCGTGCCCAACGACAACATCCAGGGCCCGCAGGACGCCAATTACGTGATCAAGCACCTGCACCCCAAGGCCGTGCTCGTCATCGACGATGACGAGGCCTACTCGCAGGGCCTGGCCAAGACGATGATCCCGATCTTCCAGAAGGCCGGGGTCAAGGTCGACCACGAGACGATCAACGGCACCGACACCGGCGCGACGCTGGCCAACGCCATCAACTCGCTCGTCACGTCGAAGCTGAACCCGGATGAGACGGTGACGATGCTGCCGTGGCAGGCCGCCGCCAACGCCCAGCAGTTCGGGCTCGCAGCCCAGCAGCAGCACAAGAAGACGATCCTGTTCGGCACCGACGGCACCAACTCCCCGTCGCAGTTCAAGATCCCGGGCAGCTACGTGTCCAACTTCGGGCCCGACATCTCGCAGTCCAGCAACCCGCTGGACAAGCAGATCGTCGCCGGCGTGGCCAAGTACGGCCCCTACGGCTCGTTCGGTGTCCCGACGTATGCGGCCACCGACGTCGAGATGAGGGCGATCGCGGCGGTGTGCAAGTCAGGCCAGACGCCCAGCCGCTCCAACGTGCTGGCACAGATCAAGAAGACGAACATCGCTCCGTCGGGCACCCCGATGGGCGTCACGATCGCGTTCAAGTCCAATGGCGATCTGACAGGCCAGCCTGGCTACCTGTTCAAGATCTCCAGCTCCGGCAAGTACCAGACGATCCCCAACACGTAGTCCCCACCGGGCCGATCATCCACCGGCGGCGCCCGAGCGGATCCCATCCGCGCGTGGCGCCGCCGGTCCGGCCTGAACCTGGGTGCCCATGCACGAGCTGATCCAGACGATCATCAACGGCCTGACCACGGGGTTCCTGTACGCCCTGATCGCCCTGGGCTACACGATGGTCTACGGCGTGCTGAAGCTGCTCAACTTCGCGCACGGCGACGTCTACATGATCGGCGCCTACATCGGCTACTTCGTGATCCAGTGGTTCGGCGGTCCGCAGCACCTGTCGATCCCGGTGCCGCTGCTGGTGGCGATCATGTTCCTCATCGCGGGCCTGGGGTGCGGCGCGCTGGGCGTCGGCATCGAGCGCTTCGCCTACCGGCCCTTGCGCGACGCGCCGCGCATCGCGCCGCTGATCACCGCGCTGGGCGTGTCCTTCATCCTGGAGAACTCTGTGCTGCTGCTCTTCGGCGGCTTCACCAAGAGCTACAACACCGAGTCCTTCATCTCGCCCACGGCGGGCATCCACATTGACGGGGCCGTCATCGACCCCGTGCAGATCACGATCTTCGTCGTCTCACTCCTGATGATGTGGGGGCTGACGGTGATCGTCGACCGCACGACGCTGGGCAAGTCCATGCGGGCGGTGGCCTCTGACCGCGAGGCGGCGGAGATGCTCGGCATCAAGGTCGACCGCGTCATCTCCTACACGTTCTTCATCGGCTCGGCCATGGCCGGCGTGGCCGGAGTCATGTCGGGCCTGGCCTTCAACCAGATCTCGGCCACGATCGGGTTCCTGGCCGGCCTGAAGGCGTTCACCGCAGCGGTGGTCGGCGGCATCGGCAGCATCCCCGGGGCCATGATCGGCGGCCTGTTCATCGGGCTGTGCGAGGCGTTTGCCTCCACCTACATCTCCACCAAGTACACCGATCTGATCGTGTTCGGGATCCTCATCGTGACCATGCTCGTCCGGCCCACGGGGATCTTCGGCCGCCCCGCCCTGCAGAAGGTATGAGGCGCGCATGAGCCCGATCGGCGTCGACGAGTGGGTGGCCCAGCACACCGACCGCCAGGATGCCGGCACCGGGTGGCGGCGCTGGATGTACACGCTGGAGGCGCGCATGGGCTGGTGGCCGCGCCTGGCCATCGTGCTGGTGGCGGGGCTCATCTTCGGCTCGCTGAGCCTGAACTCGAACATCGAGCAGGTGGCCATCAACTGCCTCATCTACGCCATCCTGGCCGTTGGCCTCAACATCGCCGTGGGGTGGGCCGGGCTGCTGGACCTGGGCTACGTGGCCTTCTTCGGCTTCGGCGCCTACGGGTACGCCATCTTCTCCTCCGACGCCCTGGGCACCGATGGCTCGGCCGGCGTGCACCTCTCCTCCCTCGTCTCCATTCCGATGGTGTTCGTGGCCGCCGCGATCTTCGGCGCGGTCATCGGGCTGGTGTCGCTGCGCGTGTCCGGTGACTACCTGGCCATCGTCACCCTATTCGTCGGCCAGGCGTTCGTGGAGGTCGCCAACAACGTCGACACCGGCACCCTGGGCGGCGTCAACGGGCTCTTCGGGCTCGATCCGATCCATGCCTTCGGCCATCAGATCACCACTCCCAAGGGCTATCTGTACTTCGCGATCGTGGTGCTGGCCGTGCTCATGGGGTTATTGCACTTCCTCGACGGGTCCCGGACGGGGCGGGGCTGGCGCGCGGTGCGTGAGGACGAGCTCGCCGCCGAGGCCATGACCGTCCCCACCAAGGTGGTCAAGGTGATGTCGATCAGCTTCGGCGCGGCGGTCGGTGCCCTGGCGGGCACGATCTTCGCCGCGCAGCAGTCAAACGTCTTCCCCACCAACTTCACGGCCAACATCCTCATCCTCATCTACGCCTGCCTGGTGCTGGGCGGGGTGGGCTCGATCGCCGGAGCCGCGCTCGGCGGGATCGTCGTCACCGCCGGCGAGCAGATGGTCTCCAGCCCGACCGACGCCGCCTACCTCTTCTACGGGCTCATCCTGCTCGGGCTGGTCATGAAGGTGCGGCCGTGGCGGGTGCTGGGACTGGTGCTGGCCTCAACGGCGGTCCTCGGCGTCGCCCTGCACGCGATCGTGGGCGCCATCTCGCCGGCGGCCACGGGCGGCACGCCAGGCAGCGGCGGCTGGATCGGCGATCTGGTCAAGCACTGGGTGATCGTGCCCACGAACGCGACCACCTACGGCAACATCCTCTACGTGGCCACCATCGCCCTCGTGTTCGCCGTCGTCAACGTGCGCCCGCGATGGCGGCCGTATCTGCTGGTGCCCACCATCTACGTCGCGGCCTGCTGCTGGGAGAGCCGGCTCATCGTCAACCCGTCGATCACCGCGCAGATCCTCATCGGGGCCATCCTCATCGCGACCATGTCGGCACGGCCGCAGGGACTGCTCGGGACGCTGCGCGTGGAGGTGGTGTGATGGCCGAGGCGGCCGCGCTGCTCGAGCTCGACGGCATGGGCATCGCCTTCGGCGGGCTGCGGGCCGTCACCGACCTTCACCTCGTCGTGCACGAGAAGGAGATCGTCTCCATCATCGGCCCCAACGGCGCCGGGAAGACGACGGTGTTCAACGCGATCACGGGGGTCTACGCGCCCGACACGGGGGACATCCGCCTCGCCGGCGAGAGCATCGCGGGCCGCCCGCCGCACAAGATCGCCGACGCCGGCGTCGCGCGCACGTTCCAGAGCCTGCGCCTGTTTCTCAACATGTCGGTCCGTGAGAACGTGATGGCCGCCACCTACGGCTCGACCAAGGCGAGTCCGATCGAGTCGATGCTGCGCCTGCCCCGTGCCCGCCGCGAGGACCGCGAGGTGCGCGCTCTCACCGAGGAGGTCCTGGGCTTCTTCGGCGAGCGGCTCGCCGGCTACCGCTGGGAGCAGCCGGCCTACAGCCTCTCCTACGCCAACCGCCGGCGGCTGGAGATCGCCCGCGCGCTGGCCACGCGCCCCAAGCTGCTGCTCCTCGACGAGCCCGCCGCCGGCATGAACCCCAACGAGACGCTCGAGGTCACCGAGGTCATCAGCCGCCTGCGCGACGAGCTGTCACTGGCGATCCTGGTCATCGAGCACGACATGCACGTGGTTGAGGGCATCTCTGACCGGGTCGTCGCGCTCGACCACGGCGTCAAGGTCACCGAGGGGACGTTCGAGCAAGTGGCCAACCATCCCGCGGTGATCGAGGCCTACCTGGGGCGCGATCCCGAGGCGCTGGCGGAGGCCTGACGTGCTGCTCAAACTCGACGACGTCACCACCTACTACGGCAAGATGCGGATCCTCGAGGGGGTCACCATCGAGGTCGACGAGGGCGAGCTGGTGTGCCTGCTGGGCGGCAACGCATCGGGCAAGTCCACGACGCTCAAGACGATCCTCGGCCTCGTCCGCCCCCGCACCGGGCGGGTCCTGCTGGACGCCGAGGACGTCACCACGCACGCGGTGCCCGATCGCATCTCCCGCGGCATGGCCATCGTGCCCGAGAATCGCCGCCTCTTCGGCTACATGACCGTGGCCGAGAACCTCGAGCTGGGCGCCGTGCTGCGCGACGGCTCGACCTTCACCGAGGACCTCGAGCGAGTGCACACGCTGTTCCCCAGGCTGTATGAGCGCCGCGAGCAGCTGGCCGGCACGCTCTCGGGCGGCGAGCAGCAGATGGTGGCGATGGGCCGCGCGCTGATGTCGCGGCCGCGGCTGCTGTTGATGGACGAGCCGTCCATGGGGCTCTCCCCGGCGCTCGTGCAGCAGAACTTCCGGATCATCAAGGAGGTCCACGAGTCCGGCGTGGCCATCCTCATGGTCGAGCAGAACGCCACCATGGCGCTGTCGATCGCGGATCGCGGATACGTGCTGGCCACCGGCTCGCTGGTGCTGGCGGGCAGTGCCGGGGACCTGCTGAAGTCAGAGGACCTCAAGCGGGCCTACCTCGGCCGCTGAAAAAGTTTCTCGCCGCGGGAAGGAATCGCCGCGGCCGGGGTCCTGTACCTCGTCGACGCCGGCAGCAGCCCGTCGGCAACTCGCTCGGCCTGCTGCACTGACCGAGCAAGGGGGCGTCGCGGCACTTCCCCGGCCGCGGCGCCCAACGCTCGGGCGCGCGCAGCGATGAGTTCCCGGGCCCGGACCGGTCTACCGTGTGAGAGACCAACCCTGGAGGTACGCATGGGCCTGCCCGAGATCGCCGGCCATCACGAGTGGCTCGCGGCGCGCAAGGAGTTGCTCGAGCGCGAGAAGGCGTTCACCCGCGCCCGCGACGAGCTGGCGGCGGCGCGACGCCGTCTGCCGATGGTGCCGGTCGAGAAGGACTACCGCTTCGAAGGCCCCGACGGCGTCGTTGGCCTGATCGATCTCTTCGAGGGCCGCCATCAGCTCATCGTCTGCCACTTCATGTTCGACCCGGCGTGGGAGGATGGCTGTTCCAGCTGCACCGCCGGCGCCGACGAGATGGCGCCGGGGACGCTGGCGCACCTGCACGCCCGCGACACGACCCTGGCCTACGTCTCCCGGGCGCCCTACGCCAAGCTCGCGGACTACCAGCGGCGGCGCGGCTGGACCTTCCCGTGGTACTCAGCGGCGGGCTCGGATTTCAACTACGACTTCCACGTCACCCTCGACGAGTCCGTGGCTCCCGTGCAGTACAACTTCCGCACCCCCGAGGAGTTCGCCGCGGCGGGCCAGCACTTCGAGCTGCACGGTGAATTCCCCGGACGCTCTAGCTTCCTGCGAGATGGCGATCGCGTGTTTCACACCTACTCGGTCTACGCCCGCGGGCTGGAGACCATCGGCGGCTCCTACTACCTGCTCGAGGAGACCGCGCTCGGCCGCCAGGAGGACTGGGAGCAGCCGGCCGGCCGTGCCGGCGCGGTGCGCGCCCCCAGGCCCGATTTCGCCACCTGAACCGCTGGGGCGAGCTTCAGGACGCTAGATGTCGTAGAGCGGCTCGCCGCCCATAGCCGCGGCCAGGCTGTTGGCGGTGGTGGCCAGGTGGTGGCGCAGCGCCGCGGTAGCGCGGTAGGGGTCGCGCGCCTCGCACGCGGCCAGGATGTCGCGGTGCTCGGCGGCCCGCTCGGCCAGGCGGCGAACCTGCGGCCACTCCAGCGCGTAGCGCTCGCTGACCTGCCACACCGGGCGGATGACCCGGAGCAGCCACAGCGACTCGGCGGCGTCATACAGGGCGAAGTGAAACTGGGCGTGGGCCTCGGAGGTGGCCACCGAGGCGTTGTCGGCCGCCGCCTCGAGCAGGCTCAGGCTCTCGCGGGCGTGCTCGGCACGTGCGTCGGTGAAGCGCTGGGCCGCGCGGCGGATCGCCGCGGTCTCGAGGGCCAGCCGGACCTCGTAGACCTCGGCGAGGTCGGTGACCGACAGATCCTTGACGCGGGCGCCGCGGTGCGGGACGTTCTCGACGAGCCCTACCGCGTCCAACCGCCGGACGGCCTCCCGGATCGGCATCGGACTCATCTCCAGATGCTCGGCCAGCTCCTCGATGGGCAGGCGGACGCCGGGGCGCAGCGCCCCGGTGATGATGGCGGCGTGTAGCACCTCATACGCCTTCTCGGCGAGCGTACGATGGCCCCGGGTCGTGCCGGCGCTCGCCGTCAGGACGGCGAGATGCGACTCCATCCCGCCTAACTACCCCCTTTGGTGAGGAAAAGTCAAGTTGTCGAAACCTGGCGTTCCGCGATGCGCACGAAAGTCCGCCATGCGAATGCCCGCGAGACGCCCCTCCGCAGCGAGGATTTCCCTGCTCAGATCAGCTATTGCCCGCCTCCGAGAGAGCGGGAACCGTGACCGGCTGCCGGGGATCGAGGCTGCTGGCAACCCGTGCAGATACCTCCATTTGGGGGGTGTGGCGGGGCAGCAGCGCGGCGACCAGAGCCGCGGCCAGCGACAGCGCCGCGGCGAGCGCCAGCGCCGGGACGAACCCGTCGCCGAAGGCCTGTGCTGAGCCATAGCTGCCGGCGCCGGTGAACACCGCCACGGTGATCGCCAGGCCGAACACGGCGCCCAGCTGGCGCATGGTCATGTAAGCACCCGACGCCTTGCCCATGTCGGCCGGAGCCACCGCGCTCATGACCACGTTCTGGGCGGGTGGGATCGCCATCGCGGCGCCCGCTCCGGCGATGACCATGGGTGTGATCATGTGCCAGTAGGTCATGCCCGGCTGCGCGATGAGCGCGATCCAGGCCATGCCGGCTGCCTGCATGGCCAGCCCCAGCGTGACCAGCGCGCGCTCCCCGACGCGGTTGGTCAGTGCCCCGGCGATCGGAGCCACGATGAACACCGTGCCGGTCCACGGCAGGAGCCGCAGCCCGGCATCGAGCGGGCCCTGCCCCAGCGACACCTGCTGGAACTGCGCCATGAAGAAGACCGCGCTGAACAGCGCCGCCGAGAACAGGAAGCTGGAGGCGATGCCCGCGGAGAAGCCGCGCCGCGCGAACATCCGCGGCGGCAGCATCGGCGCGCGGACGCGGCGCTCCACGAGCACGAAGGCCACCAGCGCGGCGACGCCCGCGACCAGCGAGCCGACGACCTCCACGCTGTCCCAGCCGGACTCGTTGCCGCGCATCAGCCCCCACACCACGCCCAGCGCCGCGACGGCGACGAGCCCCAGGCCGGGCACGTCGAGGCGCGCCCGCGGCCCGTAGCTCTCGGGGATGTGCCTGAGGACGAGCGGGATCACCGCCAGGCCGATCGGGACGTTGATCCAGAACACCCACTGCCAGGCCAGCCCTTGGGTCACCGCGCCGCCGACGACCGCCCCGCTGAGGACGGCGAGACCGGTGATACCCCCGTAGACGCCCATCGCCCAGCCCCGGCGCTCGGGCGGAAACGCGGTGCTGACCAGAGCCAGCGACAGCGGCGCTACCAGCGCCGCGGCCGATCCCTGCAGCGCCCGAGCGGCGATGAGCAGGCCCGCGCTGGGCGAGACGGCGCAGGCGACCGATCCCAGCACGAACAGGCCCAGGCCGGCGGCGAAGAGCCGGCGGCGGCCCAGTCGGTCACCCAGCGCCGCGGCCGGGACCAGCAGCACGGCAAAGCTCAGGCCATAGGCGTTGACGGTCCACGAGAGCTCCTCGATGGACGTTCCGAGGCTGTGGCGGATGGCGCTCAGCGCGGTGGAGACGACGAGGGCGTCGAGCGCCACCATCAGCGACGCGAGCGAGCTCAACACCAGCACCCAGCGAGCGGTCTTCGTATTCACGGCTCCTCCTTGGTTGGATTGCTCGCTGGTGAAGACGCGAGGGCGCGCGGCGATTGAGCGATGATTTTGCAGCGGTATCGGTGTCGTGATCCTGTGGATGCGTGAAATGGCCTGGCAAGCGGAACGGCTCGAGCACAACCGGCTCGCCCGCGCTCAGCGCGGCGACGAGGACGCCTTCGCGCAGCTGACCGGGCCCTACCGGCGCGAGCTGCAGCTGCACTGCTACCGGATCGTCGGCTCGTTCCAGGACGCCGAGGATCTGCTTCAGGAGACGCTGCTGGCAGCGTGGCGCGGCCTGGAGCAGTTCGAGGGCCGCTCCTCGCTGCGGGCCTGGCTGTACACGATCGCCACCAACCGGTGCCTCAATACGCTGCGCGCGCGGGGCCGACGACCGCAGAGCGCCCCCGGCGACGGGCCCGGGGTGGCCATCCCGCCGGAGAGCTTCGGCGAGATCGCATGGCTTCAGCCCTACCCCGACGCGCTGCTGGAGGGGGTGATCGACGGGGCGGCGGGCTCCGATCCCGCGGCGCGCTACGAGGCCAAGGAGACCGTGGCGCTGGCCTTCGTCTCGGGGCTGCAGCACCTCGCACCCCGTCAGCGCGCGGTCCTCGTCCTGCGCGACGTCCTGGGCTTTCACGCCGACGAGGTCGCCGACATGCTCGGCTCCAGCGAGGCCTCGGTCAACAGCGCGCTGCAACGCGCCCGCGCGACCCTGGAAAAGCGCCTACCTCCGCGACAGGAGCGCCTGGCCGTGCCCCGCGCCGGCGGCAGCGCCGACCTGGTCAGCCGCTTCGCCGACGCGTTCGAGCGTGACGACATCGAGGGCGTGGTCGCCCTGCTCACCGAGGATGCCGTCGCCAGCATGCCGCCTCAGCCCGAGTGGCATCAGGGGCATGACGCCGTGGGACGCTTCCTGCGCGACCGCCGGCAGCGCCGGGCGTGTCGCTGGCGGTTTGTCGCGTGCGGGGCCAACCTGCAGCCGGCCTACGCCTACTACATGGAGCAGGGCGGCGAATGGGTGCGCTCCGGGCTGTTCGTGATCGGCGCGCGCGCCGATGGGATCGCGTCGATCACCCGCTTCAGCGACGAGCGGCTCCTGGACCGCTTCGCGCTTCCGCTGCGGCTGTCAAGCTGACCTGGCCGTCTAGGCCTCAGGCCTGGATGCCGCCGCCGTCGATGACGATGGCCTGACCGGAGATGGCCGCGGCGGCCGGCGAGGCGAGGAAGACGATCGCCTCGGCCACCTCCTCGGGCTCGAGCAGGCGCCCCAGCGGCGCGGCGCGGGCGAGGGCCTCCTCGGCCTGCTCGGGGGTGCGGCCGGTGCGCTGAACGATGTGGGCGATCGACCGGTCGGTCATCTCGGTGCGCACGAAGGTGGGGCACACCGCATTGGCGCGGACGCCCGTGCCGGCCAGTTCGGCGGCGACCGCCCGGGTGAGGCCGACCACCGCATGCTTGGACGCGCTGTAGGCGCTGGTGTAGGGGACACCGGCGCGGCCGGCGGTCGAGGCGACGGTGACGATCGCGCCCGTGCCGCGGCGGCGCATCCCCGGCACGACCGCGCGCATGCACAAAAACGCGCCGGTGGCGTTGACGTCGAAGTGACGCTGCCATGCGTCCAGCGTCGTCTCCTCCAGCGGCGCGGACTCGCCCACGCCGGCGTTGTTGACGAGCACGTCCACCTCGCCGATGTCGCGGAAGGTGTTGATCACCCCGCCCTCTTCGGTGACATCGCAGCGGTAGGTGTCGATCCCGGGCAGGCTCCCGAGCGCCGCGTCGTCGCGACCCAGCGCGATGACGCGGTCCCCGGCGGCGGCGAAGCGCAGGACGGCGGCCCGGCCGATGCCGCGGGCCCCGCCGGTGACCACCACGGTGCGCGGCGCGCTCACTCCCGCCCCTCGGCGGCGCGAAACAGCGCGCGCGAGATGATCTCGCGCTGGATCTCGGACGCTCCCTCGTAGATGCGCGGCGCGCGCACGTCGCGGTAGAGGTGCTCGAGGGGGTGGCCATGCTCGAGCGCGGCCGCGCCGTGAAACTGGACGGCGGCGTCCACCGCCGCCTGCGCCACCTCGGTGGCCAGGAGCTTGGCCATGGCGGCCAGGGCGGGGTCGGGCGCGCCGGCGTCGTGGGCCAGCGCCGCCTGGTGCACGAGCAGCCGGGCCGCCTCGGTCTGGGCGTGCAGCTCGGCCAGGCGGTGTGCCACCGCCTGGTGCCCGGCCAGGGGCTTGCCGAACGTCTGTCGGGTGACGGCGTGCGACACGGCCATCTCCAGGGCGGTGCGCGCCATACCGATGGCAAACGCCCCCACGCTGGGCCGGAAGAGATCCAGCGTGCGCATCGCCACGCGGAAGCCGGCCCCGGGCTCGCCCAGCACCTGAGCCGGGCCCACGCGCACCTCTTCGAAGGTGAGCGACCCGATCGCGTGGGGGGCCAGCATCTCCCGCGGCTCACCCGAGAGCCCGGGCGCGTCGCCGGGCACCGCGAACGCCGTCAGCCCACGGGCCCCCGGCGCCGCCTCGGTGCGCGCGAACACGGTGTAGATGTCGGCGTCGGGCGCATTGGAGATCCACAGCTTCTCGCCGCTGAGCACGTAGCCGCCCTCGCCGTCAGGCGAGGCGTGCAGCGAGAGGGCGCCGGGATCAGATCCCGCGTCGGGCTCGGTGAGAGCGAACGCCGCGACCGCCGTCCCCGCCGCCACCCGCGGGACCCACTCGGCCTGCAGCTCGTGGCGGCCCGCCTGGACGATGGGGTACGCCCCGAGTCCCTGCAGCGCGAAGGCGGTCTCGGCCCCGGTGCAGCCGCGCGCCAGGGCTTCGCGGATGAGGCAGAGCTCGATGGCGCTGACCTCGTCGCGCTCGAACAGCCGCGCGAGGAGTCCGTGCTGGGCCAGCGCGGCGACCAGCGGCCGGTTGACCCGATCGGCAGGTCCCGCATCGGCGATCGGGGCGAGGGTCTCGGAGGCCAGCTCCCGCGTGCGCTCGTAGAGGTCACGCTGGTCGCGGTTGAGGTGGAGGTCCAGCGCCGCGGTCATGGGTCGCGTGGCTCGATCACGGCCACGCCCATGAGCTCAACCTTGGCCGCGGGATCGAACAGCTCGGTCACGCCGAACAGCCCCATCGCCGGGTAGTGGCGCCCGAAGTGGCGTCGCCACACGTCGCCGAGCTCGCGCAGCGACGCCTTGTACTCGCCCACCGCGGTGACGAACACCTGCAGCGAGACGAGATGCTCGGGCCCTCCGCCGGCCGCCCGCAGCGCGGTCACGAGGTTGGCAGCGGCGCCGTCGAACTGCTCGGCCATCGTGTCGCCGGTTACCGTGCCATCGGGCGCCTGGGCCACCTGTCCGGCCAGGTAGACGGTGCTCCCGGCCCTGACCGCGTGGGAGAACCCGACCGGCAGCGCGAGCTCGGGGGCGTTGATGCGCTCGCTCACTGTCCGGCCCAGTCCGGTCGCCGCCCGGCGCTCCACGCCGCGTAGAACTCCTCGAAGTCCTCGGAGTGCATGAGCAGGGCCTGCGTGACCGCCTCCATCTCGATGGCGGCGCCAAGCGCCATGTCGAGCTCGCGGGTGAGCAGCGACTTGGTGGTGGAGTAGGCGAACGCGGGCCCCTCGGCGAGGCGCTGGGCCAGAGCGCTCACGTGGTCGGTGAGATGGTCATCGGCGGTCACCGACGTGGCCAGCCCGATCTCGTGACAGCGCCGCGCGGTGATCTTGTCGCCGAGCATGAGCAGCTCGGTGGCCCGGCCCAGGCCGACCACGCGCGGCAGCAGGTAGGCCGAGCCCATGTCGGCTCCGGCCAGCCCCACGCGCGTGAACAGGAAGGCGAACGACGCGGACTCGGCCATCAGGCGAAAGTCGCAGGCCAGGGCCAGCACCGCGCCCGCCCCGGCCGCCACCCCGTTGATGGCCGCGATGACCGGCACCGGCACCTCGCGCAGCGCCTTGACCACGGTCCCGGTCATGCGCGTGAACTGCAGCAGCTCGGCGGTGTCCATGTCCTGCAGGGGACCGATGATCTCCTCCACGTCCCCGCCCGAGCAGAAGCCGTGGCCCTCGCCGGCGATGACGAGGACCCGCACGTCGCCGCGAGCGGGGAGCTCGGCCACCAGGTCGCGCAGGTCGGCGTAGGCGTCGAAGGTGAGCGCATTGAGCTTGTCGGGCCGGTTGAGCCGGACGCTGCCGACGCCGTCCGCCACCGAGAACTCGAAGTGCCTCCACTCATCGGTGAGCGGCGCGCTCGCGCGGAACGGGCTCATGGCGGGCGACGATACTCGACCGCACCCAGCGTCGTGGGCGGTATGCTGCCGCGCCGAGGGGAACTTGGCAGCAGACAGCGCGTACTGGAACCCGAAGGTCGAGACGCTCGAGCGCTCCCAGCTCGAGGCGCTCCAGTTGGCCAAGCTGCGCCGTCAGATCGCGTGGGCCAAGGAACGCAGTCCGTGGTACCGGCGGACGCTGGCCGACATCGACCCCGAGGCGCTGCGCTCGCTTGACGACCTGCGCTCGCTGCCGATGCTCACCCGCGAGGACTGGATGGACTCCCAGTTCGAGCATCCGCCCTACGGCGAGCTGCCGGCGATCGACGGCGCCGGGGCGATTCGGGTGCACACGACCTCTGGGACCACCGGCAAGGGACCGCTGCGCGCGCTGGACTCCCGCAAGGACTGGGCCTGGATCGCCGAGATGTGGGCCTACGGGATCTGGGGCTGCGGCGTGCGGCCCGGCGACACCGCCTACATCGCCTTTGGCTACGGCTCCTTCATCGGCTTCTGGGGCCTGCACTACTCGATGGAGAAGATTGGGGTGCTCAACGTCCCCGGCGGCGCTCAGACGACGGAGGCGCGGGTGCGCCAGATCGTCGACTTCGGCGCCACCGTGGTCGCCTCCACCCCCACCTACGCACTGCGCTTGGCCCAGGAGGCCCACGAGCTGGGGATCGACCTGCCCGGCTCGGCGGTCAGCCGGCTCATCCTCTCCGGGGAGCCCGCCGGCTCCATCCCCCAGACCAAGGCGCTGATCGAGGAGCAATGGGGAGCCAAGGCGTTCGACACCGCGGGCATGACCGAGATCGGGACGATCATGGTGTTCGAGTGCGCTCACCAGCCCGGCGGCACCCACATCATCGAGGACCACGTCATCGAGGAGGTCATCGACCCCGACACGCTCGAGCCGCTGGACTACGGGCAGAGCGGCGAGCGCGTGGTCACCTCGTTCGGGCGCGGCGCCATCCCGCTGCTGCGTTACCGCACCGGTGACCTGGTCTGCAAGGTTCCGGCGTCCGAGTGCGCGTGCGGCCGGGTCTTTGACATCTACCAGGGCGGGATCCTCGGCCGCGTGGACGACATGAAGATCATCCGCGGCACCAACGTCTACCCGCGGGCCATCGAGGCGGTCGTGCGCGAGTACGCCGAGGTGGACGAGTTTCAGACCGTCATCACCCGCGAGGGGGTGCGCGACGAGATCACGCTGCGCGTCGAGCTCAAGGCCGACGCGGGCGACGCGGGGTGGGAGCCCCTCTGCGCGACGCTGCACAAGCGCCTCGCCCAGGCCCACGAGGGCCTGAACTTCCGCATCGAGCGCGCCGGCGCCGGCGAGCTGCCCCGCTTCGAGCTCAAGGCCAAGCGCACCATCGACAAGCGCGACGCGCCGATCGGAGCCGCCACATGAGCCAGGACCTGCTCGGGAGCGAGATGACCACCGCCGAGGAGCGGCTGGTCGCCGTCTATGACGAGCTCAAGGCGCTGTGCGGCGAGGACCTCCCGCCCATCGCCGCCGCCAACACGCGCGCGGCGCTGGCGCTCATGCACAACGTGGTCAACGGGCTGGGCCTACGCTACGAGCACCTGAGCGACCTCGACGTCTAGGCTGAGGCCATGCGCATCGCGGTAGCCGGCGGAGGCCCCGGGGGGCTGTACTTCTCCATCCTCATGCGCCGGGCGGCGCCCGACTGCGAGATCGTCGTCTACGAGCGCAACCGCGCCGAGGACGCCTTCGGGTTCGGGGTCGTGTTCTCAGACGAGACGCTGACGGTGTTCGAGCACGCCGACCCGCTCAGCTACCGCCAGATCACCGACGGCTTCGTCCACTGGAGCGACATCGACATCCACCACCGCGGCCAGCGGACGCGGTCAGGGGGGCACGGGTTCTCCGCACTGGGCCGGCGCGAGCTGCTGGGGGTCCTGCAGCGGCGCGCTCTGTCGCTCGGAGTGGAGATCCGGTTCTGCAGTGAAGCGCCGCCGGCCGACGAGCTGGCCGCCGAGTTCGATCTGGTCGTCGCCGCCGACGGAGCCTCAAGCGCGCTGCGTGCCGCCCGCGCCGAGGACTTCGGGCCGTCACTGGATCCGCGCTTCTGCCGCTACATGTGGATGGGCACCGACCTCGCCTTCGATGCCTTCAAGTTCTTCATCGCCGAGACCGAGCACGGGGTGCTTCAGGCCCACGCCTATCCCTACAGCCGCGAGATGAGCACCTTCATCGTCGAGGTCGCCGAAGAGACGTGGCGGCGAGCGGGACTGAATGCTCTGGCGGACGGGGCGCCGCTGCCGCCGGGGGTCAGCGACGAGGCCTCGGTGGCTTACTGCCAGGAGCTCTTCGCCGGCGCCCTCGAGGGCCATGGACTGCAGGCCAACAACTCCAAGTGGATCAACTTCGTCACCGTGCGCAACGCGCGCTGGCGCTCGGGCAACGTCGTCCTGCTCGGCGACGCCGCCCACACCGCCCACTTCTCGATCGGCTCGGGGACCAAGCTGGCCATGGAGGACGCCGTGGCGCTGGCCTGGGCCTTCCGGACGCGCGGCGTCGAGGACGTCGACGCGGCGCTGCAGGCCTATGAGGCCGAGCGCCGTCCCGTGGTCGAGTCCACCCAGCGCGCCGCCCAGGGGTCGCTGGAGTGGTTTGAGGGGATCGCCCGCTACGTCGAGCAGCCGCGGCTCCAGTTCGCCTTCAACCTGCTCACCCGCAGCCGCCGCATCACCTACGACAACCTGCGCCTGCGCGATGAGGAGTTCGTCGGCGACGTCGACGAGCTGTTCGCTCAGCGCGGCGGGTTCACGGCGCGCCCGCCGATGTTCGCCCCGCTGCGGCTGCGCGGCCTGACCCTGCCCAACCGCGTCGTCGTCTCGCCCATGGACATGTACTCGGCGGTGGACGGGACCCCGTCTGACTTTCACCTCGTGCATCTGGGCTCGCGCGCGCTGGGCGGCGCCGCGCTCGTCTACTCGGAGATGATCTGCGTCTCGGGCATCGGGCGCATCACGCCCGGCTGCGCCGGCATGTACCGCCCCGAGCACGTGGAGGCGTGGCGGCGGATCGTGGACTTCGGTCATCGCCACGGCAGCTGCGCCATGGCGGCCCAGCTCGGCCACTCGGGGCGCAAGGGCTCCACCAAGCTCATGTGGCTGGGCATCGACGAGCCGCTGGAGACGGGCAACTGGGAGGTGATCGCCCCCTCGCCGATCCCGTACTCGCCGCTCAACCAGGTGCCCCGCGAGATGAGCCGCGCCGACATGGACGAGGTTCGCGAGCAGTTCGTATGGGCCGCGCGCGGGGCGGTGGAGGCCGGCTTCGATCTGCTGGAGATCCACTGCGCCCACGGCTACCTGCTCTCGAGCTTCCTTTCGCCGGTGACCAACAGGCGCTCGGACGAGTACGGCGGGTCCCTGGCCGAC
Organism: Solirubrobacteraceae bacterium; assembly: GCA_036497165.1. Classification (GTDB taxonomy): domain Bacteria; phylum Actinomycetota; class Thermoleophilia; order Solirubrobacterales; family Solirubrobacteraceae; genus Palsa-465. Next base: position 43,161 of record DASXJW010000095.1, read on the forward strand.
CGGGCCCGGTTCCCCCTCGAGGTCTTTGACGCCTGCCGGGCGGTGTGGCCGCAGGACAAGCCCATGAGCGTGCGCATCTCCGCCACCGACTGGGTCCCCGGCGGCTTTGATCCCGACGATGCCGTCGCCTTCGCGCGCATGCTCGCCGACCACGGCTGCGATGTCGTCGACGTCTCCTCGGGCCAGGTCACCCCGAACGAGAAGCCCGCCTTCGGCCGCAGCTTCCAGACGCCGTTCGCCGATCGCATCCGCAACGAGGTCGGGATCCCCACGATCGCCGTCGGCGCCATCGCCAGCTATGACGACGTCAACACCATCGTCCTCGCCGGCCGCGCCGACATGTGCGCCCTGGCCCGCCCGCATCTCTACGACCCCCACTGGACCCTGCATGCCGCCGCCGAGCAGGAGTACGCCGGCGACGGCGTCTCCTGGGTCCCGCAGTACCAGGCCGGCAGCCGCAAGCCGCCCGCCGGGCGCGCTGACGACGTGCGCAAGGAGCTCCAGCGGTCCTTCGAGCCCGACCCTCCGGAGCTGCTGACCGCTCCCGAGGGCTGGTCCTAGCCCGCTAGGCGTTCGCCAGCAGGCGCTTGGCGGCGGCGCGGTCGGCGCTGAGGCGCTTGTCGGCGATGCCGACGACCGTCACCGTGCTGCCTCGCACCTCGACCACGCCGTTGGCATGGCCGCCCGCGACGATGAACCACGCGGAGTGACCGATGCGCACCGGCCGGCCCAGGTGAGCACGCCGGGTCCGGGTGGTGGTCAGCCGCGTGCCCGCGTGGATGCCGCGGATCGCGTAGCGGCGGTTGGCGCTGAGGATGAGGACGACGCGCCCGCTGACCTTGGCGCGATCGGCGCGGGCGATGGCGGCCCTGACCAGGGTGGGCGAGGCGTAGACGGCGCGCAGGCCCTGGCCCCCGACCAGGCAGAAGCTGTCGGCGCGGGCGCCGGCCTGGAACCGGGGGAGGAGGATGCGCGCCTGACTGCGGGTGTCGCCGAGCTGGAGCGGCCCGAGGGCAGCACCCGCCAGGGCGCCGGAGGCCGGAGGGCAGGTGACCGGGCGCGGGATGGTGACGCGGCTGCTGTCAGCCTGGATGGCGCCGCCGGAGTTCGACGCGGTGACGGTGCACGTCAGGGCCTGCCCGAGGTCGGCGGCAGTCACCGTGTAGGTGGGCGCGGTGGCGTTGGCGATGGGGCCGTTGCCGCGGTTCCACTGGTACTCATAGCCGCTGGGGCTGTGGCTCCAGCTCCCCGTGGAGCAGGCGAGGGTGGCGCCGACGGCCGCGGTCCCCGAGACGACGGGCGAGCTGAGCGCGCCCGGAGGCGAGGTGTCGGCCCACGGGGTCAGGGCGGGCTGGATGACGGTGGTGGGCGCGGAGGTCGCGGTGGTGTGGCCGCCGGCGTTGGTGGCGGTGACGCTGACGCGGACGGTGGCGCGAACGTCACTCAGGGTCAGCGTGTAGGTGCTCTGGGTGGCACCGGCGATGACCGTGCAGCCCGCCCCTGAGGCGTCGCAGTCCTGCCACTGATAGGCGAACCTGGTGGGGCTGTTGGTCCAGGTCCCGGGTGAGGCGGCGAGGGTCTGAACGTCGATCGTGGTCCCGGCGATGCCCGGCGGGGTGAGGGCGGCCGGCGGCTGCGGGATGACGACGGCGCTGAGGGCGGAGGCCACCGTGGTGGCGCCCTGCGCGTTGACGGCGGTGACGAGGTCGCGCACGGTGCCTCCGGCATCGGCGCCGGTGAGGGTGTAGGTGGACGCGGTGGCCCCGGCGATGTTGGTGCAACCCAGGCCCGCCGCGGCGCAGCGTTGCCACTGGTAGGTGAACGTGGTGGGGGCGTTGTTCCAGGTTCCGGTGGCGGCGCTCAGCGCGTGGTCCTGCGTGGCCGTGCCGGTGGGGGCGGGGACGGCGGCGATCGCCGGCGGGGCGAGCGCGATCCGGTCGACGGTGGCATGGGTGGCGTTGGCCACATAGGCGGTCCCGGCATCGGTGAGCGCGACGGCCGCCGGGCCGCTCAGAGGGGAGGCGAGCGCCGAGCTGCCATAGCTGGGGGTGCCGGACACGCCCGTGCCCGCGAACACGGAGAGCCGGTCGGCCGGGGTGACCGCCTCGACGCGGTTGTTGGCGGCATCGGCGATGTAGAGGTCATCGGCGGCGTCGGTGGCCACGCCGGTGGGCGCGTTGAGACGCGAGCTGGTGGCCGTCCCGGCCGTGGGCTGGCCGGCGGCGCCGTTCGCCTTGCCGGCAAAGATGGAGAGCACACCCGCCGGCGTGACCTTGGCCACGACATTGGCGGAGGCATCGGCGATGAAGACGTTGTCGCTGGCGTCGAGCGCGACGCCGGTGGGCGCGCGCAGCGGCGAGCTCGTCGCCGCTCCGGCGATCGGCTGGCCGCGGGTGCCGCGACCGGCGAGGATCGACAGCGTGCCGGCGGGGGTCACCTCCTCCACATACGGGTTGCCGCTGGCGCCGGCGCCGTCGGCGATGTAGAGGTCGCCCGCGCTATCGAGCGCCAGGCCGCTCGGGCCACCGAGCGCCGAGGCCGTGGCCGGCCCCGGGGTGGGCACGCCGGCCGAGCCGGTCCCGGCGATGACAGTGAGCGTGCCGTCGGGGGCGAGCAGCTTGACCTCATGATCGCCGGTGTCGGCGATGTAGACGTCGCCCGTGCCCGGGTCGACCGCCACCCCGCTGGGAGCGTTCAGGCCGGCGGCGATGACCGCGCTCGCCCCCGCCGGCGTCACCTTGAACACCGCGTTGTCGGTGGCGTCGGCGATGTAGACGTCACCCGCGCGATCGACGGCGACGCCCTTGGGCGTGGCGGTGTGGGCGAAGGCACTGATGAGAAACGTCGTGCTGGCGTGCGCCGGCGTCGCGGCCACGAGCACCGCGAGCATGCAGCCGGCGACGAGCCGTCCGAATCTGTGGCGCACCAAACCGCGCGCCCTATCAGCAACCATGGCAACGCACCTCGTTTCAATCCATCGGCGGGTGCGGCCGGGGGCTTGAGGGCCTGTCAGTCAGCAGACGCCGGGATGCGGCTGGCGCGAGGCGCCAGTCGCGGCCCCCGGCCTGACCCTGGGCCTCGTCCAGGTGTGTAGAAGCCCGGAGTTCGGGCAGTCTTCATGTGACCGACCGCGCCGGACGTCACCGACAGGGGAGGCGACGATGTCCCAAACGCAGACACAGATCCACGAGCCCGAACACCCCACCGATGTGCCCAAGCCCGCCTGGGGTGGCGTGGTCAAGCGGACGATCCGCGAGTTCTCCGATGACAATCTGACCGACCTGGCGGCCGCGCTCACCTACTACGGGGTGCTGGCCATCTTCCCGATGCTGATCGTGATCGTGTCCGTGCTCGGGCTGATCGGCAACTCGGTGACCAAGCCGCTGCTCCAGAACCTCGGGGAGGTGGCGCCCGGTGAGGCCAAGACGATCTTCTCGAACGCGATCACCAACATCCAGTCTCACCAGGGGACCGCCGGCGTGCTCTTCGTCGTCGGCCTGCTGCTCGCGCTGTGGGCGGCCTCGGGCTACATCGCGGCCTTCATGCGCGCCTCCAACATCGTGTGGGACGTGCCCGAGGGGCGCCCGATCTACAAGACGATCCCCATCCGCCTCGGCGTCACCCTCATCACCGTGGTCCTGCTCACGCTGAGCGCCTTGGCCGTCGTCTGCACCGGCTCGCTGGCGGGCAAGGTCGGCAATCTCATCGGCGTCGGCTCCACGGCGGTACAGGTCTGGGATATCGCCAAGTGGCCGGTGATGCTGCTGATCATCTCCGGCATCCTCGCCATCCTGTACTACAGCGCGCCCAACGTCCGCCAGCCCGGCTTTCACTGGGTGAGCCCGGGGAGCATCCTCGCGGTGGTGCTGTGGATCGCCGCCTCGGCGCTGTTCGCGCTCTACGTGTCCAACTTCAGCTCCTACAACAAGACCTACGGGGCGCTGGCCTCCGTGATCGTGTTCCTCATCTGGCTGTGGATCACCAACATCGCCATCCTGCTCGGCGCCGAGTTCAACGCCGAGCTGGAGCGCGGACGCCAGATCGTCGGCGGCCATCCCGCCGACGAGGAGCCCTACCTGCCGCTGCGCGACGAGCCCAAGCCGCGCAAGGCGATCAGCTGAGCATCGCGCGCACGCGCGCCAAGCCGTCGTAGACGTCGGTGAAACGCGTCGTCAGCGGCGACAGGCCGAGACGGACGACGTCGGGCGTGCGGAAGTCCGGGATCACGCCGCCCTCGATCAGGCGCCGGGTCAGGGCACGTGCCTCGGGGTGCACCAGAGCGACGTGCGAGCCGCGGCGGGCGGGGTCGCGGGGCGAGCCCACCGCGCACCCCAGCGGTGCCAGCCACTCGTCGATGAGCGCGACGGCGTACTCGGTGAGCGCGACGGACTTCCGGCGGACGGCCTCGATCCCGGCCTCGATGACCAGGTCCAGGCCGGCGGCCACCGCGGCGAGCGCGAGCACGGGCGGGGTGCCCGACAACATGGCCGCGATCCCGTCGCCGGGGATGTAGCCGGGGGCCATCTCGAACGGGTCGCGCCGTCCCAGCCACCCCCAGATGGGCTGGCGCAACTCGCCCTGGTGCTCAGCGCGCACGTAGAGGTAGGCGGGGGCGCCCGGACCGCCGTTGAGGTACTTGTAGGTGCAGCCGACGGCGAGGTCGACGCCGTCGCCGTCGAGGTCGACCGGGATCGCCCCGGCGCTGTGGCTGAGGTCCCACAGCGTCAGCGCCCCCGCGTCGTGGGCGATGTCGGTGATGGCCCGGGCGTCCAGGATGAACGCCGAGCGATAGTTGACGTGGCTGAAGGTGACGAGCGCGGTCTCGTCTGAGACGAGGTCGGCGACCTGGCCGGGGTGAGGCCCGGCATGGGGGTCGGCCTCGATCCAGCGGACGGTCAGGTCGCGCTCGCGGGCCAGGCCTTCCAGGACGTAGCGGTCGGTGGGGAAGTTGTCGACGTCGGTGATGATCTCGGTGCGCCCCGGCCGGGCGCTGAGGGCCGCGTGCGCCAGCTTGTAGAAGCAGACCGTGGTGGAGTCGGCCACCACCACCTGACCCGGAGCCGCGCCCAGCAGCTCTGAGCCCAGCCGGTCGCCCAGCGTCGCGGGCAGTTCCATCCAGCCCTCGCTCCAGGCGCGGATGAGGCGCTCGCCCCACTGAGTCTCGATGACCTGGGCGACGCGGCGCGCCGCCTCGCGGGGCAGCCGGCCCAGCGAGTTGCCGTCCAGGTAGATGAGGCCGTCGCCGGCCACCACGAAGCGGTCGTGGAAGGCGCGCAGCTCGTCGGCATCGTCGAGCGATACCGCCTCGTCGCGCTCCCTCATCGGGCGCTGGTCCCCGGACTCCGGGCGCCGCTAGCCGTTGGCCACGAAGGCCAGCACGCGGCTGGGGCTGCCGGTGCCGCCCACCAGGCGCAGCGGGCACACCACCAGCATCGCCCCGGTGACGGGCAGCTGGTCGAGGTTGGCCAGCTGAGTCAGCCCGAGCTTGCCCGACCCCAGCAGGAAGTTGTGCAGCGGGAACGGCGGATCCATGCTGTGGGCCGAGCCGGCGTCGATGCCGACCGTCTCGGTGCCAAAGCCGGCGATGCCGCGCTCTGAGGCCAGCCAGCGCGCCGCCTCCACGTCGGGTCCCGGCGTCTGGGGGCCGTTCTCCCCGACGTTGAGAAACAGCTCCTGGTCATGGGCGCGCGCGCCCCAGCCGCTGCGCAGCAGCACCCAGGCGCCGTCGGGGATGCGGCCGTTCTCTGACTCCCACGCCTCCAGGTCTGAGACGGTGAGCAGGTAATCGCCTCCGGCGGCCTCGGTCTCGGCCGTCTTGTCGATCACGCACGCCGCACCGACGAGTGTCTGGGCGGGGATCGAGCCGATGTCGGCGCCGTCCTTGCCGGTGACCCAGTGGATGGGCGCGTCGACGTGCGTGCCGACATGCTCGCCGATGGTCAGCGTGTACCACGCCCACGCGGGCCCGCGGTCGTCGTACCTGGAGATCTCCTCGCGGCTGAGGCCCGGCGTGTTGGCAAACGGCGGCGGCAGCTGGATGACCGGCGTCGTCTCGCTCAGGGGCTGGGTCAGGTCGACGACCCCGACGGCGCCGGAGGCGAGCCCGTCGAGCAGCGCGGAGACCTGGCTGGCTTGAGTGCTGGACATGGCGCTCTCCTTGTCAATGGTGGGCTTGCGCGGGGGCGGCGGTCAGCCGGCGCGGAACGCTTCCGACAGCCATTCTGCACAGATCTCGGGGTTGACCTTGGCATCGAGGACGAGCGGGCGCGCCTCGCTCTCGGCCAACCACGCGTCGACGAGGTCCAGGTCCTGCGTGCGCCGGACCGTGACCGCCGCGGCGCCGCTGGCCCGCGCGATCGCCGCGAGGTCGGCGTCGGGGAACTGCACCAGGGAGACGTCGTGGCCCATGGGGGCGAAGTGGTGGACCTCGGCGCCGTAGGCGCGATCGTCGTAGATGAGCACGAGCAGCTTGAGCCCGAGGCGCGCCGCCGTCTCGATCTCCGCCAGCGCCATGAAGGCCCCGCCGTCGCCGATGGCCGCGACGGTGAGCCGGTCCGGCCGGGCGATGGCCGCGCCGATCGCGTTGCCCAACCCCAGCCCGACGGACTGAAAGCCGTTGGGGAACACCCAGGCCCGCGCGTCGGGGACCGACAGGAACATCGCGGGATAGCCGAGGAAGTGCCCGGAGTCCACCGCCACCGCCTTTTCGGCCGGCAGCCGGGCCTCCAGGGCCAGCGACAGGGTGCGCGGATCGATCCACTCGTCGGTGGAGGTGTCGTCGTAAGGATCGTCTGACCAGCCGTTGGCGGCGATGTCGGCCGCCATCTGCGGGGTGCGCCAGCCGGTGGCCCGGTGGCCGCGGCGTTCGAGCTCGTCGGCCAGCAGCCGCGCCGCGGCGCCGGCATCGCCCAGGACGCTGAGATCGGCGGGGCGGTTCAGGCCGAAGGCACGCGCCTCGACGTCGATCTGCGCCACCCGAGCGGTGTCGGCGATCAGCTGCCCATGGCGGGTGGTCCAGTTGTTCACCGATGCGCCCGCCACCACCACGACGTCGGCCTGGGGCAGCACCCCGGCCGCGAACGGCGAGGCGAACCCGCCGGAGATGCCCAGCGCATAGGGGAGAGCGGCGAAGAGGCCGTTGGCCGGCGCGGAGGTGGCGAGCAGCGCGCCGCAGAGCGTCCCCAGGCGCTCGAGCTCGTCGCGGGCGTCGGCGAGCACCGCCCCGCGCCCGGCGATGATCGCCGGCCGCTGCGCGCCCTGCAGCAGGTCGGCCACGGCCGCGATCGCCTGCGCCGGCGGCTCGGGCGTGGGCAACGCCGGCAGCGGGGGCTGGCGGGGCTCGAGCGCCTCGGGCGGCTGGGGCTGGATGTCGATCGGAAGCATCAGGACCACCGGCCGGCGCTCGATCAGCGCGCGCTGATATGCGCGCTGGGCATCGTCGGCCGCGGTGGCGGGACTCTGGACGCGGTCGGCGGCCGCGCCGACGGACTCCACCAGCCCCGGCTGGTCGATGCGGAAGTTGGAGGTCAGCGCCGCCGCCGGGGACTCACCGGCGAGCACCACCAGCGGCGTGCGGCTCTTGACCGCCTCGGTGAGTCCGGTGACCGTGTTGGTGAGCCCGGGGCCCTGGTGCACGCTGCAGATGCCGATCCGCCCGGTTACGCGCGCGTAGCCGTCGGCCATGCAGATGGCGCCGTCTTCACGGCGGGCGTGATGAAAGCGTGCCCCGCGCGAGCACAGCGCGTTGGTGACGACGAGGTTGCCGCTGCCCAGCACCCCGAAGGCGTCGGTCACCCCGGTGGCGGCCAGGGTCTGGCCCACGACGTCGGCGACGCTCTGGGGCCGCCGCGCGGTGCTGGTCAACCCGCCCCCCTGCTCACCTGGACTGCGCCCGCCTCATGGGGCCCGATCCTACTTGCGCCCTCTCGGCGGCGTCCAGCGGCTGTTTGCCGTTACGCTGCAACGGCGAGTCTTAACTCAGACGATGCCCGAGTCAAAGCCACCCACGGAGTCACCGCCAGCCACGGCTACCCCGGGCGCCGCCTCGCCCCCGCGCGCGGACTCCAAGAACATGCTCCCGCCCCGGGAGCGGCGACGCTCGCCGTTCGAGCGCATCTTCGTCCGGATCATCGCCACGTGCGGGATCGTCGCCATCGGCGTCGCCATCGGCGCGATCATGACCTCGTCGAACTCGGCGGGCTGGCTCATCGGGCTGGTCGTGGCGATCGTGAGCGTCGTGCTGGCGGCCGTGCTCTGGTCCTCGCGCCAGCTCTAGCAGGATCTACCAAGACCTGGTGCGAAATCGCCCGAGGTGCGGGGAGTTCCGCCGTCGTGCCTGTACCATCGCACCTGGACCTGGCAGCCGCCGACCGGACCCTTGCCCTTGACCAACCCCCGCACATCAGGTGTGCTCGAATTGAGCGGCTGATGTCCGGCGTGGCGGGACGGGGCGTGGGGAGCGCAGGGGCATGACGGCGGGGGCCTCCGCCCAGAGCCTGCGCGAGTTTCTCGGCGACGCCGGGGAGGTCGGCCGCGACCTGCTCGAGGTCGACTGGGCGGCCACGCCGCTGGGCCCGGTCGAGGCCTGGCCCGACGCGCTCGCGTCGGTCGTCCGCGTGCTGCTGACCTCTCGGTTTGCCATGTGGATGGGCTGGGGCCCCGACCTGACCTTCCTGTGCAACGACGCCTACCGGCGCGACACGCTGGGCCAGAAGTACCCGTGGGCGCTCGGCCGCCCCGCCTCGGAGGTGTGGGCCGAGATCTGGGCCGACATCGGCCCGCGCATCGAGCGGGTGATGAGCACCGGCCAGGCGACCTGGGACGAGGCGCTGCTGCTCCTCCTCGAGCGCAGCGGCTACCCGGAGGAGACCTACCACACGTTCTCCTACAGCCCGCTGGCCGACGAGCACGGCCGGGTGACCGGGATGCTGTGCGTGGTCAGCGAGGAGACCAAGCGCGTCATCGGCGAGCGTCGGATGGCCACGCTGCGCGAGCTCGGCTCGGTGTCCTCGGGGGTACGCGAGGAGCGCGAGTTCCTCGACGAGGCCTGTCAGGTGCTGGCCGGCAATCAGCGCTCGCTCCCGTTCACCCTCGTCTACCTCGTCGACGACGGCTGCGCGAGGCTGGCCTGCTCGAGCGGCATCGCCGAGGGCCATCCCGCGGCGCCCGCGGCCATCGCGCTGGAGGATCTCGATCCGGTGTGGCCCGTGCGCGAGCTCGACGCCGGCCGCGCCGCGCTCGTCCCGCTGACCTCGCGACGCTTCGGCGAGCTGCCCACCGGCGATTGGGAGGAGCCGCCCGAGCGCGCCCTGCTCCTCCCCATTCTCCAGCCGGCCCGCGAAGCGCCCATCGGGTTCCTGGTGGCCGGCCTGAACCGCTACAGCATCCTCGACACGGAGTACCGGGCCTTCGTCGAGCTCATCGCCCAGCACCTGTCCGCGGGGCTCACGGCCTCTCGGACCTATGACGCCGAGCGCCGCCGCGCCGTCGCGCTCGAGGAGCTCGATCGCGCCAAGACGGCCTTCTTCTCCAACGTCAGCCACGAGTTCCGCACTCCGCTGACGCTGATGCTGGGCCCGCTGCAGGACGCGTTGGCGCAGCATGGCGGCCTGCCCCCCGACCGGCTGGAGATGGTGCACCGCAACGCCCTGCGCCTCCTCAAGCTCGTCAACGCGTTGCTGGACTTCTCCCGCGTCGAGGCCGGGCGGATGCGCGCCGAGTTTCACCCCACCGACGTCGCCAAGCTCACCGCGGACCTGGCCAGCACCTTCCGGGAGGCCACCGACCGCGGCGGCCTGGACCTGATCGTGGAGTGCGAGCCCCTGGATCGCTCGGTCTACCTGGACCGCGACCTGTGGGAGCGCATCGTCCTCAACCTCGTCTCCAACGCCTTCAAGGCCACGCTGGAGGGCTCCATCGCGGTCCGCCTGCGCACCGTGGGCGACCATGTCCAGCTGTCGGTCACCGACACCGGCACCGGGATCGAGCCCGAGGAGATGGACCGCCTGTTCCAGCGTTTTCACCGCGTGCGCAGCGTGGCCCGCAGCTACGAGGGGACGGGCATCGGGCTGGCCCTGGTCAAGGAGCTGACCGAGCTGCACGGCGGCGAGGTGGCAGCCACGAGCACGCTGGGCGAGGGCAGCGAGTTCACGGTGACCATCCCGTTCGGCTCCGCGCACCTGCCCGCAGACCAGGTCTACGCCGACAGCACCGAGCCGGCGGCATCGATCGCCGCCCTCTTCGTCGAGGAGGCGATGAGCTGGATCGAGACGCCCAGCGACCGGCTCACCCCCGGCGTGTTGACCGCCGCGACCGAGTCGGCTGCGCTGGAGGCGCGCTCGCGGGTGCTCATCGCCGATGACAACTCCGATCTGCGCCGCTATCTGACCACGCTCCTGGCCGGGACCTTCGACGTCGAAGCGGTCAGCGACGGCAACGCTGCGCTGCGGATCATCCGCGAGCGCCCGCCCGACCTGCTCATCTCCGACGTGATGATGCCCGGGCGCGACGGCTATGAGCTGCTCCAGGCCCTCCGGTCTGCTCCGGAGACCCAGGACCTGCCGGTCCTCCTGCTCTCCGCACGCGCCGGTGAGGAATCGGCCATCGAGGGCCTTCAGGCCGGGGCCGACGACTATCTGCCCAAGCCGTTCTCCGGCCGGGAGCTGCTCGCGCGCGTGCGCGCCCACCTGGATCTGTCCACGCTGCGCCGCGAGACGGCCGCGCAGCTGAGCGCCGAGCGCCGCCGCCTGGAGCAGACCATCCAGCAGCTGCCCGCCGGGGTGATGCTGGCCGACGGCCCGTCGCGTCGCATCGTGCTCTCCAACCAACAGGCGGCCGAGATCCTGGGCCACGGGATCCTGCCCCACCAGGCGTCCGGGGAGTTCGACGGCTACGAGCTCTACACGCTCGACCGCCAGCGCCTCAAGCGCGACGAGGGCCCGCTGGCCCTCGCCATGCTCACTGGCGAGGTCATCGAGGATCGGGACATGCTCTATGTCCGGGGCGACGGGCGCACGATCGTGGTCCGCATCAGCGCCGCGCCGGTGCGCGACGAGGAGGGCGAGGTGGCGGGCGGCGTGCTCGTCTTCCAGGATGTCTCGGCGCGCGTGCGCTCAGAGCGGTTGCTCGGCGCCCAGCGCGACATCCTGGCCCTCATCGCCAACGGCGTCTCGCTGGGGCGCACGCTCGAGGCGATCGCGCTCTGCGTCGAGGATCTCTCCGAGCATCCGGCGCGCAGCGCGATCATGCTGCTCAGCGCCGACGGGCATCGCCTCGAGCACGGGGCGTCACCGAGCCTGCCGCCGGGCTACCGCAGAGCCGCGGACGGGTTGGAGATCACGCCGGGCTCACCCGGCTCCGCCGCGGTCACCGGGGAGACGGTCATCCTCGACACCCAGAGCGAGCCCGGTTGGGAGCCCTACCGCGAGGTCGCGCTGGAGCTGGGGTTGCGCATCGTGTGGTCCACGCCGCTGCGCGCTGACGACGGCGAGCTGGTCGGCACCCTGGGGGTCTTCTACGACCAGCCCCACGAGCCGTCTGACGAGGATCGTCGCGTGGTCGATCTGCTGGCCCGCACCGCCGGGGTGGCCATCGGGCGCGCCCGCGATGCCGAGAGCCGGGCGCGGCGGCTGGCGGAGCTCCAGAGCAGCCTGCTGCCGCGCGCGCTGCCCGATGTGCCCGGGCTCCGCGCCGCGGTCAGCTTCCATCCCGCCGAACGCGGCTCGGACGTCGGGGGCGACTTCTATGACCTGTTCGCGCTGTCGGGCGAGGCGTGGGGCCTGGTCATCGGTGACGTGTGCGGACACGGCGCCGAGGCGGCGGCGGTGACGGCGCTGACCCGCCACACCACGCGGGCGGTCGCGCGGCTGGTGTCGCGGCCCGCCGACGTGCTGGCCATGGTCAACGACGAGCTGCGCACCTCTGACCACGACCGCTTCTGCACCGCGCTCTACGGCCGGCTGGACCCGGTGGCGGGGGGGATGCGGCTGACCTTCGCCTGCGGGGGGCACCCGCCGCCGCTGGTGCGCCGCGCCTCCGGACTGATCGAGGCGCTGCGCGCGCACGGGCCCCTGCTGGGCGTGTTCGCCGACGCGGAGTTCCCGGAGGTCAGCGTGGACCTCCAGCCCGGCGACACGCTGCTCGTCTACACCGACGGCCTGATCGAGCGCAACCCCCGCGTCCCCGGCGACGCCGCGCTGCAGGCGCTGCTGGCCTCGCTGCGCTTCGCCGACGTCAGCGCCCTCATGTCCCAGCTCGAGGAGCGCGCCCTGGGCGATCCGCCCGAGCGCCTGCCCGACGACAGCGCGGTGCTGGCCATCCAGATCACCGCGCCGACTCCGGGCGGCGCCAACGTCGAGGGCGCCGGCGCGCCGGTCCTCGTCCACGCGCTGGCGCAGTAAGGCGTCGCGGCGCCGGCTGCGGCCGGGCGTTTCAGGACCCGGGGTGGGTCACGTCGGCGGCCACCGCCACCCACTCGGTGATGGTGCCCGCGGCGTCCAGCAGCGGCAGGGCACGCAGGTACACCGAGCGCTCGGTCTCTCCCAGCCGCACGCGATAGCGCAGCTCGAAGATGCCGCCTGTCTCGATGGCGTCCACGATGGCGGAGCGCACGCGCGGTTGGTCGTCAGGGTGGATGTGCTCGTCCTCGAGCCAGCTGAGGTCTGGGACGGTGCCATCCGATGCGGTGGCGGGGTGGCTGCTCACCGTCCGCACGTCGGTCCAGTCGGGATTCATGCGGAAGACCGAGCGAGCTACCGCCGGATCGGGGTCGCTCGCCGGGGCCGGGTCCTGCTCGTGCAGGCGGTGGCTCATACGAAGCACCTGGGCGCTCTGCGCCCTCACCGCTTGCGCTTCACTGCGCCGCCGGGCGGCGCTCAGGCGCGCCAGCGCCCCGAGGGACCGCTCCGCCTCCCGGCGCGTCGCGCCGTCGCGCTCCTCCTGCATCGCCTGCCGGACGCTGGCGGCGAACAGCTCAAAGAGCCGCGGATCACTCGGCCCCACCACGATGCGCGCAATCACGGCGTCGTGGACGTACTGAGGGACGCTGACCCCGGCGTGCGCCGCCTCGGCCGCGACCAACTCCCAGAGCTCGTCGTCGAACCCGACTGTGGTTGTGTGGCGCGAGGCCGGCATCAAGACCTGCTTGACGGCGATCCTATCTCCCGGGCCGTCGGGTCGCGCGGCGCTGGCTGTGCGGGCTGCGCGCCGGCGTCGCGAACATGGGCGTCGAAGAAGGTGAGGATGCGCTGCCAGGAGTCCTCGGCCGAGGGGTGGTCGTAGTGCATGCGCACGAGCTTCATGAGCGGGTTGAGTGCGGGCCCGACGTTGATGCGGTTCATGAAGGCGTGGCCGACGTCGGGGTACTCCTTGATGTCGTGCTCGATCCCGAGCTCGGTGAGCGCCCGTTCCAGGCGCTCGGCGCGACCGGGGAGCTCGGGGTCGCGCTTGCCGAAGCTGGCCACCACGGGGCAGCATCCCGCCAGCCGTTGCGCGGCGTCCTTGGGAACCTCGCCGTAGTTGACGCTGGCCGCCGCGAAGTCGTAGCGCGGCGCGCAGAGCAGGGCAAAGCCGCCGCCCATGCAGAAGCCGATGATCCCGACCTGCCCGGTGCAGTCCTCGTGCTCGCCGAGCCAGTGCCGGGCCGCCTCGATGTTCTGATAGGCCTCGCCGGTGCCGCTTCGGCTTGCCTGGATGGTGGCCACGACGCAGCGGATCCCGCGCCCGGAGTAGAGGTCGGGGGCGAAGGCCAGATAGCCGGCCGCGGCCAGGCGGTCGGCCTGCAGGCGGATGTCGTCGCTCAGCCCCAGCGCGTCCATGATCACCACGACCCCTGGCCATGGCCCCTGCCCGCGCGGCCGGGCCGCATAGGCGCGCAGCTCGCGGTCCTGCTCCGGGGCGTAGGTGATGTCCGGCACGGTTCTACGGACTCGTGGTGGGGGATGCGGCCGCCGCGGTCCCGGGCATCTCCAGTCCCTCGTCGCGGGCCAGGCCCTCGCCGATGCGCGCCGCCAGCCGTGGCGTGGCCAGCACGATGAGCGCGCCGATGACCAGCCAGATGCCGACCACGAGCGGGAAGCGGCTGTAGGGGAACACTTGACCGGTCACGTTCTTGTAGATCGTGTACCCCAGAAAGAGGATCCCCAGCACCGGGATCACGATCTCGTACATCGGCGCGCTGCGGTGCTTGAAGAAGAGGAAGCGGATGGCCCCGAGGTTGGTGACGATGTAGGCGACGAGCAGGCTCAGCACCCCGAGCGTCCCCGGATAGAAGAAGGCGTTGACGGCCGAGACGCCGGCGATGCGCTGGACGATGATCGCCCCGATGCCGACGATGAGCACCACCGTGAGGGCGCCGGCGGGGGCGCCGCTCCGCGTCGAGGCCCGGCCCAGCGAGCTCTCAAAGCGCGTGCCGCGGCTGAGCGCGAAGAGGATGCGCGCGCCCGC
>DASXJW010000096.1:0-23517 GCA_036497165.1 Solirubrobacteraceae bacterium
TCGTGGGACCAGTGGTACAAGGACTCCCGGATCCTCGAGGGCAAGGCCAAGGGCAAGCTGCCGGTGCCCACCCACAAGTTCAGGACCAGCAGCGACGTCCCGTCACTCAACAAGATCCTCGATCCCTGGTTCCCCAACTTCCAGCTCAACATCCCCGACCAGTACCGCGTCGACATGTGGGAGCCGATCTTCGCCAAGCAGCAGAAGACCGGCCGGCTGCCCAAGCTGTCGTTCATGTGGCTGATGACCGACCACACGGCGGGCGTCGGCTCCGGTGACCCCATTCCCGTCGCCGAGAACGCGGACAACGACCTGGCGGTCGGGCGCGTGGTCGACGAGATCTCGCACAGCAGGTTCTGGAGCAGCACGGCCATCTTCGTGCTCGAGGACGATCCCCAGAACGGCGTCGACCACGTCGACGGTCACCACAGCGTGGTGTGGACGATCGGTCCGTACGCCAAGAAGGGCGTGGACAACCAGTACTACACGCAGATCGACGTCGTGCGCACGATCGAGCAGATCCTCGGCATCACGCCGATGAACCAGATGGACCACTCGGCCATCCCGATGTACAACGCGTTCACGGCGAAGCCGAACTTTGCCCCGTTCAACCACCTGGCCGAGAGGATCCCGTTGACGCTCGGCGCGCCGGGCTTCAAATCGGCGATCACCCGGGGCCCGCTGGCGGGCACCGGCTCGGTGCCGGCATCCGAGACCAAGGTCTACGCGGCCTGGGTGGCGTGGAGCAAGCGCCAGCGCTTCAACGGGCGCCACGCCGCGCCCGACACGGCCAAGCCGGCGCTGCTGAACCGGCTTGACTGGTACTCGGCCCACAACTGGACCGTCGCCTACCCGGGCGACCCGCGGATCTTCGCGCCCGGCCAGGTCCCCGGCCGCGACCTGCCCGCGGCCTTCCTGGGCGATGGTTAGCTGACAAGCAGACGCGCGGTGGCGCCGGGGTCGGCCCGGCGTCCCGCCTCAGCCGCAAACGTCCCGAGCGTGCGCCCGTCTCAAGTCCGCGGGACGTTGACTGCCGACGCGGGGGTCAACGTCCCGCGTCGTCGTCGCCGCCATGTCCCAGTGGACGTCTGCGCCGGACACGGCGGCAAACGTCCCGCCGCCCGCAGACGCCGTCGCGCGCGGGACGTTTGCCGCGCGCCCATCCCCGCCCCGCTGCGTTTCGAAGCGGCGGGTGCCGGGACATCCCACCCCCGATGGTGCCCACGGTAGGCTCGCGGCATGCCCCCGGATCTCAGCGATGAGGACTGGCGCTACGACTGGCTGGTCAAGGTGCGCGCGGCGACTCTCGAGGAGCTCCAGCACGTGCTGACGACCAAGCTGGCGCTCCTGCCCGGCTTGGTACGCGCGGAGACGCTGGTCGTGCTCAGCACCGCCTGCGACTACACCAACGTCCACGCCGCCACGTGGCCGCCGGAGGGATGACCGATCCCGCGATGACCAACCCCACGGATGAGACCGCGGAAGCCCGGCTCCGCGACGCCCACGCCCAGGTCCGCGCCGACCGGCTGAGCCGCCACATCGCCTTCATCGGCTTCATGGGCGCGGGCAAGTCCACCATGGCCGAGCTCATCGCGGCCCGCCTCGGCCGTGCCTGGTTTGACACCGACCGCGTGGTCGTCGAGCGCTGCGGCCGCTCCATCCCGGACCTGTTCGCCGCCGGCGAGCAGGCGGCCTTCCGCGCGCTCGAGAAGCAGGTGATCGCCGAGCTGCTCATGGGCGAGCCGGCGGTCATCTCGCTCGGCGGCGGAGCGCTCGAGGACCTCACCACGCGCGATGCCCTCTTTGACCAGGCCTTCGTCGTCAACCTCGCCGTCTCCTGGCGCGACGTCCAGGTCGAGCTGCCCACCCTCATGCGGACCCGCCCGCTGCTGCAGGACCGCAGCGAGGGCGAGATCCACCAGCTGTTCCTGCGCCGCCAGGCCACCTACCGCAAGGCCCACCTGCGGATCCGGGTACCGCGCGGGGATCTGGACGCGGCCGCCGATTACGTCCTCTCGGTGGTCACCGGCTGAGCCCGCGAGCGGCCCGCCGAGGTCGCGTGCGTCAGCCGCTGGTGCGACATGGCGGTCTGCGGCCGGCGCCTACGGGCGCGCGCCCGCGTGCGCCAGTGACTCCGCGGCGGCCTGCAGCGCCGCCCGCACCGCGCTCTCGAGCTCCTCGCCGGCGGCCAGCGCGGCCGCCAGCCCCCCGGCGAACGCATCGCCGGCGCCGACCGTGTCGACGATCGACTCCGGCGGGAGCGCCGGATGCTGGCTCACGGTGTCGCCGTCGGCGACCAGGCACCCGGCCTCCCCCAGCGTGACCACCGCCGGGCGCCCGCTCAGCTCCGCCAGCCGCCGCGCCGCGGCGGCCGCCTCCGCAAGCCCGGTCAGTTCGCGAGCCTCGGTCTCGTTGGGAGTGAGGATGGCGCCGAGCTGTGCCGCGGCCAGGAGAGACGGACGAGCCGGGGCGGGGTTCAGGATGGTCTCCGCGCCGCGGGCGGCGCCGGTTCGCAGGGCGGCCTCGATGCATGCATCGGGGATCTCGGCGCTCACCAGCACCACGTCGCCGGCGCTCACCGCACCGAGCGACCGCGTGACGTGATCCTCGCTCAGGCGAGCATTGGCGCCCGCGGCGACGGCGATGAGGTTGGCGCCCTCGCCGTCGGTGATGATGAGCGCCGCGCCCGTCGGTGCCCCGGCGAGGACGCTCACGCCCTCGACCCCCACGCCCCCGGAGCGCAGAGTCGCGATGGCCGACTGACCGTCCTCGTCGTCCCCGACCGCGGAGATGAAGGTGACCTCGGCGCCGGCCCGGGCCGCGGCGGCGGCGGCGTTGGCGCCCTTGCCGCCGGGGCTGATGCGGATGGCATCCCCGATGACCGTCTCGCCTCGGCCCGGCAGCCGCGAGACGGACACGGTCCGGTCCACGTTGGTGGACCCCACCACGAAGAGGCGTCCGCTCACCGCGCAAAGCCTCCGGTCCACCGGCCGAAGTCGACGGCTCCGGCCGGCAGAACGAGGGCCACCACCCCCGCCGGTGACACGACTCTGGAAAGCGGCGACACGCCTCACAGGCTAACCGCATCGCCGGTGCCGGAGGCTTAGTATGTGTTGCGGAGAGGCTTCACCCGATGAGCGGAAATGACCATCCCACCTCGCTGAGCGGAGCGCTTGAGCCTGCGGCGCTGCGCGAGGCGCTCGTCCCGCGCCGCCCGGTGTTCGGCAATCCGTGGGACTCCACGGAGGACATGTTCGCGTGCTACTTCGCGGTCAGCCTGATCGATCCCCTCCTGCTGTGGGTCGGCGGCAAGCTGATGGGCGCCATCTTCGGCTTTGGCACCCACTGGCCGGTGGGCGTGTTCCTCGTCGCCGCGCTGGTCGGCGCGGCCGGGTTCATGACGATCGTGGGCCGAGAGCGCACGAGCCTGGCCGTGGACATCCTCGCCATCGCCGCCTGGGTCGTCCTGGGCCTGATCGTGGCTCCGATCGTCGGCCTCGCCCCGCCGCCCCTGGTGGCCATCATCATCTACGCGGTGATGCTGGCGGGCATCTTCGGCTACGTCCTCTTCGTGGGTCGCTGGGAGCGGGCGTTCATACGCACGCTGAGCTGGCCGATCACCTGGAGCCTGCTCGCCGTCGGGTTCGCCTTCACGGCCTACCGCCTGATCCTGTTCCAGTAGCCGCGGCGCGGCGCGACGGCGCTAAGCGCTCTGGGCCCGCAGAAAGGCCGCGGTGGCTTCGATCACCTCCTGGCCGTGCTCCAGGTGCGGGCTGTGCCCGCCGCTCAGGACCAGCCGCCGCACCGGGCCGCGGGCTCGAGCCTCGATGCGCTCGAGCTGCGCCAGCGAGCCATACGGGTCCTCGGCGCCCTGGATGAGCAGCGCCGGCGCCGTCAGGCTCGCGGCCTCCTCCTCCAGGCTCCAGCCGCGAAAGGCGGGGTCGAGCCACACGTCGCACCATCCCCAGAACGCGGCGTCGGGGTCCTCGTGGTGGCGGGCCATGCGCTCGCGCAGGGCGCCCGATACAAACGCCTGGCGCGTCTCCCGGATCGCGCTGACGCAGATGTCCTCGACGAACACGTGCGGCGCCAACAGAACCAGAGCGCTGACGCGGTGATGCGCGGCGTGGATGAGCGCGATCGAGGCCCCGTCGCTGTGGCCGACCAGCGCGGGCGCGTGCACGTCCGTCGCCTCGAGCAGCTCCGGGAGGACCTGTAGCGCCTCCTCGTGGAAGAACGCGGGCGTGCGAGGATGCGGCGGCGGGGCCGAGCGTCCATGCCCGAACCGGGAGAAGGCGATCAGCCGGCGGCCGGTGACGTCGTGCAGCCGGGTGGGAAAGTCGCGCCAGAGCCCCACCGACCCGAGGCCCTCATGCAGGAGGACGAGCGGCGCCCCGGCGCCGGCGTCGGTGGCCGGGAGGTCGAGGATCTCGACCGCCAAGCCCCCGACCTCCACCTCGGCAGCGCTCACCGCCCCGGCAGCGGGCGCACGGCGATCGTCACGTCGACCAGTGCGCACAGCCGGTCCTGGTCGTCGCGGAATTCGTGGCCCCACAGCCACTCGCGGTCGTCGTGGCCGTGGCACCGGGCGCTGACGTGCACGGTGCCGGCGGTCACCGGACGCAGGAAGCTGGCCGAGTTGCTCAGGCCCGATCCGATCATCCCGTCCTTCCACACCGCGCGCACCGTCGCCACCGAGGCCACCGTCTCGGCCACTGCCGAGTAGATGCCGCCGTGCAGAAGGCCCAGCGGCTGCTTGAGGTTCTCGCGCACCTCGAACCGCACGCGCGCCACCTCCGGGGTCAGGTCGAGCCACTCCAGGCCCAGGAAGCCCTCGAAGGTGCGCGAGAGGTCGATGAGCGCGACGGGGAAGTCGGCCAGGTCCCAGGGCGAGTCTCTGAGCGAGCCGCCCTCAGCCGCCGAAGACAACGGACTTGGTCTCCGTGTAGTGGTCAAACGCCTCCAGGCCGTGCTCCTTGCCGTAGCCGCTGGCCTTCCAGCCGCCGAAGGGGAGCTCGTCGTAGACCTTGGTGCGGGAGTTGACCCACGTGTAGCCGGCCTCGATGCGCTCCGCCGCCCGCCGCGCGCGCGCCAGGTCGCGCGTCCACACCGAGGAGCCCAGCCCGAAGGGCGATTCGTTGGCGCGGGCGATGGCCTCGTCGAGGTCGGCGACGCGCCAGATGGGCAGCGCCGGGCCGAACACCTCCTCGGTGGCCATGGGGGCGTCGTGGGGGGGATCGACGACCACGGTGGGGGTGTAGAAGAACCCGCCGTCCAGGTCCGGGTCATCGGGCGGGCCGCCGCCGGCGAGCAGCGTGCCGCCGCGCTCGAGCGTGCGCGACACCTGGCCGGCCACCTCGTCGCGCTGGGCGGCGGTGTGCAGCGGCCCCATCTGCGAGCCCTTCACGTCGCCACGGCCCACCTTCAGGCGCTTGGCCTTTGCGGTGATCTGCTCGATCACCTCGTCGGCCACCGCCCCGAAGACGTAGACGCGCTTGATCGCCAGGCACGCCTGGCCGCAGTTGTAGAAGCGGCCCATCGAGGCGGCGCTCGCGGCCGCGTCCAGGTCGGCGTCGTCACAGATGATCATCGGGTCAGACCCGCCCAGTTCCAGCGTGACGCGCTTGCAACCCGGCGCGGCCAGGGCCATGATCTGCTCCCCCACCGGCGTGGACCCGGTGAAGGCGATCTTGCGCACCAGAGGGTGGCGCACGAGCGCCGTTCCGGTGCTCGACCCGCCGCCGCAGACGACGTTGAACACCCCGGTGGGCAGGCCGCCCTCGCACAGCAGCTCGCAGAAGCGCAGCGTGGTCAGCGGGGTCGTGCCGGCCGGCTTGGCCACCACTGCGTTGCCCGCCACCAGCGCGGGGGCGACCTTGTTGCACAGCAGGGTCGTCGGGAAGTTCCAGGGCACGATCGCGCCCACGACGCCGAGCGGGCGGCGCAGCACGATGCCGTCCACGCCCGGATCCAGGCCCGGGGTGTGCACGCCGCGCAGCGCCTTGGACAGCCCGGCGTAGTGCATGAGCGTGTCGATGGCCTTGGTCAGCTCGATCCGGCTGTCACGTAGCGTCTTGCCCTGCTCGCGGGTGAGCAGGGGGACGAGCTCCTCGAGGTGCGCCTCCACGTGCTGGGCGGCTCTGCCCACGACCTCTCCGCGCTTGGAGACGGCAAGTGCCGACCACTCCTGTTGGGCGCGCGCCGCGGCGCCCACCGCGGCGTCGACGTCGGCCTCGGTGCCGCCCGGCACCTCGGCGAACACCTCGCCCGTGCCGGGGTTGGTGATCGGCAGGGGGTCGCCTCCGTTGGTGTGCTCGCCGCCGTCGATGAACGCGCCGGCATAGCGGGTGATGGTCTGGGTGCTCATGCGCCCACGAACTCCGGAGCGCGCTTCTCGCTGAACGCCGTCAGACCCTCGCGGGCGTCCTGCGAGCGAAACAGCTCACCGATGAGGTCGCGTTCGACCGCCAGCCCGTCGGCCAGGGGGCGCTCCATGCCGTCGTACACAGCACGCTTGATGTTGGCCAGCGCCAGCGGAGGCAGCGCCCGCAGCCCCTTCACGTGATCGTCGAACGCCGCCTGGTCGGCGAACACCTGGGAGACCAACCCGAGCGAACGTGCTTCCTCGGGCGACAGCGTGCGGCCGGTGATGAGCAGCTCCAGCGCCGGCCCGGCGCCGATCAGCCGGGGCAGCCGCTGGGTGCCGCCGTTGCCGGGCAGCAGGCCGAGCGTGACCTCGGGAGTTCCGAGCCGGTAGCGGCCCTCGATCGCGTAACGCACGTCGCAGGCCAGGGCGATCTCCAGGCCGCCGCCAAGGGCGTGCCCCGCGATGCAGGCCACGAACACCTTGGGCGAGCGGGCGATGGAGGCCAGCGCCTCGTGTGCCAGACGGATCATGTCCATGTTGGCGTCGGTGTCGTTGGCCAGGAAGCGCTTGATGTCGGCGCCCGCGGAGAAGAACCTCTCACTGGCCGAGTGCACCACCACCACCCTCACCGAGGCATCGGCGTCCGCGGCCTCGATCGCGCCGGCCAGCTCACGCATGAAGGCGATGTCATAGGAATTGGCCGGCGGGTTGTCCAGCGTGATGGTCCCCGCCTCGTAGGTGACCGCCATCACGCCAGCCCTCCCACGACCACGGACTTGAGCTCGACGTAGGAGTCCAGCGCTTCCAGGCCGTGCTCTTTGCCGAAGCCCGATGCTTTGACCCCCCCGAAGGGCAGCTCGTCATACCCGTAGTGGATCTGGTTGACCCAGGTCATGCCGGAGTCGATCTGGAGGGCCGCGCGGTGAATGAGCCGGGCGTCATGGGTCCACAGCGATGACCCCAGCCCGTACGGGGTGTCGTTGGCGCGGGCGATGGCGTCGCCGAAGTCGGAGAAGCGCAGCACGGGCAGGACCGGTCCGAACACCTCCTCGGTCATCACGCGCGAGTCCGAGCCGGGCTCCGCGATCACGGCCGGCTCCAGGAACCAGCCCTTCTGCGTGGTGCCCGCACCGCCGCCGATGAGCAGCTCGCCGCCCGAGGAGGTCGCGCTCTCGATCTGCTCGAGCAGCTCGTCGCGCCCCGCCCGAGTGTGGATCGGGCCCATGCGCAGCTTGGGCTTCTCGGCCTTGACCGTCCCGTCGCCGGGCTCGTAGCGCCCCACCCGCTCAACCAGCTGGGAGACGAAGGCGTCGTAGATCGAGTCGTGCACGAACACCCGTTTGCAGCCCAGGCAGGCCTGGCCGGCGTTCCAGTAGCGGCCGATGATGACCGCCTTCACCGCCGCGTCGACGTCGGCGTCGGCACACACGATGACCGGGTCCGAGCCGCCCAGCTCCAGCGAGAGCCGCTTGAGGTCGGCCGCCGCCAGCCTGGCCACGTGCCGCCCCACCTCGGTCGAGCCGGTGAAGGCCACGCGCCGGACGTCGGGATGCGAGACGAGCGCGTCGCCGATCACCGAGCCTCGGCCCGTGACGACATTGAGCACGCCGTCGGGCACCCCGGCCTCCGAGAACAGGCGAGCCACCTCCAGCGTGGCCAAGGGGGTGGTGGCGGCGGGCTTGGCCACCACGGTGTTGCCGCTGGCCAGCGCCGGCGCCACCTTGGTGCCCAGCAGGGTCAGCGGGAAGTTGTAGGGCGTGATCGCCGCGCACACCCCCATGGGGCGGCGGATGACCATGCCGTAGGCCGGCCCGAGCGTCGACGGAAGGTCCTGGTAGGCGCCGCGCACCTTCGTCGCGGCCTCGGCGTAGTAGCGCACGCCGTGCGCGAGATGGGTGACCTCGCCCCTCGCCTCGGCCAGCGGCTTGCCCTGCTCTGAGGTCAGGGTGCCCGCGAGCTCCTTCGCGTGCTCATCGATGAGGTCGGCGGCCCGGCTCAGGATGGCGGCGCGCTTCTCGACGTCGGTCGCCGACCAGGCCGCGAACGCGCGCTTGGCCGTCGCCACCGCCAGCTCCACGTCCTCGGCCGAGCCGGCCGGAACGCTGTCGACGACGTCCTCGGTGGCCGGGTTGACCACCTCGATCTCCTCGTGCGCCGCCCCCTGGCGCCACTCTCCTCCGATCAGCATCTCGGGCACTGGATCTCCTCTTGCTTGACCTCGGTGTGAAGAGACTATACGCTGGCGAACGTAAGTCAAGTGTCACACCTGCGACAGAGGGGTCTCGTGTCCGCCACACCCATCGAGGAGCTCGCGCCGCTCACCGAGGAGCAGGTCCAGGAGCATCTGGCTGCCGGCAAGCTGGTCGAGGGCCTGCAGCACATGTCGCCCAAGTACCTGGAGGGGATGCGTCGGATCCTCACCGTCTCCGCCGACACCGAGTTCGTGTCGGCGCCCTCGTATCTGCGTGCGGCGAGCCATGCGCCGGCGCTCAACAACTTCGGCTCGGCGATGTCGATCATCCAGGACGAGCTGGCCCACGCCCACATCGGCTACCGGCTGCTCGGCGACCTCGGGGTCGACATGGACTGGCTCATCTACGAGCGGCCCGCCGAGCAGTTCAAGTACCCCTACGCCTTCGACGTCCCGCTCAACTCCTGGGTGGAGCTGGTGTGCGCCAACGCCATGTACGACCAGGCCGGGTTCGTGCTGCTCTCCGACGTCTTTCAGTCGAGCACCTTCGGTCCGTGGAAGCGGGCGCTGGCCAAGGTCGACAAGGAGGAGACCTTCCACCTGCGTCACGGGCGCACTTGGTGCAAGAAGCTCTGCAAGGAACCCGACGGCCGCACCGCGGTCCAGGCCGCCGTGGACTGGATGTTCATCCTCACCCTGGAGTGGTTCGGCCTGCCCGATGATCAGAAGAAGCACTCCGTCCAGCTGGACTACGGCTTCAAGGGCAAGTCCAACGACGAGCTGCGCCAGTGGTGGATGAGCGAGGTCGTCCCCTTCATGGAGGAGATCGGCATCCGCGTCCCGGCTCACTTCGACGCAGAGCGGGAGCGCTACGTCATCGACTGCCCGTTCCCCGCGCCCTTCGACCAGGAGAAGCGCGAGTGGCGGCTCGAGGAGGGGCCGATCGGCTGGGATCAGGTGATGGCGCGATGGCGAGCGCGGGGGCCGATGAACCGCGGCTACGTCACCACGTTGCAGCGCGGGTATCAGACCACCTCGCTGAGGCGGGCCGCATGAGCGTGACCGCCCTGCCCAGCGCGCCGCAGGTGGAGGCCCGGATCTGGGAGGCGCTGCGCCACGTCGAGGATCCGGAGATTCCGGTGTCGGTCCTCGGGATGGGGCTGATCGTCTCCGTGGCCTACGCCCCCGAGTCGCTCCGCGCCGACCTGCAGATCACCTACACCTCGATGGGCTGTCCCGCCATGGAGTTCATCGAGCAGGACATCACGCAGGCTCTGCTGGCCGACCCGGCGATCGACGCGGTGGCGATCGAGGTCGTATGGGATCCCGTCTGGACCAAGGACCGCATCCGCGCCGACGCCCGCCAGACCATGCGGCGGCTGGGGATCGTCGTATGAGTCGTGCCGAGGAGACCGTATGGGAGGTGTTCGCGCGCCAGGCCTATGAGGAGCCGCTTCATCACGTCGGCACCCTCACGGAGTCAGACGAGGATCTGGCTCTGGTGTGCGCGCGCGCCATCTACGACGAGCACCCGTGGGTGCACATGATCCTCGTTCCGCGCGCGGAGATCCGCGAGGCGATCCGGGCATGAGCACCAGCACAGGCAGCACCCTCGACGCCGCGACGGTCACGATGATCTCGTTGATCGGCTCGCTGGCCGACAACAAGAGCGCGCTGGGCCGGCGCTACGGCGAGTGGGCGGTGAGCGCGCCGACGATCGAGTCCGCGGTGGCCGCCGCGGCGATGGCCCAGGACGAGCTCGGGCATGCCCGCTCCACCTATCCCGTCCTGGCCAAGCTGGGCGTGCACCGCGACGACGAGGGCCTGGACGCCGGGTACCCCCTTCGGGTGATCGCCGCCGAGCTGCCCGACTGGGCGTCGGTGATCGCGGCCAACCTCGTGGTGGACGGCATCCTCACCACCTGGGTGGCCAGCGCCCGCGACAGCGCACTCGAGCCGCTGGCCCAGCGCGCCCGCAAGATCCTGCAGGAGGAGGGCGCTCACCGGGTGCACGCCGAGGCGTGGCTGAGGCGCCTGTGCGCCGCGGGCGGGGCTGATCGCGATCTGCTCCTGACCCGTATCGCGGAGATGTGGGCGGCCGCGGCGCGCTGGCCCGGGCCGGCCGACCATGCCGGCTATCGCGCCGCGGTGTCCGAGGGAATGGTCAGCGCCGGGCCCGCGGAGATCCGCGGTCGAGTCCGCGACTGGCTGACCGGACGCCTCATGTCGGCCGGCGCCGCCGCGGACCTGCGCGATCCGTCGGATTGGTCTGACTGGGACGAGTCACACCGCCGATGAGCCCGGCCCCGCTCACCTGCCCGTTCTGCGACTCACCCGACATCGAGGTGGTGGCGCCCTGGGGCGGGCAGCTGATCACCCGCCAGCTGCGCTGCCGCAGCTGCAACACGCACTTCGAGGCGGTGCGCTCCGAGTTCGACGCCGAGGGAGACGACCCATCGACGAGCAGCTGAGACGCCGGTCGGTCGGCGCGCCGGCGGCGCGCTCACTTCTGCTCACGGTCCTCGGCGAGTACGTGCTGCCGCGGTCCCAGGGGGTCTGGCAGGAGACCCTTGTGGCCGCGCTCGTGTCGCTGGGCTACAGCCAGCAGGCGGCGCGCCAGGCCGTGGCGCGCAGCACGCGCGACGGCTGGCTGATCACCGAGCGCCGCGGCCGCCGCGCGCGGATGACGCTGGGCGAGCCCACGGCGCAGCTGCTGCGCACCGGAGCCGACCGCATCTATTCCTTCGGCCGGCCGTGGCGGTGGGACGGCCGCTGGCTGGTGGTGGTGCTTCGGGTCCCGGAGGAGCGCCGGGCGGTGCGCCATCAGCTGCGCTCCCGGCTGGCCTGGACCGGGCTGGGCTCGCTGGGAGGCGGCGTGTGGCTCACGCCCCATGTCGAGCGCGAGGACGAGCTCGCCGCCGCCATCGGTGAGGAGCCGGCGGCCGAGGCGCGGTCGTTCGTGGCCGAGTTCGGGAGCATCGGCGACCCACTCCAGCTCGTCGCCGACGCGTGGGATCTGGACGGCGTGCGGACGCAGTACGAGGCGTTCATCGACGATTTCGCCCGCGTGCGCCCGCTCTCGCCTGAGGCCTGCTTTCGCCAGCAGACGCTGCTCGTGCATGCGTGGCGGCGGTTCCCGTTCCTGGATCCCGACCTGCCCGCGGCGCTGCTGCCGGCGGGCTGGCCGCGCCGGCGGGCTCACGATCTGTTCGCCGGTCGCCACGAGCGCTGGCGCGCCCGCGCGATCGGGTACTTCGCGCAGCTCGAGGGAGAGCTGGATGTGGGGCAGAAGCGGGCGGCGTAGCGTCCGCGGTGACCGAGTGTCAGGAGAGGGACATGTCTCAAGCGTGGAACGTCAGTGAGATCGTCGAAGGCCATGTGAGCGCCGGCCGGGGGGACGCGACGGCGTTCATCGCCTCCGACGCCACGCTCACCTACGAGGAGCTGCGCCGGCAGGTCAACCGCGCCGGCCACCTCCTGCGTGCGCTGGGGGTCCGGCGCGAGGAGCGCGTGCTTCTCGTGCTCGACGACACCACCGTGTTCCCGATCGTGTTCCTCGCCGCGATCCGGATCGGCGCCGTCCCCGTTCCGGTCAGCCATCTCGACAAGGACGACAACTATCGCCACTTCGTCGACGACTCCTACGCCGAGGTCGTCGTGTGCGATGCCGCCGTGCTCGACCGCCTGCGCGCCGCGCTGGACGGCCGCTCCGTCCGCTGGCTGGTTCGCGGCCGCGACGACGCCGGGGTGACCGACCTCGACGCCGCCATGGCCGCGCAACCACCCGAGCTCGAGGCGGTCCCGACCCACCCCGACGACACGGCCTTCTGGCTCTACAGCTCGGGCTCGACCGGAAAGCCCAAGGGCGTCGTTCACCTCCAGCACGACATCGGCGTCACCTGCGAGCAGTATGCCGGCGGAGTACTCGGGCTCGGGCCCGACGACGTGCACTTCTCCACCACCAAGCTGTTTCACGCTTATGGGCTGGGCAACGGCCTGACGTTCCCCCTCTGGTTCGGCGGAACCTCGGTGCTGCTGTCCGGCGCGCCCCGCCCACCGGCGATCCTGGAGACCCTCCGGGCGCGCCGGCCCTCGGTGTTCTTCAGCGTGCCCGCGCTGTTCGGGCTGCTCGTCCGCGATCCGGATGCCGATGGAGCGCTTGACTCGGTGCGCTTCTGCGTGTCGGCGGCCGAGCCCCTGCCTCCCACCACGATCACCCGGTGGCGCGAGCGGTTCGGGTCAGACATCGTCGACGGCATCGGATCGACGGAGATGCTGCACATCTACTGCTCCAATCGGCCGGGCGACGTCCGGCCGGGGACCACCGGGAGCCCCGTGCCGGGCTACGAGCTGCGGCTGGTCGCCGACGACGGCACGATGCTCGAGGGGCCGGGCATCGGCGCCCTGCACGTCCGCGGCGACTCGTGCGCGGCCTCCTACTGGCACCAGCACGACAAGACCAAGGCCTCGATGCTGGGCGACTGGTTCATCACCGGGGACCGCTACGAGCGCGCCGCCGACGGCACCTACGCCTACGTCGGCCGCGTCGATGACATGCTCAAGGTGGGCGGCCTGTGGGTCTCCCCGATCGATATGGAGCACGCCCTCATGGAGCACCCCCGGGTCGCCGGGGTCGGCGTGGTGGGGGTCCGCATCGACGACGCCAGCCGGATCGCGGCCTATGTGGTCTGCGCCGGCGACGACCCCGGCGACGACGCGCTGGCCGACGAGCTGCGCGCCTGGTGCAAGGAGCGAATGCGGCGCTATGAGTACCCCCATGTGGTGCGCTTCGTCGACGACCTGCCGCGCACGCTCACGGGCAAGGTGCAGCGTTTCCGGCTGCGTGAATGGGCGGCGGAGACCGTCATCGCCGAGCCGGATGCGGTGCAGGCGCCGCCGCCGGCCGCGGGAGTCGGGGGCGGCTGAGTCACCGGCGCACGCGGAAGTACAGGTGCGTGACCCGATCCCCGGCGACGACGGTCGGGTTCTCGAGCATGACCGGGTAGCGCTCCAGGCCCGCGAAGAACGGGATGCCGCGTCCGAGCAGGACCGGCACCAGGTTGGCCTGGATGACGTCGAGCAGCCCCGCGTCCAAGGCCTGCTGCGCGACATGGGCGCTGGCGATGCCGACCGACCGCTCGCCCGCGACCTCCTGCGCCGCGGCGATCGCATCGGCCACACCGGCGGTGATGAACTCAAAGGGCGTGGCGCCCTCCGACCACGTCGCCGGCGCGGCGTGGGTCACGACGAACACCGGCACCCCGGCGGGATGGCTGCCGCCCCAGCCGTGGGCGACGTCGAACAGACGCCGCCCCACCACCAGCGCCCCCAGTTCGGTCAGGATCCGCCGCAGGTGCCCGGCACTGGCCTCGGTGAGATGCGCCGCCCGGCCGTCGCCGGGAAACGTGAACGGCACCGGGCCGTTGTCGTACCAGTCAAACAGCGGCCCCACCCCGTCCTCCGGGTCGGCGATGAACCCATCCAGCGATACCGACATGTCCGCGACCACCGTTCCCATCGCCGTGTCTCCTCGTGCTCGGATGCTCTGACCTGACGTCTACAACGTCGCCGGCGGCCGATTTCATCGGTGCGCGGGAAGGCGCCACCTCTCAGTGGGCCGCCGCCACCGGCGCCACCGGCGCCACCGGCGCCACCGGCGCCAGGGCGGCGGTGGCGGCGAGTGGATGGCGCAGCAGCAGCGCCGCCACCACCGCCACGAACAGGCCGGCCGCGAGGAACGCGCCCTGGAGCCCGAGCAGGGACACCAGCGGGCCGGCGAGCAGAGAGCCGATGACGATGCCGCCCAGCGAGGTCGGGACGGCCAGCCCATAGGCCCGGCCCAGCACCTCGTCATCGAGCATCCGCGGCAGCGCCGTCTCGGACAGGACCTCGCCGACGATCATGCCGCCGCCGCCGAGGACCGCGAGGGCGAGGGCCTCGATGAGGGTGGAGCTCTGCCCCAGCGCCGCCATGGCCGTCGCCACCAGCAGCAGCGCCACCGCCAGCGTGCGCCGCCACGTCGCGGGCGCGTCGGCGCGGGCCACCAGCGCGGCGCCGAGGAGCCCACCTGCGCCGAAGCCGCCGAGGAGGATGCCGTAGCCGCCGTCCCCGGCCCCGACCTGGCGGCCGACCAGCACCAGCATCACCGTCAGCAACCCGTACACGCCGCTGCACAGCACGTCCGCCGCCACCAGCCGCACCGCCGCCGGGGCGCCGCGCAGCGCCCGGGCGCCGGCCCGGAGATCGTCGGCGAGGCTCGGGAGCTCGCCGTCCTGCGCGTGGCGGGGCGCGAAGGCCGGCCCCGGAGCGATCGCCAGCACCGCGGCGGCGGAGATCGCGAAGGACAGCCCATTGAGGAGGATCGCCGCGGCCGGGCCGCTCAGCGCCAGCACCGCCGCGCCGAGCGCGGGGCCGGCCACGACGGCGCCCTGGCCGATGGCGGCGCGCAGCGCGTTGGCGCGCTGAAGCTCGCCCGCGTCCACCAGCCGGGCGGTGGAGGCGGCCACGGCGGGCATGGTGACCGTGCTCGCCGCGGTCGCCGCGGCGGCCAGCACCGGGGCCAGGAGGATCGGCAGCCCGGCGGCGGCGACCATCGCCAGCGCCACCATCAGCGCCATGCGGACGACGTCGGCGCCGACCATGAGCACCCGGCGGTCCACGCGGTCGGCGACCACGCCCCCGAGCGGGCCCAGCACGACGATGGGCGCCACGCGGGCGGCGGTCGTCAGCGCGACCCACGTCGCCGAGCCGGTGCGCCCGAACACCAGTGCCAGCAGGGCGACGTTGTAGAGCCAGTCGCCCAGCGCCGAGGCGGCCAGGCCGACGAGGAGGAGGTGAAACGGGCGGCCGCCCGGAAGGCGGCGGCGGGGGGTGGATGCGGTGGTGGTGAGCATGCGTCAAGCATGCGTCTAAGCCGCGACCCGCACATCGGGCGCGTGCCTTGTCTTGTCCCGCCGCCCTACCTCAGATTCCCCGCAGGCCTACCTCACCGTCGCGGCGGGCCGGCTCCGCTGCGTCCTAGGACTCAGTGGCGCCGGGGATCCCGTCGACCGACCACAGGCTGGGGAGATTCACGACGATCTCCTCGGGGGTGCTGCGGGCCAGCACGACCACAGCCTCCTCGTGGGGTGACGGGTTCTCCTCGCGATGCGGGACCCACGCCGGGACGTAGACGAAGTCGCCGGGGGCGGCGTCGATGTGCACCTCGGAGCCGTCGACCAGGAACACGAACCGCGGGTGGCCGGAGACGATGTAGATCCCGCTGTC
Source organism: Solirubrobacteraceae bacterium (assembly GCA_036497165.1). Taxonomy (GTDB): domain Bacteria; phylum Actinomycetota; class Thermoleophilia; order Solirubrobacterales; family Solirubrobacteraceae; genus Palsa-465. The sequence continues at coordinate 15,825 of DASXJW010000096.1, forward strand.
GGCCTCGCCGTGATGGTGGTCGGCGGACTTCTGCCCCGGGTGCACCGTGTTGCCGCCCATCCACAGGTGCTGGGAGCCGGTCAGGCTCCCGGAGATGGCCGCGTACCGCCGCATTCCCGGCGTCTGCGGCGTGTCGGACGTCCGGTCCTCGGGCCGCGAGCGAACCAGTGGACGGCGCCAGTGGGGGACTCCGGCTTTCGACCTCGGATCGTCGAACGCGGTCATCACCCTCACAGTATGCCGCGCGCGCCGCCCCTCCTTGCGCCGGAGCCGCGTGCGCGGGACGTCCCCTCGGGACAGCCCATACATTGCGTTTCGTGAGTTCGACGGCCGATACGGGTATCTGCCCGCCAGGCGCCTTCCCCCATCTCCAGCGCCTGACCTCGATGGATCCATCCGAGCTTCACTCGCACATCGCCGCAGCTTCGGCCGCCCGGCAGGGGCGGCTGCGCGGGCTGACCGGACGGCTGGTGACCTACTGCTGGCCCGGTGGTCAGCACGATCGCTACAACCCGGCCGCCGTGCCGTGGGTCCGCGAATGGGGCCCGCTGCGCGCCGGCGCCGCTGTTCCGGTGTGCACCTGCACGAGCGGTTTCTGCGACATATGCAACTGAGACCGGCGCGGTCGGCCCGGTCGCTGGCTGCCATCTGCGCCCTTGCCGCCGCGGTCGCCGGCTGCGGCAGCGCGGCGCACGGCTCCAACCCCTCAGCGCCTGACGTCGCCGCGATCGCCGCCCTGCCGCAGGCTCACCCCCAGGCGGTCGAGCCCGCCGCCGGAGCCCACGTCTCGGCCGCCGCCGGCGACGAGGCGATCGTCGGCGACGTCAACGCCCACGCCCCCTCGCTGGCCGAGGTCAAGCGGGAGCTCAAGCAGCTCAACCTCTGCGGCGGCGCGCTCTCCCGCGCCGACGCCGCGCCGGTCGTTCAGGCGTCGGGTCCGGGCTTCGTCGCCGACCCGGGCACGAGCCAGGCTCAGGGTCAGCTCCCCGTCCTCACCACTCGCCTGGACCAGTTGGCCAGGGCGCTGGGCATCGTCATCTACGGCATCAGCGGCTATCGCACGCCGGCCCACAGCGTCGCCGTCGGCGGATTTGCCGACGACCCCCACACCAGGGGCGAGGCGGAGGACATCGGCGTCAACAGCCTCCTGCGCTCGAGCGCGGCGCAGATCACCGAGGCCCAACTCGCGCAGTACGGGCTCTACAGGCCGTTCGATCCTCCGACGACCCCGGCAACACCGAGGTCAACCACATTCAGCTGATCCCCTCGGGCGGGCCCCTGACGCTGGCGCAGTCAAACGTCAGCTTCGACCCGGACCCCAGCTGCAAGTGATGGCAGCGCCCGGCCGGCGCAGGCCCGCGCCTGCCAGGCGCCCGTCTGAGCTGTCAAGCTGGCGGGGTGGCCACGCCCCCCATCTGGATCTGCCCGGCCTGTGGCGCCAACTTCCCTCCGGCCGCCGCGCCGCCCGAGCGCTGTCCCCTCTGCGAGGACGAGCGCCAGTGGGTGCCCCCCACCGGTCAGCGCTGGACGACGATGGCACAGCTCGCCGGCGACGGGTATCACTCCTTGGTCCGCGAGGTGGAGCCCGGCCTGACCGGGATTGCGACCGAGCCCGTCATCGGCGTCGGGCATCGCGCCCTGCTCGTGCGCACCGAGGCGGGCAACCTGCTCTGGGACCCCTCACCGTTCGTCGACGACAGCGCCCTGGATGCGGTCCGCGCGGCGGGCGGGCTGAGCGCCATCAGTTCGAGCCATCCCCACATGTACGGCGCGGCGGTGGAGTGGAGCCACGCGTTCGACGCCCCGATTCTCCTTCCCGACACCGACGCCGCCTGGCTCATGCGTCCCGACTCCGCGGTGCGGCGGTGGTCCGATGTCCTGCAGCCACTCCCCGGCGTCACCCTGGTGCAGTGCGGGGGCCACTTCGCCGGCAGCTCGGTCCTGCACTGGACGGCCGGCGCGGAGGGACGCGGCGCGATCCTGTGCGGCGACACGATCTTCGTGACCCCGGGGGAGGACCGGGTGTCGTTCGTCTACAGCGCGCCCGTTCGCCTGCCGCTGGCTGAGCCGGGCGTGCGCGGCATCCTCGACGCCCTGGCTCCCTACGCGTTCGATCGCATCTACGGCGGTTGGTGGTCCCCGGTGGTGCGACGCGACGCCGAGTGGATCCTCGAGCGCTCGGCCGCGCGCTACATCGAGCTCCTGACGACTCTCCCCGCCCGGGCGGCCGGCCTCTAAGCTCGACCCGAGCGACGCCGGCGCTGATCTGAGAGGTGGGCCATGAAGACGGGGTTTTCCGAGGGCGACTACGACATCCGTACCGACAACAGGTTCGGCTACCAGAGGCTGATCGACATCGACGCCGAAGCGGCGGCGCACGAGCCCTGGTTCAACCAGACGCTGACCTCCGTCAACGACGCGGTCATCCGCATCGGCGTGATCGAGGGCGACTTTCACTGGCACAAGCACGACGACACCGACGAGTTCTTCATGGTCCTCGAGGGTGAGCTCGTGATCGAGCTGGAGGATCGCGACTCGGTGCGCCTCACGCGCCACCAGGGCTATACCGTGCCGCGCACCGTCATGCATCGCACCAGCGCCCCCGGGCGCGCCGTGATCCTCATGGTGGAAGCGGCCGGCGTCGTGCCCACCGGCGACGCGGCCTAGAGTGTCGTACCCGCCGGCCTCGATGACGAAGCCGGCGGACCGGTGGCAGGCGATCGCCGGCGCGTTGAAGGTGCAGACGGCGAGCTGGACGCGGCTCTCGAGCCACGACAGCAGCCGGTCGCAGTCGCCGCGCCGCAGCGGCCGCAGGGCCAACGCGGGAGTGGCCGATAGTGAAGGAAATAGCTGCAAAATCGGCCCCGGTCGTTGGCCGTGTCGCTCAGTCGCGCCCCCACGCTGCCACCTCGGCCGCCGCTATGGGGTTGACCCCATCTGCGATTCGGGGGGCGCCAGCGCGGGCTCGACGCCTGGCCCCAGCGACAGCGCGGGCCCCCGCCGCCCGGCTGGCAAGCATGAGAAATCCACGCTTGGCATCCCACTCCGGCAGCGAGCCGTCGGGCATCTGACCCGGGCGGTGAGCTCCATTTCCGGCGCCTCGGCCCGCCATCCGCGGACGATGGTCGCCCTCTGGCTCCTCCTGATCGCGGGCTGCATCTTCGCCGGCGCCTCGGTCGGGACCGGGACACTCAGCAACGCGGGTTCGGGCACCGGCGATTCCGTCAAGGGGGATGGCGGGGGCTAGACTCGGCCCCATGAGCCTGGAGGAGCACAGCATCGAGACCGCCGGGGAGCGGTGCGAGGAGTGCGGCGCCCGGCTGACGGCGGCCGAGCTTCAGGCGGTGCTCGAGTCGGGCGGCCCGACGCTCTGTGCCGTTCACGCCGCTGAGGACGAGCCCGGCCTCGCGGTCGACGAGGACTTCGCCGAGGAGTAGTCGGCGGCCGGGCCGGGACGCCCGTGCCGCCGAACCTGCCGCCGCCTAACGACGCCGGCCCGCGACCGCGTTCTTCAGCGTCGCGCCGGCGGTGAACTTCGCGTTCTTGGACGCCTTGATCTTGACGGGCTCACCCGTCTGCGGGTTGCGGCCCGTGCGCGCGCCGCGCTTGGCCACCGAGAACTTGCCAAAACCGGTGATGGCGACCTCGTCACCCTTCTTCAGGGTCTTGGTCACCGTGGTGAGCAGCGAATCCAGTGCGCGGCCTGACTCGGCCTTGGACAGCCCGCTTTCCTTGGCGATCGCGTCGATGAGCTCCGTCTTGTTCATCCTGTCTCCTTGCGTGAAACGTTGATTTGGGGGTGGCAGCGTAGTCGCATCACAGGCGGACCGGCGGGAAGCATTGACACAGTGTCACGGGTGTCGGACCTCAAAGGTTGCAGAACATGTCGGTCAGTCCGCAAATTCGCCGGCCGGCGTGCCCTGGAGTCGCGCCCCTGCGCGAGTGATGCAGCGCAGGGTAGCTGCAATGCGCGCTCGATGATCGATCCGGCGGCCACGTGGGGGCGCGGGGGTGGGTGGGCTAGGCCCCGTCGTCGTCCAGTTCGGGGAGCAGATCGGCGATCGACTCCACGATCCGCCCGGCCCGGTACGGGTGGCGGTCGGCGTCCTCGCGAGTGGTCAGCCCGGTGAGCACCAGGATCGTCTCCATCCCCGCCTCGAGTCCGGAGATGACGTCGGTGTCCATTCGATCCCCCACCATCGCGGCGGTCTCGGAGTGGGCGTCGATGGCGTTCAGGGCGGAGCGCATCATCAGCGGGTTGGGCTTGCCCACGAAGTAGGGATCGACGCCGGTGGCGCGGCTGATCAGAGCGGCCACTGAGCCCGTGGCCGGCAGAGGGCCGTCCACCGAGGGGCCGGTGGCGTCGGGATTGGTGGCGATGAACCGCGACCCGTTCTCGACCAGCCGGATGGCGTGGGTGATGCGCTCGAAGCTGTATGTGCGCGTCTCCCCCAGCACGACGTAGTCGGGGGTGCGCTCGGTCAGGGTGTAGCCGGCCTCGTGCAGGGCCGTGGTCAGGCCGGCCTCCCCGATGACATACGCCGAGCCCCCCGGCCGCTGGTCGTGGAGGAAGCGGGCGGTGGCCAGCGCCGAGGTCCAGATCGACTCCTCCGGAACGTCGATGCCGCTGGTGCGCAACCGTGCCGCCAGGTCGCGCGGGGTGTAGATCGAGTTGTTGGTCAGCACCAGGAACGGCACTCCCCGCTGGCGCAGCCGTGCCACGAATGCGTCCGCGCCCGGGATGGCGTCCTCCTCGTGCACGAGCACTCCGTCCATGTCCATGAGCCACGAATGGATCTCTCGGTGGGCCATCGCGCGACATGGTGCCAGCAAGGCGCCTCCGGAGCGGCGCCGGTCTGAAGGGAGTCCGGCTCGCCGGGCCCTAACCCTGCGGGGACGTGAGGTCGTAGTAGGTCTGGCCGCCGATGGTCACGGCCTTGTAGTGGGCCTTGACCCAGCTGGTGATGGCGCTGGTGGAGGTGCCGCCCGCTGGCCCACCGCCCGAGGAGGCGCTGTAGTAATGGATCTCGCCCGCGCCGACGTACCGCTCGAACTGCGCGAGACTGAGGTTGCCGCCCTCGCCGTCGAAGCCGCCGATGGCCATCACCGGCTCTCCGGTGGCCAGTTCGATCGCGGCGGCCGATTGCGATCCGGACGTGGCCAGCACCCACCGGTAGCTGCCGGCGCCGGCGCGCAGCGCGCGCGTGAGCGCGGAGTCCACGGTGGCCTGGTTGCCAAAGCCGCCGCCATGAGCAGCGCCCGGCATCGTGCCGCCCCGGGCGCCGCCGGCGGGCCTCGCACCGCCGGGCGCGCCACTCGGACGGGCGCCGGAGGGCGGTGTCCTCGCACCGCGCAAGCCGCCTCCGAGTCCGCCGGCCGTCGCCGGTCCGGCCGAGGGCACGCTTCCGGTGTGGGCCGTGGTCACCGTCTGCGCGGCATAGGCGACCGGGCCCGCCATCGACGCCACGACCCCGAGCACCACAGCCACCACGGCCAGCCGACGGCCGACCGGCCGCCACAGCGCGCCCGCCAGCAGCGCCACCAGGCACCCGGCGGCGGCGACGATGACGACCGTGCGCAGCCACGGCAGCCAGTTCGGCGTGCGGTGCAGAAGCTCCCAGGCCCAGGCCGCGCTGATGGCCACCGCCGCGCCCGCCGCCACTCTGGCGCCCGCCGACGCCCGCCGGTCCCACAGCATCCGGCCGCCGATCGCGACCAGGGCGGCGATCGCGGGGGCCAGGGCCACTGTGTAGTAGGTGTGGATGATGCCTGCCGACAGGCTGAAGACGAGGCCGCTGACGACCAGCCACCCGCCCCACAGCACCAGCGCGGCGCGCGTGCGATCGGTCCGTGGAGCCCGCCGCGTCAGCACCAGGCCGGCACCCAGCGCCAGCAGCGCGGCGGGGAGCAGCCACGAGGCCTGGCCGCCCATCAGGGAGTCAAAGAGCCGCAGGATGCCGGTCGAGCCGCTGAAGTTCGCGACCCCGCCGCCCCCGCCGCCCCCGCCGCCCCCGCCGACGCCGCCCGGCGCCGAGGCGCCGAAGATCCGGCCCAGCCCGTTGTAGCCGGTGATGAGGTTGAGGATGCTGTTGTCCGACGAGCCGTCGATCATCGGGCGCGAGCCGGCCGGCCACAGCGCGACGATCGCCACCCACCAGCCCGCGCTGGCCACGATCGCCAGTCCGCCGGCCAGCGTCTGCCACACGCGGCGGCGCAGGCCGGTGGGCGCGGCGAGCATGTAGACCAGGGCGAACGCCGGCAGTACCAAGAACGCCTGCATCATCTTGGCCAGGAACGCGAACCCGATCATCGTCCCGGCGGCCAGCACCCACCGCGTCCCGGCGCGCTCCAGCGCCCGGGTCAGGCAGTAGGCGGCGGCGATGAGCAGGAGGACCAGCAGCGCGTCAGGGTTGTTGAAGCGGAACATCAGCGCCGCCACCGGCGTGGCGGCCAGCAGCGCGCCCGCGGCGAGCCCCGCGCCGCTGCCGAACCAGCGCCTGATCGCGGCGTACAGAAGCGCCACCGCCGCCACGCCCTCGAGCGCTTGCGGCACGAGCATGCTCCAGCTGCTGAAGCCGAAGATGCGGCCACTGAGCCCCATCACCCACAGCGAGGCCGGGGGCTTGTCCACGGTGATGAAGCTCGAGGGGTCAAGCGACCCGAAGAAGAACGCCTTCCAGCTCTTGGTGCCGGCTTGCACGGCGGCGGCATAGAAGCTGTTGGCATACCCCGAGGCGCTGAGGTCCCAGAGGTAGGCGACCGCCGTCAGCGCGAGCAGCGCCGCCAGCGCCACGCGCTGCCAGTGCGCGGCCAGCCACCGTCCGGCGTCGCGGGATGAGGGAACGGGCAGGGCGTGGGGAGCCGGCGCGGGCGCAGGGCTTCGGAGAGTGCTCGTGTTCATGTCGAGCAGGTTCGGTGCACCCCGTAAGCCGAGCGTTACAAACCGCGAAGGACTGTCGATGGGTCGCCAGGGTGCGGAACGGCTCCGACACGCGCGCCCCGCGGCCGCCTCTACGGGTGGCGCGACACCCCGCGCACGATCGCGTCGACGTCCCGGTGACCCGCCCGCACGCCCAACCCCACGAGGTCGAGCTGCTCGGTGCCCACGGCGCGCACCGCGGCGCGATTGTCGGCGTCGTTGCCGGTGGCGAACATGTCGGCGGTGTAGATCGCCACCGGGACCTCCCGGCGCGCCGCCCGCTCGCGCAGCGTGCGTAGCTTGCCCCCCGCGGTCTCGAACACCAGCACCGGCTGGACGAGCAGCGGCAGGTAGTGGTTGCCGTCGGCGTCGAGGTAGTCCTCGCCGATTGCCTGCGGTCCGGCGGAGGCAGTGACACCGCTGATCAGGAAGGCGCAGACGTTCAGCCGTTGCCAGGACGCGAGGTCGTCACGCACGACGATCGCGGTCTTGGTCTCGAAGTCGGTGACGGCAGCCATGGGCCTGAGGATGCCCAGCGGGGCATCCGCCGTCTTGAACGATCTTGCGCTTTCAGGCGCCGGCGGCGACGAAGCGGCCGGGCGTCACACCGACAGCGCGCTTGAACGTCCGTGTCAGATGCGGCTGGTCGGCGAAGCCGCACTCGAGTGCGACCTCGGCGATCGGCCGCCCCGCGCTCAGCAGCCGCCGCGCGTTGGCGATCCGCAGGTTGGTCTGGAAGGCATGCGGCGTGAGCCCGGTCTGGGCGCGAAACCG
>DASXJW010000097.1:0-38313 GCA_036497165.1 Solirubrobacteraceae bacterium
ACTAGGGCGTCGGGGGTGTGAGGAGCCCGTGGGTCTGCAGGAACTGGCGCGCCACGGCGGCCGGGTCCTGCCCCGCGATCGACACCGCGTAGTTGAGCTGGCGGATGGTGGCGGTGGTCAGCGTGTCGTCCACCCGCTGGAGCGTGTCCGCGAACGCCGGGCCCTCCGCGGCGATCGCCTTGGCCGAGAGGACCGGGACCACGTTGCCCCAGCCGAACACTCGGCGCGGGTCGCGCAGGACCACGTAGTCTCCGGTGGCCAGCTGGCCGTCGGTGCTGTTGACCTCCGCCGCCTGGATCGCGCCGCTGTTGAGCGCCGGGTACTGGTCGCCGACCGCCATCGAGCGGTAGCCGATGGGCACGAACCCGTAGAGGTCGTTGAGCGCCGGAAGTCCGGGCGTGCCCCCCTGGAACTGGGGCGGGCCCCCGAGCGTGAGCGCGGCCGTGAGATGGTCGAGGTCGCCGATGGTGCGTACGTGGTTCTCGGCCGCGTAGGCGTCCGTGACCGCGATCGCAGCCGTGTTGGCGAAGGGCGTGGGCGCCAGCACCTGCATCCCGTGGGCCAGCGCGTAATGCTGGGCGCCCTGGTAGGCGTCGAGCAGCGTCCCGAACCCATGCCGGTAGCCGGCCACCGCGGTGTTGAACACGTTGAGGTACTCGGGGTAGACGGTCAGTGAGCCGCTCTGCAGCGCCTGTACCGTCACGTCGGTGGGCCCGATGTTCTGATTGACGTTGACGCTGTAGCCCTGAGCGCGCAGAGCTTGGACATAGAGCTGGCCCAGCACGAACTGCTCGGCGTAGTTCTTGTCGCCGACGGTGATCACGGGCCTGCCGACCCCGGGTAGCGCGGTCGTGTCGGTGGCGGTCGAGGTGGCGGTGGCGGTCGAGGTGGCGGTGGCGGTGGCGGCGCTGCTCGACGATGAGGTCGTCGTCTGGCTCGCGGCGGTCCGCGACGGCGAGGAGGAGAAGGTCGTCCTCGAGCTGCCGCAGCCCACGCAGGCGGCCGCCACCAGCACGGCGGCGACCAGGCGAGCGACGGTTGTGGCAGAACCGGGACGGTGCATCGACAGGCGGCCTGGGCGATCCTAGTGGGTCGAGCGCAAACGCTCAGGCGGATCCGCTATACCCCGGCGACCCGCCGCGCCTCCGCGTGCGCCGCATCCTCGAGGCGATCGTCCAGCGGCGCCAGCGGGGAGGAGAGCCCGAGCGCCGTCTCGATCAGCCAATCGGCAAACCAGGCGTTCTTGGGCAGCAGGGGACCGTGCAGGTAGGTACCGATGACGCTGGCCGAGCGCACGCCCTCGCATCGATCGCCGCCGTTGTTGCCGTGGCCCTTGAGCACGCGCCCCAGCGGACCCGCGCCATCCAGGAAGGTCCGGCCGCCGTGGTTCTCAAAGCCGGCGAGCACCCGGCGGTCACCGGCGGCCAGCTCCACTTCGATGGCCACGTTGCCGATCAGCCTCGGGCCGTCACCGCGCACGGTGTGCAGGTCCACCAGCCCGACCCCGGGGAGCGTCTCGTCGCCCAGCTGGTAGGAGCGGCCCAGCAGCTGGTAGCCGCCGCAGACGGCCAGGATCACCGCTCCGCGCGCGGCGGCGGCGTGCACGTCGTCGCGCTTGCGCTCGGCCAGGTCATAGGCGCACAGCTTCTGGTCGCGGTCCTGGCCCCCGCCGATGTAGTAGAGGTCGGCGGCGTCGGGATCCAGCGGCTCTTCCAGGCCGCTGGCCAACAGCTCGAAGCCGATCCCCCGCCATGCGCAGCGTCGCTCGAGCATGATCAGGTTGCCGCGGTCGGCGTAGATGTTCATCAGGTCGGGGTACAGCGCGCACACGCGCAGCCGGCGCTCGGGCTCAGGCACGGAACATCACCACGGTGCTCCCGACGTAGTCCGCGGTCGGCGCGACCTGGAGCCGGCTGACAGGTCGCAGGCCGGCGGCCTCGCCCTCGGCCTCCAACGTGTCCGCGTCCAGTCGATCCAGGTGGATCAGATCCTGCTCGGCGGTCAGCTCCCCGGCCGCGCTGACCGTCTCGCGGCGGCGCTCCAGCTCAAACCCTCCCTCGTCGGCCCGGACCGCCACGGGCCGGCTGCTGTAGACGACGCCGGCGAGCTCGACCACATCGGGCAGCGGACCGGGCTCGATGCCGTCGCCGACGTCGAACAGCTCCAGCTCATCGGCGAGGGCGACGGCCAGGGCACCCGGGGACTCGAGATGGAAGGCGGCGCACTCCAGGAACTGGGCCCGGCCCTGGGCGCCCCCGAGCAGCTGGATGGTCTGCATCGGCATGATGATGAGCGGGAAGGCGTCTCCGATCCAGAACGCTCGGGCGTCGGCGACGATCGTCGTCACGTCCAGGTTGCCGGCGCGCTCGCGCAGCGCGGCGAGCAGTTCATCGTCGAGGTCGATGGCGGTCACCTCGTGGCCCGCGCGGGCGAGCTCGAGCGTGGTGCGCCCGGTGCCGGCGCCGACGTCGAGGATGGGGCCGCCGGTGCGCGCCGCCAGCGCTCGCCAGAACTCGAGGTCGGCGGAATAGCTGCCGCATTCCAGGTCGTGCCAGATCGCCTTGCTCACCGCCCTGCCCCCGCCGGCTCGTGTGACCAGAAGGCGCTGACGTGGCCGCGGCGCTCCAGCTCCTGGCGCAGCTCCAGCAGCGCCGTGTAGGTGGGCAGCGCGAACAGCCGCTCGCCCGCGCTGCCCTGCAGAGCGGAGTCCAGCGCAGGGGCGAGTGCAGGGATCACGCTCAGCTGGTCCTCTGACAGACCGGCGTACTTCAGGCGCAGCCCCAGTTCGGCGGCGCGGGTGCCGGCACAGGTGACATGGCGCAGCCGGCCGGCCAGCATCTCGAAGTCGGCATCCCAGATCCAGGAGATGTCGCGGCCGTCGGCAGTGCGGTCGTTGAGGATGGCCAGCAGGTCGAGCTCCCCGGCCTCGAGCACGAGCGTCCGGACGATCTCGTTGGCGCCCGCCGGGTTCTTGATGAGCAGGATCGAGAGCTCGTGCTCGCCGATGGCGACGCGCTCGGCGCGGCCAAACGCCGGGCTGACCGAGCCCAGCCCCGCCGCGATGGCCTCCAGCGAAACGCCCAGGCCGAGGCACAGGGTGGCCGCGCCCAGGGCGTTGTAGACGTTGTAGAGCCCCGGCAGGGGCAGCTCGATGCCGACGCTTCCGGCCGGGCTGTGGAGCTCGAAACTGGCGCTGCGGGTCCCGTGCAGTCCGACGTCACGGGCGAAGACGGTCGGCGCGGGCCGGTGCTGGCCGCAGTTTGGGCAGCGGTAGACACCGAGATGGCCCAGGTAGATGGCGTCGTACTGATACGCGTGGCCGCAGCGCCGGCAGTGCTTGGAGTCCGACGCATGCTGCATCTCGGCGGTGGCCATGGCCGGGTCCTCGACGCCGAAGTAGCGGGTCGCGGGATGGTGGCGACCCAGGTCGGCGATCAGCGGGTCATCCGCGTTGCAGGCCACCGCAGCGTCCGCGGGCAGCCCGGCGACTGTGGCCGCCCAGCGGTCAGCGATGGTCTCGAGCTCCCCATAGCGGTCCAGCTGGTCGCGAAACAGGTTGCCCAAGAGCACGGCGCGCGGATGCAGCTCGGGCACCACGCGGTCAAGCCAGAACTCGTCCACCTCGAACAGTCCGAGCTGCCCCTCGATCCCGCCCCCGCGCCGAGCCGCCTGCAGCAGCGTCGAGGCCACGCCGCCGGCCATGTTGGCGCCGGCGCGGTTGTGCACGAGCGTGGTGCCCGTCCGCTCGATCACCGCGGCCGCCATGGCCGCCGTGGTGGTCTTGCCGTTGGTGGATGAGATGACGGCGCAGCCCTCGGGCAGGCGTGATGCCAGTCGCTCGATCGCGCGGGGCTCGAGCCGGGTCAGCACCTTGCCCGGCAGGCTCGTCCCTCCGCCGCGGCCGGCTCGCCGCGCCAGCCCGCCCACCGCGCGGGCGGCGGCGATCTTCGCATCCAGCACGCTCATACCGGCGCCGGACGGGTCTCGGCGGGGACCAGCGTCCGCACCGCTCCGGGCAGGACGCTGACGGTCACGGGCAGCTCGGCCATCGGATCGCCGTCGGCGTACAGGGTGAAGGGCCGCGACGCGGCGATCTCGACCGTGCGGGCGCGCAGGACCTCGACGTTGTCCAGGCGGACGTGCGCCCCGCTGAGCACGGTCGGAGCGCGCGCCAGGAACCGCAGCTTCGGCGTCTGGGTGATCATCACCACGTCGAGCATGCCGTCCTGGAGGGTGGCGTCGGGCGCGAGCATCATGCCTCCGCCGTAGTAGCGCGAGTTGGCCGCCGCCACCGTGTAGCCCGACACCGTCCGCGGCCGGCCGCCGTCGAGGGTGACGGAGAACGCGGCCGGCTGCCAGCCGGCGATCGCGCGCAGCAGCCCGTACACGTAGACGAGCCGGCCGCGGACGACCCTGGTCTCGTTGGCGATCCGGTTGGCCTCGGAGTCAAAGCCGCAGCTGGCGATCCCGATGAACGTCTGATCGCCCACGGCGCCCAGATCGATCCGGCGCGACTCCCCGTGAGCCAGAACCTGGCAGGCCGCCTGCGGGGACGCCGGGATGCCCAGCATGCGGGCGAAGTCGTTGCCGCGCCCGCCGGGCAGCACGCCCAGCACGCCGTCGACGTGGCGCAGCGCGTCTGCCACCGCTCCGATCAGCCCGTCACCGCCGAAGGCGACGGCCGTTTCGCCGGCGGCGGCCGCGGCCGTGGCCAGCCCACGGGCGTGGTCCAGGCTGGTCGTCCGCTCCACGTGGTGCTCGAGCCCGAGGCCCCGGAGGGCGGCCCGCACGCTCTCCAGTTCCCGCGCCGCTCTGCCGCCCCCCGCGAACGGGTTGACGATCAGCGCCAGCGTCACCTGGTCACCAGGGCGTACAGGCTCTCGGCCACCGCCACCGGCGCCGGGTTCTCGGCGGCCTCGGCCTCGATCCGCGTGGTCACGCCGGTGAGGACGATGGCGCCGTCCAGCCCCGCGGCGGCGGCACCGCCGAGGTCCGCGTCCAGGCGGTCGCCCACCATCAGCGCGCGGCCCGGCCCCAGGCGATCGAGCGCTGTCTCGAACAGCATCACGTCCGGTTTGCCCACGCTGTGGGCGGTGCGGTCGGTGGCGTACTCCAGTGCGGCCAGGATCGAGCCGGTCGCGGGCCAATGACCGTCGGCCATCGGGAACGTCCGGTCGCGTCCGGCCGCGATCATCTCGGCGCCGCCGAGCACCGCCTGGGTTGCGGTGCGCAGCTCGGCGAAGTCGAATTGGTCATGACCGGCGACGACCACGATCTCGGCACTTGCGGCACGATCGGTGCCGTTGACGATGCGCTGCCCGGCGTCGGCGACGTGCCGGAATATCGCCGGCGAGCCGATGACGAACGTCGGGGTGCCCTGGCGGCGGCCGGCGAGCACGTACTGGATGGCCGAGCCGACGGTGACGATCTCCTCCAGGGAGGCTTGCAGCCCCATCGACCACAGCTTGCGCACGTACTCCTCGGGGGCCAGCCGGCTGTCGTTGGTGACGAACGCGAGCGTCCTGCCGTGGTTGCGCAGCTCGGCCAGGGCCTCCTGCGCGTTGGGCGTCGGGGTCTGGCCCACCCAGACGCAGCCGTCCAGATCGAGCAGCACGTGATCGTAGGTTGCGAGGAGAGGGGAGAGGGGCATCAGGGGGCGCGCGGACGGAGCTGCGGATTATCCAATGCGCCGCGTTATGACTTCTGGCGCGCGCGCAGGCCGCAAGCTCCGTAGATCCTACGGACCGCGCTCAGCAGTCCCTGCGGTCAAACCGCGCGGACAGGGGCCGATACGTGTCGGGCTTCCCGATTCAGCGACCCCCTTGAGGAGGAATCTTGAAGCCCAGCAGCCAGAGCGGACGCATGTCCCAAGAGGCCCTTCTCGGCCTCTGGCGGACCTATAAGGAAACCGGGGACACCAAGGCACGTGACCGCTTGGTCTTCTCGCTGGCACCCGTCGTCAAGGCCATCGTCTATCGCAAGATCCGCGAGATCCCGGCCTATCGCGAGGTGGACGACTACATCTCCTGCGGTCTCGAGGCCCTCATCAAGTCCATCGACCGCTATGACCCGGAGAAGGGCGCGACCCTCGAGCAGTTCGCCTGGACCCGGATCCACGGCGCCGTCCTCGACGAGCTGCGGCGCTTCGACTGGGCGCCGCGTTCACTGCGGCGCATGGAGCGCGAGCTCAACCGGGCGCGCGAGCGCTTCAACGTCATCCACGGGCGCGCCCCCAGCCGCGCCGAGCTCGCCGACCTGTTGGCCATCACGCCCACCGAACTCGATGCGCTGGTGAGCGATATCGACCGCTCAGAGATCGGCTCCCTGAACGCCAGCGTCGCCGGCGATGACGACAACCCGGCCGAGCGCGTCGACCTGCTACCCACCGCCGACCGCGACAGCGATCCCGAGCTCGTGGCCATGCGCGAGGGGGCCGTGGCCCGGTTCCGCGCCGCCTTCGACCAGCTGCCCGAGCGCGAGCGCAAGGTGGCCCTCCTGCTCCACGTGCACAACCTGACCCTGCGTGAGGTTGGCGAGGTCCTCGGCGTCTCCGAGAGCCGCGTCTGCCAGATCCACACCAAGGTCAAGCGCGGGCTGCGCGAGCGGCTCAGCGCCGACGAGCAGCTCTTCCTCGAAGTCGCCTGACGCTCGGCAGCGGTCCCGCGGGGCGCCCTTCGGGTGCTCGCGGCTGGGGGTGAACCCCCGGGCTAATCAAATCACCCAGATGGGCGTCCGAATTCGGACAACAGACGCTGCCGTCGCTACCCCGTAATCCGGTGCCCGGCCCGATTGACGGTTGCGCCAACCCCACGTGCCATCGGCGTTCATGCCCTGAACGCGAGAAATTAAGCAGCGCGCGGACGGATGTACTAGCGAGAGCGGCCGCGTTGCGCCTATTGATTGCACGCAACATCACAGGCAGAATGCCGCGGTGAAGTTTGACGCCGGGCCTGGAACGCCCGGCGTCAATGTCTCTCAGTGGAACGTCGGACAGCCATTTGTTCCGTGGGAAAGGAGGGAACACATGCCTTTCCGCCCCGGAGGGTGATCATGGGGGGCTCGCGTGGAAGGCGAGCCCCTCTTTCTCCGGGCAGGCTGGGGTATCGGCGGCCGGGGCCAGAGCTTGAGAAATCGTCCAAAACCTCTGGACACCTGTTCAGGCCGGCGCTCGACCGGCCGATGGTGGTGCCAACATGTCCGACTCGGAGACACGGATGGCTCCGCGCGTCCGCTCGCCGCTGCCCGCCCTGGTCGCGCAGCTGGCGTTGGCCGGCTCGCTCGCGCTCGTAGCATCGGCGACGTCTTGGCTCAACCGGCCGACGTGGGCATGGCCGCTGTTCGTGGCGATCGGCGTCTTCGTGGTCGTCGCGGACCTGACAATGGTCTCGGCCGGCCCGAAGATGGACGTCTCCGGCAGCTTCTACGGGCTGGTGGTCGCCGCGGTGGTCCTCGGGGCGGGTCCCGCGGCCGTCCTGGGCCTCGGCTCAACCCTCGCCATCATGCGGCGTTACAGGGGGTCGCGCCTGCACTTTTTGGTCAGCAATCTCGCCATCTACTCGGCGTTTCCGATGGCGGCGGGCATCTTCATCCACGAGGTCGCCCGGGCAACCGACATGAGTCCGGACCGCACCGGCTATTACCTGCTGGTCTTCGGGGCGTTCCTGGTGGCGCTGGCGCTCAACTACGTGCTCAGTGCGGGCTATCTGTGCTGGCTGGACGGCAGCTCGCTCGCGCACAAGGCCCGGGAGCTGATCATCCCGTTGCTCTCGGCAGAGCTCTTCTCGGCACTGCTCACGGTCGCCGCGACGTATCTGACCCATCGCTTCGGCGTCACCGGGTTCATCCTGTTCGGTCTCGTCCTGGTCATCTTCCAGTACCTCATCGGAGAGCTCCTGACCTCCAAGCGCCGCAGCGAGACGCTTCAGCGGATCGCCACCACGGACGAACTCACCGGCCTGGGCAACCGCGAGCAGTTCCACGCGATGATCGCCAGGCGGATCGCCGCCGCCCCTGAGTCCGGGGTCCGCTTCGCGGTCCTCCTCATGGATCTCGACCGCTTCAAGGAGATCAACGACACGCTCGGCCACCACTACGGCGACGTGCTGCTGCGCGAGCTCGGACCGCGCCTGACCGATGCGATCGGCGACGGTGGCTTCGTGGCGCGCCTGGGCGGCGACGAGTTCGGGATCCTGCTGGCCGAGGACGCCGACGATCCAGCGGTGCTCGACGTGATTCTCACGCGGCTGTTTAGGTCGGTGAGCCAGCCCTTCATGATCGACGAGCTGTCGCTCGAGGTCGGGGCCAGCGTCGGTGTGGCGCGCTTTCCCACCGACGGTGAGGACTCCCACGGACTTCTGCGCTGCGCCGACATCGCCATGTACACGGCCAAGGAAGCCCAGACCGACTACAAGATCTACACCGAGGAGCAGGACGAGCACTCCAAGCAGCGGCTGGGCGTGCTCAGCGGGATCCGCCACGCCCTCGTCCAGGACGAGATCGTCGTCCACTACCAGCCGATCATCGACGTCGATGACCTGCGGGTGCGCGGGGCCGAGGGCCTCGTGCGCTGGCAGCACCCCGAGCACGGCCTGATTCCGCCCGGCGCCTTTGTACAGACGGTCGAGCAGACCGGACTCATCGGCCCGCTGACCCGCCATGTTCTGGAACGTTCCATCGCTGAGTGCGCCGCCTGGCGCAAGGACGGCCGTCACATGACCGTGGCGGTCAACCTGTCGGTGCGCAACCTCCTGGACCGCGATCTTCCCAAGGAGATCGAGCGGCTGCTGAGCACCTACGGCTTGCCGCCGGAGGCCCTTCAGCTCGAGATCACCGAGAGCATGATCATGTCCGATCCCGAGCGGGCGCTGGCCACCGTCAGCCGGCTCAGCAAGCTCGGGGTCCGTCTCTCCGTCGACGATTTCGGCACCGGGTACTCGTCGCTGGCCAACCTGCGCAAGATGCCGATCGACGAGCTGAAGATCGATCGCTCCTTCGTCTCGCCCATGCTGCGCAACGAAAGCGACCTGATCATCGTGCGCTCCACGATCAACCTCGGCCACGACCTCGGCCTCAACGTGATCGCCGAGGGCGTCGAGGACAGCTCAACCCTCGAGCAGCTTGCGGTGCTGGGCTGCGACCTGGCCCAGGGCTACCACGTCTCCAAGCCGATGCCGGCCGATGTCTTTAACGACTGGCTGGTTGACACCGTGCCGCACGCCCCCCATCCGATGTCCGCTCCCGCGCGCGCATCCGACCGCAAGGGAGCGGGATCGGTCATCCGCGGCGCGGTCGATCTCGGTGGCGTGACGTTTGCCGCCCCCGAGCAGTAGCCGAAGATCTAAAACAGGGCTGCCTGAGCGCTCACGGCCGGCGGCGCGAGGCACTCGGGCCCGTCGTAGCGCGCATCGTTGACGGCGAAGCCGACCTCGGTCACGGCGGTCGACGCGGCGGGGAGCCCGGCGAGGATCTCGCGCAGCTCCGAGCGTGGGGTGGAGGTGTCGAGCCAGGCGGACTCGGCTCCGGGGTCGAGGATGACCGGCATCCGTTCGTGCAGCGAGGCGATGGCGGAGTTGGCGGCGGTGGTGAGGATCGTGCACGTCCGCAGCGTGCCGTCGTTCTCGTCGTCGTGCCAGATCGACCATAGTCCCGCGAAGGCGAAGGGCCGGCCGTCGGGGCGGGTGATGTGAAAGGGCCGCTTGGGCCCGCTCGGCGCCCTGCGCCACTCATAGAATCCGTCGGCGACGATCAGGCAGCGAAAACGCTCGAAGGCCCGCTTGAACGCCGGCTTCTCCGTCGCGGTCTCCAGGCGGGCGTTGATCATCTTCAGGCCGGTGTCAGGGCTCTTGGCCCATGAGGGCACGAGCCCCCAGCGCAGCATCTCGCCGCGTGGATGCCCGTCACGGTCGGTGGTGACCGCGAGCACGTCGTCGCCGGGCGCAACGTTGTAGCGCGTCCTGATCTCCACCGACTCGCCGACGGCGAACCGTGCCCGCAGATCGCTCGGATCTGGGGTAGCCAGGCTGTAGCGGCCGCACATGGGCGACGACCCCGGCCGCGCTCAGCGACCGCGCGCCGCGACCTGCTCGGCGCGTTCCGCCTGGGCCCGTTTCTGGCGCCTTCGCCCGAAGAAGGCCAGCACGCCGACGGCCACCACGACGAGGACGATGCCCCAGAAGATCCGCAGGTCGAGCGACATGCCGCCGAAGGGAAGGGCGACCAGGCTGACGATGCCGAAGCCCAGAAGCAGGATGCCGACGATCAGGGCGACGATGATCACCACGCCGCGGACGCGGGCCAGCGTGCCTGCGCTCTTGGGCGGGGCCACCAGCCCCATGAACTTCAGCCCGCGCAGCTGCTTGTTGCTCGGGGCCTCGACGCCCAGGCGCTCGGTCGCCTTCTTGAGGTCGTCGGCCCGGCGCTCGGCCAGGGCCAGGGAAGCATCGGCCATGCGGCGCAGCTGCAGGCGCTCCTGGGGCCGGGCTGCCGCGATGGCGCGCTGGAAGTGGGCGCGCGCCGCCTTGGCGTCATAGCGCTCCGCCGCTCGCGCGCCCAGAATGGCCTGCGCCGCGGCCTTGAACTTGGTCTCGGCCTCCAGCTCCTCGTCGCTGCGGCTCTCCATCTGCTGCATGGCGGCGAGCTGGCTGCGCTGCTCGACTCTCATCGTTCGCTGCTGCTTGGGCATGACGTTGAGTCTAGTGGTCGCTCGCACAGGTACCGGCGTATCTGCGCGAGGGGCCAGGCGTTCCTCAGTGCCTGGGCTTGATGACGAAGATGCGCTGCGAGGTCAGCGACGTTCCGAGGTCGAGCGGACTGGCCGGAGGCGAGCGGTAGACGTCGATGTGGCGGCCGTTGATCGCCCCGCCGGTGTCCTGCGCGAGGAACCAGCCACCGTGGCCGTCGCCGCGATAGGCCGGGACATACACGCGGCTGCCCATCGGGATGACGCGGGGATCGACGGCGATCGACTCGTCGTAGCGCAGCGGCTGCGAGGCACCGGCGGCGAAGGTCACACGGCGCAGCGCCACGTACTTGGTGCCGGTGCCGTTGGACCAGCCCCCGGCGCCGAGCGGGAACGTCACCTGCTGCTTCGTGTTGCGCCAGTATCCGCCGGCGCGCCAGTACGGCGCCCCGGCCGACCACGCGTCCGCGGGCGAGGTGGCGGTGCCCTGGAGAGTGACCCAGCCGCCGTCGCCCAGCGCATCGATGTGGTAGGTGCGCCCATCCAGGCCGATCCCCGACCCCTGCATCGAGATCCCCGCGGCGGAGTACAGCCAGTCGATGCGGTGCAGGCCGGGCAGCCTGGGAGCCGTGACCATGGCGCCGACGAACCAGGACTCCGGCGCCGGCCAGTACTCGGTGATCGCCACGCCCTTGAGCCAGTTGCCCTTGGCGCGCTTGCTGGGGGGTGCGGGAACGTGGGAGGGGGCGGAGGCGACCGGCGCCAGGCCCCCACCGAGGACCGAGGCGCCGCCGGATCCGGAGCTGGACGGCGGCGCCGCCCCCAGCCCACTGCTGCCGCCTCCGGCGCCCAGGGCAGGCAGAGGCGGTTGACATAACGCCGCACCGAGGAAGGCGAGCGCGGCCAGCAGCGTGCGAGCGAAGGCGCGGTTCCGGGGGGTCATGGGTCGTGCAGATCTCGAGGCGCCGGCGAGCACTCAGGGCCGGCGCCGCGGCGCGCGCCGAGCAGACGCGCGCAGCCTATCGTCTGGGTTCGTCGTTATGGCGCCCGGACCTGCCCGTGGGCAACGGGTGACGGGGTGCAGCCCCAGGGCGAGGCGCGGTCGCGGCCAGGGTCAGCGTCGGGTCACGACGAAGGGGGCGGTGGCTGGTCGATGCGCACCAGGTTGCCCGACGGGTCGCGCACGGCGAAGTCCCGCGTGCCCCACGGCTGCTCGGTCGGCTCCTGGACGATCTCCGCGCCCGAGGCCTGCACCCTCTCGAACGTCGCGTCGAGGTCGTCGCTCTGGAAGTGCACGCCGTTCAAGGCCCCCTTGGCGATGAGGGCGGCGAGCGCCTCGCCGTCCGCGGGGCTGCCGTTCAGGTAGTTCGTGAGGCAGATCGCGACGCCGGGCTGGGAGGCAGCGCCGACGGTGAGCCACCGGAAGTCTCCGCGCGCGACGTCGTTGCGCAGCTCGAGGCCGAGCGTGTCGCGGTAGAAGGCCAGCGCGCGGCCGGGATCATCAACGAGGACGAAGCATTGCGAGAGGGTGAGGGCCATGTCGGCAACGTTAGTCAGCGCGCGCCCGGCGTGTCTCTGCGGTCTGCCTGGGCCGGGAGGTCGGGCGGGTGAGCTCCCTGGCGATGCAGCCCGGTACGCCGACGAGCTCGCTGTGATCGCGGGCCCGGTAGGCGGTCGGCGTCTCGCCGGCCAGCTCGGTGAAGCGCGCGCTGAACGAGCCCAGCGACGTACACCCGACCTCCAGGCACACCTCGGTGACCGACAGGTCGCCGCGCCGGAGCAGCAGCTTCGCCCGCTCGATTCGCCGCGTCATGAGATAGGCGTAGGGCGTCTCTCCGTAGGCGGCGCGGAACTGGCGGGAGAAGTGCGCGGTGGACATCAGCGCCGCCCGGGCGAGCGCGGCGACGTCGAGCGGCCGCGCGTACTCGCGGTCGATCAGGTCGCGGGCGCGGCGCAGATGCGCGAGGTTGGCGAGCTCCTCCGTCGTCACGATGCGAGGGTACCGGCGCGCCGCAAGCGGCGCGACCGATGATTTTCGGAGCCCACCACGGTCTGAGAGGTATGGCCAACCTGATCTACTCGGCGATCGCCTCGCTGGACGGCTACGTCGAGGACGAGCGCGGCACGTTTGAGTGGGCCGCGCCCGACGAGGAGGTCCATGCCTTCGTCAACGACCTCGAGCGGCCGGTCGGCACCTACCTGTACGGGCGCCGGATGTACGAGACCATGGTCTTCTGGCAGACCGCGGGCACCCGCCCGGATGAGCCGGCGGTGGCCCAGGACTTCGGGCAGGTGTGGCGGGCGGCCGAGAAGATCGTGTTCTCCCGGACGCTGGCCTCGGTCTCCAGCCCTCGGACCCGGCTGGAGCGCGATTTCGATCACGACGGGATCAGAGAGCTCAAGCAGACCGCAGGAGCCGACATCACCGTCGGCGGCGCCGAGCTCGGCGGCCAGGCGATCGCCGCCGGTCTGGTGGACGAGTGTCATCTGTTCCTGTGCCCGGTGATCGTCGGCGGCGGAAAGCGCGCTCTGCCCGAGGACGTCCGGGTCGGGCTCGAGCTGATCGACGAGCGCCGCTTCGACAGCGGCGTCGTCTACCTCCGTTACGCAGTCAGCTCTACATAAGCCCGATTATCGAGCGTTAACTCGGGCAAAATTGACGCCGCTCGCCGGACGAGTGCCATGCTTCGAGCCCCTGCGGCGACGCTGGACCGCCCGCCGCCGGACCGGGGCGCATAATCAGTTTCCAGCGTTGATCACGCGCGGCATGACAAGGCTCACTCCCGGGAGCTGAGGGCTTGGGGTTCTTCACCCGCCGAGATGACGAGGACGAGGACGAGGCCGCGTCGCTGCAGCGGGTCGAGAGCGGCGGCATCCCCCTCGGGGCCGAGCGCCGGCTGAGGGACCTCGGCGCCGCCGGCTCGCTGTTCACCAGCGGCCTGTCGGTCAACGAGTTCGCGCTGCTGCGCCGGATGGGACCCGAGCCGGTCGCCCAGGTGATGGGCGCAAGCGTGGTCCGCCCCGGCTTTCAGTACCTGCCCCCGCTCCCGCCTGGTGAGATCGTCAACACCTCATACGGCAGGATGGGCCCCTGGACGTCGCGGACGCCGGGTTATGTCAACCAGTTCACCGAGCCGTCGATGTCGCAGATGCGCAGCTATCGCTGGCATGCGACCGAGGTGTGCGAGCTCGAGGTGCTCACCGATGCCTGGAGAACGGCGCGGCGCCGGGCGCTGGATCGTCTCTGCGAGGAGGCGCTGCAGGTCAACGCTGACGCGGTCGTGGGCGTCAGACTCCATCGCGGCGAGCACGATCTGGGTCAGCGCACGATCGAGTACGTCGTGACGGGCACCGCCATCCGCGTCCCCGGGTCCTCGGGCACGAACTGGCCGGTCCTCACCGACCTATCAGTCCAGGATTACTGGCGGTTGCACGAGGCCGGCCACCGGCCGGTCGGCTTTCTGGCGACAACCGCGGTGATGTTCGCCTCGCCGCCGGTGGCCGTCCGCGTGCAGCGCATCCGCACCATCCAGCGCAATCGGGAACTGGACGAGCTCAGCCAGGCGTTTCGCCTCGCCCGCGAGACGGTGCGCGCCCAGCTCGAGGGCCAGGTCTCAGACGCCCACGGCACGGGGGCGGTCGGGGTCACGCTGTCGCACTCCGTCCACCAGGACAAGCTGGCGCTCGGCTCCTCGCTGCAGACCACGCCCTACCGGGGTTGGAACCGCGGGCGCCTAGGGCTCCCCTACTACGTCTCCGGTCGCGGCGGCGCCGAGCGCCGCGGCTGGGTGATCACGATGCACGCTGCCGGGACGGCCATCCGCCCGCGCTCCGGACCCTCGCAGTTCCCCGTCAAGCCCACCGTCCGAATGGGAGCCACGTGAGCGAATACGAACCAGGGTCACTCGAGGGCGTCCCCGAAACGGGCCGTGAGCGCCTGGAGCAGAACCTCCAGGGCCTGTACACCTCAGACCTGAGCATCAACGAGTTCCTGCTCGTCACCGAGGCGGGCTTTGACCCGGTCGGCCTGGTCGTGGGCAGCTCCATCTTCCACATCGGCTTTCAGGTGGCGGGTCCGACGTCGAGCCGTGAGCTCGACGTGCTCTCACAGGCGATGTACAGCGCCCGCCACCTGGCCATGACCCGGATGGAGGAGGAGGCCGACCAGCTGCGGGCCGACGGGATCGTCGGCGTGCGCCTCGACATCGGCCGCTACGAGTGGGGCGCCAACATGGCCGAGTTCATCGCCATCGGCACCGCGGTCAAGCACCGCGGCGGGGTCCTTCACCGCGCGCCGAACGGGCGGCCGTTCCAGAGCGACCTCTCCGGGCAGGAGTTCTGGACGCTCCTGCGCACCGGCCACCGTCCCGTCGGGATGGTCATGGGCAACTGCGTCTATCACGTGGGCCGCCGGGGCCCGCTGCGCACGATGTCGCAGACCGGCCGCAACGTCGAGCTGCCCAACTACACCCAGGCTCTCTACGAGGCACGCGAGCTGGCGATGCAACGGATGCAGACCGAGGCCCAGGAGCTCGAGGCCGAGGGGATCGTGGGCGTCACGCTCTCGGAGAAGAGCCACGGCTGGGGCAGTCACGTGATCGAGTTCTTCGCCATCGGGACGGCCATCGTCTCGACGGGCACCGAGGCGACCGTCGAGCCGCCGATCCCGGTCCTCGACCTCAATGACCGCTGAGTCTCGCCGGTTCGGGCCGCAGGTAGGGTTTCGCCATGTTCGATGGCTTTGAGGCCCGCGACCTGCCCACCGAGCGCGGCGCGATCCACGCCATGGTCGGCGGCGACGGGCCTCCCCTGCTGCTCCTGCACGGCTATCCGCAGACACACCTCATGTGGCACGCCGCGGCGCCGCTCCTGGCTGAGCGCTTCACGGTGGTCGCCGCCGACCTGAGCGGCTACGGCGACTCCTTCCGGCCCGTGCCGGAGCCCGGCCACGTCCCCCACTCCAAGCGGGCGATGGCGTCAGACCAGGTGCAGGCGATGGCCGCCCTGGGCCACGAGCGCTTTGCCGTCGCGGGACATGACCGCGGCGGCCGCGTCGCCTACCGGATGGCGCTTGACCATCCCGCGCGCGTCGCCGCCCTCGCGGTGCTCGACATCGTGCCCACAGCCGAGGTGTGGGCCCGCGCCGACGCCAGGCTCGCGCTCGGGTACTGGCACTGGGGCTTCTTGGCGCAGCCCTCCCCCCTGCCCGAGCGGCTGATCGCCGGCGACCCCGACGCCTTTTTCGATTACCACCTGCTGATGATCGGGCTCGGCACCGACCCCGAGACCTACCCGGCGGAGGTGATGGCCGCCTACCGGCGCCAGCTCGACGACGTCACCGCGGTCAACGCCATCTGTGAGGACTACCGGGCCGGGGCCACGATCGACCGGGAGCTCGACGAGGCCGACCGCGGGCGCGAGATCGCATGCCCGGTGCTCTGCCTGTGGGGAGCGCGCGGTGCTCTGCCCCTGTTCTATGGCGACGTGCTGTCCGTGTGGCGTCCGTGGGCGCCGAGCGTCGCCGGTCGCGATGTCGACGCCTCTCATTTCCTGGTCGAGGATCGGCCCGAGGAGGTGGCGGCGGAGCTGGCCGCCTTCTTCGCGGCGAGCTGAGCCGAGCGACGGCGCCGGTTGGAACGGGGGAAGAGCGGCGGCCCGGCGAACCGGACCGCCGCGTGCGAGCCAAAGGACCCGATCCGCCCTACCGTGGAGCTATGACTGGCTGCTGGTCGTGGTGCTGGTGCTGCTGTTGACCAGCTCGACCTCGCTCCAGAATGCGCCGTTGCCGTCGATCGTCAGCTCGGCCTTGCGCACGGCCATGCCAGGCGTGGGCGTGCACGTCTGGTCGTTGCTGTTGTCGCCACCCTGGTTGTTGTCGTCACCCTGGTCGCCGTTGTCGCCGCCGCCGTCACCGTGGTGGAAGACGGCGTCGCCGTGCTCGTCACCGGCGCCGTTGTCGTCGCCGCTGTTGTCCCCGCTGTTGTCGCCGTTCTGCATCTGGGGGTTCTCACACTTGAGCTCGCTGTCGTTGGTGACTGTCCCGCTGACCGTGTTGCCGTTGGTCAGCGTGATGGTGAGGACATTGTCGGCAAACGAGGTCACCGTGCCGGCCGTCGGCTCGCTGGTCCCCGACGAGCTGCCGGAGGTGCCACTGCTGTCGTGGCGGTGCGCCTTGAAGAACTCGTGGCGCACGCGACGATGGTGGCGCTTGTGATGGTGGCCGCCGTTGTGGGCCAGGGCAACGGTCGGCGCCGCGACACAGAGCGCGGCCGCGGCCATGACGGTAAACAGGATCCTGCGCATTGAGGGGTTCCTCCTTTCGCCGCCGCGCCCTGGCGGCGACACGTCCGGGTTACGAGGAGGAAGAGTCGAGCGAGCCGGAAACGTCACGCGACCCGCCGGAATCTTTTTGCCCATCGCCAGATCCGGAGGTCGCCCCCGACCCGGATCCTGCCTCGGACATTTGCTGAGCGTCGCTCGTGGTCGTCCCGCCGCTGGTGCCCGACTGGCTCCCCACGCCATCCGAACCACCGCCCGATCCATCCGACCCGCTGGCCGAACCATCCGACCCGCCGGCGGAGGTCGTGTCGGTGCCCACGCTCGCCCCGTCGGTGCTCCGGGACTGCGGCGAGGTGCTGCCCTCCGAGCTCGCACCGTCGCCTCCCTGCTGCGTGCCGTCGCGTCCCTGGCTTGAACCGTCGCTTCCCGAGCCGCCGTTCTGCGACGCAGTGCCGCCGGAATCCGCACCCGATTGCCCGCGACCCAACGTCGAGCCCGGACCAGCGCGGCCACCGTTGTCGGCCGCCGAGCCGCGCGGGCCCGCGTCCTCTCCGCGTCCCGGCTGACCGGAGCCCTGCTCGCCGCGAGCACCGGAGTCGCGTCCGTTGCCGTCCCTGCGCCGCCCCCGCCCCGGCTCCGCGCCGCCCCGGCCGCGCGCCTCGTCGTGCAGGCGCGCCGACCGGCCTGAGGCGCCGTGGTCGTGCCGCGCGGTCACCCGCCCGAGGGCGACGGTCAGGCTCACGGGCGCCGCCGACGTCGCGCCGCCGCCGATTGCGGGGGCTTCACTCAGCCGACCAGCCCGGCCCGCAGGAGCAGTGTGGGGGCGCGCGTGCGGTGGAGCGCCGAGGTGGGGATGCCGGCCGGGAAAGCCATTGGTCACCGCGACCCCGGTGGCCACGACGCCGGACGCCACCAGAGCGCCGACCTTGATGGCCAAACCACCCGATGCCGCGGCGCCGGCGCCGAGGGCGGCCTCGGAGGCCGTGGCGCCGCCACCCGTGCGAGCGGCCCCGAACAGCCGGACCACGGGGAACGGCACCAGCGCAGTGGCCGCCTGGCGCAGGCGCAGGCGCGCGCGGTGCACGAGCTGGCGCACCGCCCCTTCGGACAGGCCCATCCTCCTGGCCACCTGGGCGCGCGGGAAGCCCAGCACCGCCGTCCCCAGCAGCGCATCGCGCTGGCGGTCGGGCAGCGCGCTGAGCTCGACCAGGGTCGCGCGAGCCTGGGCCCGGCGCAGGACGGTCTCCTCCAGGGACTCGCCGAAGACCGACGCGGCTTCGAGCGGCGCGTCCGCAGGCACGTGCGCCTTGACGATGACATGGCGCAGGATCCGGTGCAGCCAGCCGCGCAGGTGATGTATCTCGCTGCCGGCCTGGAGAGCGGCGAACGCGTTGAGGAAGGCCTGCTGGACTGCGTCCTCCGTCCGGCCGTCGGATCCCAGGCGCCGCGCCTGAGCCAGCAGCTCCGGCTCATAGCGCCTGACGATGGCGGCAAACGCCGCCTCCTGGCCGCTCTGGGCCAAGCCCACAAGATGGTCGTCCGGCGCCGCGTCCAGCAGCTGGTCGCTGCGATCCAGCAGAGTGTCGGAGATCACGACTGCCATCTAGGCCCTCACGACGCCGTCCCCGCCAAAACCTTCCCGGCCTGCAGCCGCGAGGTGCTCAAGGGAGCCGCGCGTGCTCACCGAGCCACAGACCTCTCCCGCGCCGATCACATCCGCACAATACCCGCGGAGCGTGAGGCGAATCGTCGGAGCTTTCTCTGGAGCGTTTGCCGGCCGCGTCCTGCTCCGTTCATTCAGTGGGTCGGATCATCTGGAACACGTCGTCGACGACCGTGTAGTCCGCCGGACCGCCGAGCCGGGCCACCGGCCGCAGCAGGGCGGTCTCGACGGCGCCGTCCACGATCGCCGACTCGTCGAGGTGGACGCCCAGGACCTGTCCGATGACCAGGTGCTGATCCGCCGGGCGCCCGTCGACGTCATGCAGCTCGACGGCGTGGACCACCTTGCACTCCATGGCGCACCGGGCCGCGGCGACGCGCGGCGGCGCGACGAAGCGCGAGGGCGCCATGTCGAGGCCGGCGCGCTCGAACTCGCTGCGGCCGCGCGGGAGCGGAGCCGAGGTGGCGTTCATCTGCTCGCGCAACTCGAACGTGACCAGATTCCAGACGAACTCGCGCAATTGGCCGGCGAACGTGGCGGAGTCCTTGGCGCCCTTGCTGGAGAAGGCCAGCATCGGCGGAGCCTCCCCGATGGCGTTGAAGAAGCTGTAGGGAGCGAGGTTGATCAGCCCGTCAGCGGAAATGGTCGACACCCAGCCGATGGGCCGCGGGGTGACCAGCGCCTTGAACGGGTCGTGGGCAAGGCCGGCATCCCGATGCTTGCCGGCTTGGTAGAAGATCACGGTCGACAAGCTATCGGCTGGATCGTTGATTCCACGACCCCGGATGCCGGCCGCGCCCCCGCGGACGGGCCGCAACTTCCCAGCGCGCACGGGTATTGAAGGCCCAGCAATCCGCGGCGAGGAGGTTTGAATGAGGCGCACGTTGCAGGTGCTCGTCCTATCCCTGGTCGCGGGGGCGCTGATCCCGGGCGTCGCGCTCGCGGCATCGTCTCCCAGCGTCGCCACCGGGGCGGCCACCAAGATCGGCAACACCTCCGTGGTGCTCAATGGCACGGTCAATCCGAATGGGCACGCCACGCAGTACAGCTTCAGCTACGGCCCGACGACCGCCTATGGGAGCACAACCTCGACCGGGACGGTCAAGGCGGGCACCAAGGCAGTGGCCGTGACGCGCACGGTCAAGGGCCTGCTCCCCGGCACCACCTACCACTACCGGATCGGCGCCGGCAGCTCCGGCGGGCTGGTGGCGGGCGCCGACCGGACCTTCACCACCACCGGACACCCGCCGGCCTCGGTGATCACCGGCGGGACCATCAATGTGGGCAAGACCGCGGCCACGCCGACCGGCGTCGTCAACCCGCAGGGCGCCGCGACGACCTGGGTGATCCAGTACGGCCTGACGACGGCCTACGGGCTGGAGAACTTCCCCGGCACGCTTCCGGCCCTTACGACCCCGGTCACGATCTCGGCACAACTTCCGGGTCTGGCCCCCGGCACGCTCTTCCACTACCGGATCGTCGCTTACCACGGGGCCATCCCGTCCGTGGGCGGCGATGGCACGTTCTTCACCGAGCCCTCGAGGCGACCGGTCCCGAAGATGACTGCCCACACCTCGCCGGGCCGCGACCGCCGCTCTCCGTACGCGTTCACCACGTCCGGGTCGCTGGGCGGAGCGGGCTTCATCCCGGCGCCCGAGCGCTGCACGGGGAACGTCGGCATCCGCTTCTTCAACGGCCGCCGTCAGCTGGCATTCGTCGTCGCGCCCGTGCAGCCCAACTGCGCGTTCGCGGTCGGCGCCGGCTTCCGGCGCCTGCACAGCCATGCGCCGGCGGCCCTGAAGGTGACCGTCGACTTCCGCGGCAACGGCTACACCGCGCCGGTCAAGCGCGTTGACCACGTGACCGCCGGCTGACCTCCCGGCCCGGGCGCCGCGGCTCACCTCCGCGGCGCCCGCCTCGCGGGCTCACCACTAGTCTTGCCCGCCATGCCGCATCGAGGGCCGCGTGTCTCCCCGGTCGAGGTGACGCTGCTGGCGGCCCTCGCCGCGTGGGCCCTGTTCCCGTTGGTCCTGCTGCTGATCCACGCCGGCCGGCTGGACGCCCGCTTCACCGGCGCCGATGGGCTGATCGGAGCCGACGGAGTGCTCGGGGCCGACCAGCTTCAGTACCTGGCGTGGGCGCGTAACGCCGCCGCGCACGGCGGCCTGGCTTCAGACCTGTTCAGCTTCTCCCAGGGCGGTCACGTCTATCTGCAGCCGATGTTCGCCGTCACCGCGGGCCTGTACCGACTCGGGGTCTCGCTGCCGCTCGCCTACCTGCTGTGGAAGCCGCTGGGGATCGTCGTCCTGCTCTTGGCGGCTGTCGCCTGGGCGCGACGCTTCTTCGCGAGCCAGCTGGGGGCCCGAACGGCGGTGGTGGTGCTCTCGCTGTTCTTCTTCACCCCGCTGGCGGCGCTCTACAGCTGGACCCAGTGGGCCGGGAGCTCGTTCCGCTTCCAGCTCTACCTCCTCGGCGACGAGCTCCTGGCCGCCGACAAGCTGTGGGGCTATGTGCCCAGCGCCCTGGGCGTCGCCCTCGTCCCCGTCGCCCTCCTGGCGACCGAGCGGGCGCTGGACCCCGGCCGCGGCCGCGGCGTTGCGATCGGCCCACTCGCCGTGGCCGCGATGGCCTCGCTGTTCGCCTCCTGGCTTCACCCCTGGCAGGGCATCACCCTGGGGCTCATCTACGTCGGCCTGGCCGTGCTCCGGCGCCTTCGTCACTGGCCCGCGCTGGCCCTCCCCGCCATCGCCGCGGCCCTCCCCCTCCTCTACTACTACCTGCTCTCCCACCACGATCCGGCCTGGCAGCTGGCGTCGCACCATGAGGTGATCCCACGCCTCTCAGCGGTCGTCCTGCTGGCCGGCTTCGGCCCACTGGCGCTCGCCGCGGCGGTCGGAGTCCGGCGGCCGGATGGCGTCGTCATCGAGCAGGCGCTGCTGCTGTGGGTGGGCGCCTGCGTCATCACCTACTTCGTCAACGACTCGTTCGCGCCACACGCGTTTCAGGGACTGAGCCTTCCACTGGCCGTCCTGGCCGTGCGCGGCTGGCGGCGGCTGCGCCTGCCGGCGGTGCTCGCCGTGGCTGCGGTGGCGCTCGTCACCATCCCCGGCCTTGCCTTCAACGCCCGCAAGTTCGTGCGTACCGCCAGCAGCGACAAACTCGTGCAGTACTACCTCCCGCCGCCTGACGCGCGAGCGCTGGACTGGGTCAACGCACACGCCCCGGCGGGCGGCATCCTGGCCCCGACGCCGTTCGCCGCCGTCGTGCCCTCTCAGACGGGCCGGCCGGTGTGGGTGGGCCACGGCTACTGGAGCGAGAACTATCCCGAGCAGGCGCGGGAGGTGGACCGCCTGTTCAGCGGTCGCATGACGGCGAGCGCCTCGCAGGCGTTCGTGGCCTCCACCGGCGCGTCCATCCTCGTCTCCGACTGCCGCCACCCCGCCGACCTCAGGCGCCGCCTCGGCCCGCGGCTCGCCGCGGTGCACACCTTCGGCTGCGCGCGCGTCTATCTCCTGAGGCCGGCCTAGGCCCTGAGCGGGCCTAGCTCCGCCGGTCGGCCAGCCGGTAGACGAACCGCAAGCCCGACCAGGTCTCGTCGATCGCGCACACCTTGTTGTCGACGAGGCCGGCGGCGAGCCCCAGCTCGCGCACCGCGCCCTCCCCCAGGTCCGTCGCAACCCCCGAGGCGCGCTTGGGCCACGCCACCCACAGCCCGCCCGCCTGATCCATTGCCTTGCGGCAGGCGGGCAGGCGCCGTTCCAGGTCGGCGCGGGCGGTGAAGAATGCCACGATCACGTCGCAGGTCCCCTGCAGGCGGCGCCGCACCGACACGCCCGGAAGCAGCTCGCCCAGCACGTCGTCGAACCCCTCAGGCGCCCCGATCAGTCCGAGTCGCGTCCCCGCCTTAATGCCCAGTTTCCGGGGCAACGGAGTGCCCGAGTAGCCGGCGGGAGTGCGGCTGACCATCGTCGGTGAGCCTATCCGCCTCGCCGACCCGGCGGCACGAGACTTCATTTGGACCAAAACGCGAGGACTTTGTGCACCCCGTGACGAATTGTCTGCCGTGATTCGGGGTAAAACACCCCCGGCTCGATGATCGACTCCCTCACGACCACCGACTCCGTCCCCCGGATCGCCGGCCTGCCGGAGTCGCCGCAGGCGCGCTTTGCCGCGGCCACGCTGCTGGCGATCCCGCCCGAGGTGCGCCAGGCGCTGCGCGACGCGGTGGCGATGAGCCTTGACATCCCGATCGACGGGTACGGCCCCGATGTGGATGCGGTCGACCCCGCCAAGCAGGCGGCCTACGACTCAGACGTCGACGACCTGTTCGACTGCTGGGTGCGCAAGCACGTCTTTGACTCGACCGATGACCGCCTGTTTCGCCAGGCGCTGAGACTGCCCTCGGCCGAGGCCCTGTCCGGCAGTTGGAGCTGAGCCCGGCGCCGGCCTCAGGTGCCGGGCGGGTTCACCTGGAGGCGGCCCTCAGAGGCCCGCCTGCTCCACCACCTCGGCGATGAGTCCCGAGAGCTGGCTGCCCTGCCACGCGACGGGTGACCGGCCCGGCTCGTCACAGACCAAGCGCGCTCCGGGGATCGCCTCGGCGTAGGCCTCCCCCACCGCCTGCGGATGCTCGGGATCGGCCTCATCGGCTGAGGCGACCACCACGGTGGGGATCCCGATCGAGACCAGATCTGACATCGCCTGAAACGGGCGCGACCGGGGCACGACGTGCAGCGCATCGGCCACCGCCTCGAGATGCTGGTGCAGGGACAGGCGCTGGCGGATCACCTTGATGACCGTCTCTCGCCAGCGCTCGGGGACCGAGGGCTCTCCCTGGGCGGCGAGGAAGCCGTCGATCCCACCGTGGCGCAGCCCGTCAGACAGGGCATCCCAGCGCGCCAGGCGCTGCGGATCATCAGGTCCCGCCGCGAAGGCCGGGGTGATGATCACGAGCCCCGCCACGCGCTCGGGACGGTGCCGCGCCAGCCAGATGAGGGTATGGGCGCCCATCGACGCCCCCGCCATGACCGCGCGTTCCACGCCGGCGTGATCGAGCACGGCCTCGAGGTCGGCGCCGAGGTCCTCGTAGCGGTAGGCGTCGGCGCTCTGCGCCGGCGAGGAGGCGCCGTGGCCGCGGGCGTCATAGGCGATGACGCGGTGCCCGCCGCGCTCCAGAGCCGTGGACCCCATGACCACATAGCGACGGGTCGCGGTCAGGCCGTGGGCGAGCAGCACCGGCGGTCCCGAACCGACGTCGCTCACGCCCAGGGTGACGCCTCCTCGCTGGACCGCGTAGTCGGCCATGCCCTCTTATCTAGCAGCCGCGGGCCTGTGGCTACCATCTACACCGACCATGGACGTCACCGACACCACCTTCGAAACCGCGGTCATCGAGCGGTCGCGCTCGCTGCCCGTGGTCGTGGACTTCTGGGCTGAGTGGTGCGGGCCCTGCCGGCAGCTGGGGCCCGTGCTGGAGCGCGCCGTGGCCGCCCGCGAGGGCAAGGTCGAGCTGGCCAAGGTCGACGTTGACGCCAACCCCGGCGTGGCGCGCACGTTTGGCATTCAGAGCATCCCGGCGGTCAAGGCCTTCCGCGACGGGGGCATCGCCGCTGAGTTCGTGGGCGCTCAGCCGCCCGCGGCGGTCGACAGCTTCCTGGACTCGCTACTGCCCTCCGAGGCCGATGATCTCGTCGCTCGCGGGGACGAGGACTCGCTACGCCGCGCGGTGGAGCTCGAGCCGTCCCGCGCCGATGCGGCCGTCCCGCTGGCGCGGCTGCTCCACGCGCGCGGCGACGCCGAGGGCGCGCTCGCTGTGCTCAGGGAGGTGCCCGGCAGCTTTGCCGCTGACGGACTGGCCGCGCGGATCGACCTCGAGCGGCGCGGCCCCGGCGACGACCTGCGCGACGCGTTCGCCGCGCTGGACGCGGACGATCCTGAGCACGCGCTCGATCTGCTCATCGGCGCCCTCCCACAGGCCGACGGTGCCAAGGACGACATCCGGCGCGTGGTGGTCGGCATCCTCGACGAGCTCGGCGTCGAGCACCCGCTCGCCCGGGACGCCCGCCGCCGCCTGGCCAGCGCGCTCTACTAGCTGGCCGCGCTCAACCAGCGACGCTCTACACCGCCAACGTGAGCTGCTCCGCGGCCGAGGGACGCGCCGGCTCCAGACCCGCCACCCTGACGCCGAGCAACCGCACTGGGCGCGGCGCCGCGAAGCGCCTCAGCAGATCGAGCGCCACCGGAAGCACACGGTCGACGGAGGCCACGGGCTCGGCCAGCGTGCGGGCGCGGGTGTGGGTGGAGAAGTCGTCGAGGCGCACCTTGATGCCGATCGTGCGGCCTCGCCGCTCCTGGGCGAGCAGCGCCGAGCACAGCTGGTCGGTCAGCCGTACCAGGACCTGCTCGAGCGCCGCGGAATCGGCGATGTCGTAGTCAAAGGTCGTCTCGCGCGACTCCGAGATGACCTTGCGCTCCTCGGTGACGGGCGCGTCGTCCTCGAAGCGCGCCCGGCTCTGCAGCGCCGCGCCGGACCGCGGCCCGAATCGGGCGGCCACCTGCTCGGGCGGGGCAGCGGCCAGCTTCGCGAGCGTGTCGAGCCCGCTGTGGCGCAGCCGCTCGGCCGTCTTGGGGCCGATGCCCGGGATGAGACCGCACGGTGACTGGGCGAAGCGTTCGCAGGCCTGCTCGCGGGTCAGCACGACGAAGCCGCGCGGCTTCTCGGCGTCGGAGGCGACCTTGGCCACCAGTTTGTTGGGACCGATCCCGATCGAGCAGCGCAGCCTCGTCTGCTCGGCGACGTCACGGGAGAGTCGCCGCATCGCGGCATGAGGCGCGGGCAGGCCGGATAGATCGAGGTACGCCTCGTCCAGGCCCACCACCTCGACGACTTCGGAGCATGCGCGCACCAAGGCCATCACCTCGCGTGACGCCTTCCGGTAGTAGGGGAAGTCAGGCGACAGATAGACCCCGTCCGGGCATAGCCGCCGGGCTCGGGCGGCGGGCATCGCCGAGCCCACCCCGAAGCGGCGCGCCTCGTAGGAGGCGGTCGTCACGACCGCGCGGGGTCCGGTGCCGGCGACGATCACCGGCAGCCCGCGCAGCTCCGGCCGCCGCCGCAGTTCGACGGACACGTAGAACGCATCCATGTCGACATGGGCAATGCAGCGTCCGGCCATCCACCGGACAGTAGGTGACGAACCAGACGCCGGTCAGCCGCTCCGCCGGTCACCCCGGGCCGGCCCAGATCAGCGGGCCCGGGGTGCGCGGCATCCGCTAGGTGCTGGCCCAGACCGTGCCCACGCCCGCGAAGCCCAGCGCGGAGGCGGTGGCCTGGTTGAGGTCCCAGTCACGACCGCCGGCGTACGGGCCGCGATCGTCGACCGTGGCGGTCACGGTCCGCCCCCCGTAGCCGAGGGTGACCTTGGTGCCGCACGGCAGGGTGCGGTTGGCGACGCCGAGGCCGGCGTGGAAGCCGCAGGCGGTGGTGCCGCCGTCGTTGTACCACGAGGCCAGCGCCGGGTGCAGCACCGCAACGCTGCCGGCCCGCCGCACCGCGCGGCCGTTGCCGCCATCGCCGCCGAACACCACCCGCAGGCTCTGCCCGCCGGTGGGGCGGGGCGAGAAGCTCAGGCGGTAGTCGCCCCGTGCTCCGGTCCGGCCGGCGCTCAGCGTGCGCCAGCCGTGACCGCTGTGGGCCTCGAGGCGGACGCCACGGCCGGCCACGGCCGGCAGCAGCCGGCCGCGCAGGTGAACGGGCCGGGTGCTGAGCACGGCGGATTCGTGGCGCGCCGGGGTGAACCGGGCGCCCACCGTCACCGTCGGAGTGCCGGCCGGGGCTCCGGTACGGCCGGTGGCGGCGCCCGGCACCAGCGCGACCGACGACGGCTCGATGGCGCGCACCACGCCCGAGCGGCGCGGCTTGACCCGCACCCGGAAGCCGCCGGTGCGGCTGACGACGGCCGTGGCCATCGGGCGCCAGGCGGTCGCGCCGCTGGGTGTGGTCTGGACCTGGACGCGACGGCCGGCGTCGGTCGCCGGCGCGGCGCCGCGGATGGTCACCGCGTCGCCGAACTTCACGCGCCGCCGGCTGACCTGGACGTGGAGGGATGTCTGGACGGGGTTCTGGGCTGACTGACCGCTCTGAGACGTCACGCCCGTGAAGGCGAACGCCGAGGCGGGCACAGCCAGCATCGATGTGGCAATGATCACGTGTACTGAGCGCATCCGGCGCAGCGGGAATCTGGGCCTCAACTCGAGGACCTCCTGTGAGTTCGACCGGGCGCCTACGGGGTTAGCTGTCGGGCTCGCGGCCACCGTGAGCCGCCACGGGGAGGCGGGTCTTGGAGAGGTCGCTACGGTCGCGGCTGGTGTGCGCCAGGCGATCGATTCGCCCCGGGCCGAAGCGGTACAGCCTCCGGCGGTGGGTCCCCCGCTCATCCCCGCACCGGGCAGGGACGATTCGGCAGGTCGTTTGGAAGTCGGCGAGGCTCGCAGGACCTTGAACGAATTTGTGTGAGCGTCGTCACACCCACGGGTCGTGCCAGAATCAGCCCGTGGCCAATCCCGACCGTCTGACGGGGCTCGACAGCTCGTTCCTCCACCTCGAGCGCGACTCGGCGCACATGCACGTCGCCGGGTGCATGGTCTTCAAGGGCGAGGCCCCCGCCTACGACGAGCTCGTGCAGCAGATCGCCGGGCGGCTACACCTGGTGCCGCGCTACCGGCAGCGCCTTGCCTTCGTGCCGTTCGGCCAGGGCCGCCCGGTCTGGGTCGACGATCCGCACTTCAACATCGTCTTCCACGTCCGCCACACGGCGCTGCCGGGCCCCGGGGACGAAGCCCAGCTCAAGCGGCTGGCGGGGCGCGTGTTCTCCCAGGCCCTGGACCGGTCACGACCACTGTGGGAGATCTGGCTGGTGGAGGGGCTGTCCGACGGGAGGTTCGCGCTGCTGTCCAAGACCCACCATGCGCTCGTGGACGGCGTGTCGGGGGTGGACATCGCCACCGTCCTGTTCGATACCTCCCCGGAGCCGATGCCGGTGGCGCCGCCTGAGAGTGAGTGGGTGCCCCGCCCGCTGCCCACCGACGCCCAGCTCTTGGCCGATGCCCTGCTCGAGCGGGCGACCGTGCCCGCTGAGATCGCCCGCGGGATCCGGGCCACGCTCCGCGGGCCGCGGATGGTCGCCGCGCGCTTGGGCCGCGCGCTCGGCGGCATGACCGCCATGGCGCGCGCGGGCCTCCAGGTGGCCCCCCACAGCGCTTTGAACGTCCGAATCGGCCCCCACCGCCGCTTCACCTGGGTCCGCGGGGACCTGCAGCAGTTCAAGACCATCAAGAACGCCCTGGGCGGCACCGTCAACGACGTCGTCCTCGCCGTGGTGGCCGGCGCCTTGGGCCGCTACCTGCGCAGTCACGGCGAGATCACCGACGGAACCGTCCTGCGCGCGATGGTGCCGATCTCCGTCCGGGCCGACCTGGAGCGCGGCGCTCTGGGCAATCGGGTGGCGGCGATGTGGGTGCCGCTGCCGATCGGATTGACCGACCCGGCGCAGCGGCTCCTGACCATCAGCCGCGACATGGACGGGCTCAAGGAGTCCGGCCAGGCCGTCGGCGCGCAGGTGCTGACCGAGCTTTCGGGCTTCGCGCCACCGACGATCATGGCCCAGGCGGCCCGGCTGCAGGCCCGCCAGCGCCTCTTCAACCTCGTGGTCACCAACGTCCCGGGCCCTCAGTTCCCGCTCTACATGCTCGGGCGAGAGCTCGACGCGATGTTCCCGATGGTGCCGCTGGCCGAGAACCAGGCGCTCGGCATCGCCATCATGAGCTACAACGGGCAGCTGAACTTCGGCCTGAACGCCGATTACGACGCCATGCCCGACCTCGAGGCGCTGGCCGGTGAGCTGGAGGCCTCGATCGAGGAGCTGGCCGCGGCCGCCGGCCTGGACGCCGGCGACGCCACTCGGGAGCGGGAACCGCATCCCGTGCGCTCCGCGGAGTGATCGCGTCCCCTCGCCGGGACCGTCGGATGCCGCGGCTGGTCGAGCGGCTGCTGATCGTCGTCGCGTCGTTGGGCGTGGCCATCGCGGTGATCGCGCTGCTCTCGGGCGGCCTCCTGGCCGGACGCGACAGTCCCGGCGTGTCGGGCGCCCAGAGCGGACCCGGGGTGCCATTCCCCGATCAGGGCGACGCCCGTCTGCGGCCGGGCCAGTCGCGACCCCGCTATGACTCCGAGCCGCCGACCAGCGGCCCCCACCTTCCCGCCGCGGTCGACCGCAACGCAGCCCAGCTCAACGATGACCAGCTGCTGGGAGCGCTGTCGGTCGGCGACGTGGTGCTGATGTACGGGACGCGCACCCCGCCGCCGGGCCTGGCCGTGCTGGCCAGGAGCATCGCACCGGCGTTCACGCCGGCACTGGCGGCGACCGGTCAGGCGGCGGTGCTGGCCTACCGGCCCGGCACGACTGGGGTGCTCGGCCTCGCGTGGGCCCACATGGTCCACGTGCGCTCCCCCACCGATCCGAACCTGCGCTCCTTCGCGCAGTACTGGCTCGGGCGGGGGGCGCCGCGGCGGGGCGGTGCCCTGCCCTCCAGCTAGGTCGTGAGTTGTTAATTCGTGCCACCGAATTAGCGACTCACGACAGACACTAGGTCGTCTCTCCGGTCAGGTCTCTGCGGGCCGCCGGAGGGGGCGCACCGCCACCGTCACGCGGCACAGCGCGCACAGCCGCGCTTGGTCGTCGGTGAGCTCCACCTCCCAGACCCAGGTTGTCCGCCCGCGGTGGCGGGCCCGCGCCAGCGCGTTGATGGCGCCCTGGGTGACCGGCCGCAGGAAGCTCGTCTGATTGGAGAGGCCCATGGCGGTGTTGCCATCTGTGAACACCTTGGCCGCCGTCCCGTTGGTGGCCAGGCTCTCGGCCACCGCCGCGTAGACGCCGCCGTGCACCAACCCCGCCGGCTGGAGGAGATCATCGCGCACCTGCACGCGCCCGCGCACCAGGCCGTCGGCGATCTCCCCGATCTCCAGGCCATAGAGGCGGTCGAAGCCGAGGTCGGGTTCGAAGGGGAGCTCAAGCGCCATCGCGGCTGCGCACCTTAGTGATTTCGCCTGCTGCAAGCGGCTTCTCAATCGGGGCATTCTTCAGTTGCCCTTCGCGTCCAGGCACTAGGCTGTGGCCGAGAATGCCATCATTGGACAGCCTTCCGGGCGACCAGCGGGCGGTCCTGCAGCTCGTGCTGGGCCGCGGCCGCAGCTATGACGAGATCGCCCGGCTGCTCTCGATCAAGTCCTCGGCGGTGCGGGAGCGCGCCCAGGTCGCCCTCGACACGCTCGGGCCGCACACCGACGTCTCGCCCGAAGAGCAGCAGCGCGTCGCCGACTACCTGCTCGGCCAGCTCTCCGACGCCGACGCCCAGGAGGTTCGCGACCTCCTCGTCGACTCCCCCAGCGCTCGCGCGTGGGCCCGCGTCGTCGCCTCCGAGCTCGCTCCGCTGGCCGGCGACAGCCCCATGCCCGAGATCCCCGTCGAGCGCTCCGCGCCGCGCGAGGCGTCCGAGCCGGTGCCGGCCCCGCCGCGCACCTCCGAGCCGCCCCCGGCCGAGACGGTGCCCGCGGCCGGCGTCGCCGGCGAACCGGAACGCTCGGGGCCAGATCTCGGCCAGGCCGAGCCCGAGCAGAAGGCCCGGCGACGGCGCCGCCGGCGCGGCGCCGCCGAGGAGGCGCCCGTGGGCGCCCCGCGCAGCTCTCGCCTCGGCGGGGCCCTGGTCATCCTCCTCGTGCTCGTGGCCGTGGGGGTGGGTCTCTTCTTCGTGCTGCGCGGCGGTCACTCCAAGTCCCACGGCACCTCGACCTCCTCCACGACCGCGGCCCCCGCGGCCAGTGCCACCACGCCCACCTCGACCACGTCGACCTCGTCATCGTCGACGAGCGCCAGCGTGGTGGCGCAGATCAACCTCACGCCGCCGGCCTCGGCCAAGAGCAGCAGCAAGACCGCCGGGATTGCCGAGGTGCTCAACGAGGGCAGCACCGACGGAGTGGCGATCGTCGCTCAGAACGTGCCTCCCAACAAGACCAAGCCGCCCAATGCCTACGCGGTCTGGCTCTACAACTCGCCCAAGGACGCCAAGATCCTGGGGTTCGTCAACCCGGGGGTCGGCAAGACCGGCCGGCTCTCAACCGCCGGAGGCCTGCCCAGCAACGCCTCGCACTACAAGCAGCTGATCGTGACCGTGGAGACCACCGCATCGCCCAAGACTCCGGGGACGATCATTCTCCAGGGCAACCTCACGCGCCTCTAGATCAACCATCTAGGCCCGCTCTGGCCGGCGCATCAGCCGGCGATCCGGGCCAGCCCGTCCAGCGCTTCGTCGAGCCTGGAGCCGGTGGCGCGCCGCAGCAGGAGCCCACCCGTCCGCGAGTAGCCCCGCAGCTTCTGCTGCTGGGCGATGGTGACCTCGGTGCCGCCCGCCGCAGGCTCGAGCCGCACCTCGATCACGGATTCATGGAGCACCCGTTCGAACGGGGTACCGGCGACCTCCTGGGCCCAGGCGCACGTCCAGGGCGGCTCTGAGCGCACGACGTGGAAGTCCGCGCGCACCGGGCGCCCCCGTTTGGTCTTGAGCACCTGGGTGAAGCGTTCGCCCTCGACTCCCTCCATTCGGTCCACCCCGGGCCACCAGCGCGGCATGTGATGAGGATCGGAGACGATCTCCCACAGCTCCTGCTGGGAGGCCGGGAGCGTGCGGCGGCTCTGGGAGACCGGCACCCGCCGCTACTCCGCGTACTCGATGAGCGAATACACCTCGTGGGGCGCCAGCCGCTTACGGCCCTCGAGGAAGCAGAGCTCGACCAGGAAGGCACAGCCGATGATCTCGGCGCCGAGGTCGGCCGCGAGGTCACACAGCGCGCCGGCTGTCCCTCCGGTGGCCAGGAGGTCATCGTGGACCAGCACCCGTGCGCCATGGGCCAGCGCGTCGGCGTGGACCTCCAGCGCGTCCAGGCCGTACTCCAGGGCGTACTCGGCGCTGATCGTCTCGGCGGGCAGCTTGCCCGGCTTGCGGGCGGGCACGAACCCGGCCCCGAGCTGGCGGGCGAGCGCAGCGCCCAGGATGAACCCGCGCGCCTCCGCGGCGACGACGAAGTCCACCTCTGCGGGCGTGACGCGAGCGGCCAGGCCGCTCACCGCGGCATCGAGAGCCCTGGCGTCCAGCAGCAGGGGCGTGATGTCGCGGAACACGATCCCCGGCTGCGGAAAGTCGGGGATGTCGCGGACGAAAGCGCGCAGGTCCAGGGTCGTCACGCTCGTCTGGCGGCCGCGGGTCAGCTCGCGATCTTGCGCAGATCGCGTATGAGAAGCAGATGCTTGAGGTGGGTGGTGACGGAGGCCAGGTTCTCCAGGGCCTCGATCGCCTCCTTGCGCCGCTCGGGATTGCGCGAACGCAGGGCCGGGGCCAGGATGCTCTGCAGGAGCTGGGCCTCCCGGTCGGCCGAGGTGCGGAAGACCCGCAGGTTGCGCCCGCCCACGCCGTAGCGGGCCAGCTCCGAGACCGCGCGGATGATCTCGCGCTCGGTCTCGTCGTAGTAGTGCGCCCCGCCGCGGAGCTCGCCCTTGATGACCCCGAACTCGACGAGCTCGTTCACGAGCTTGGGGTCCGCGCCCGTGTCCTCCACGACGTCCTCGAGCGAGTACAGGGAGCCCGAGTCGCGCACCTGCACGCCGGCGCGGCGCGGCCCGGGGCGCTCGCCGGCCGGCGGCGCCACCTCGCCCTCGGCGCGCCCGCCGGCCAGTTCCTGGCGGATGACGCGCAGCGGCAGGAACTCGTCACGCTGCAGCCGCAGGATGGTACGCAGGCGGGCGATGTCGGACTGCGTGTAGAGGCGGTAGCCGCCTTGGGTGCGCCGCGGCGCCAGCAGCTTCTGATCCTCCAGGTAGCGGATCTTCGAGATCGAGATGTCGGGGAACTCCTGGCCAAGCGCCTTGCAGACCGCGCCGATGGTGACCGCCTTCTGACGCGGCCGCTGGTCCTCGGCCGCGGACGGCTCGGGCAGCTCCAGCTCGGGTGCGGGGGTGTCGGTGCTCATCAGCGGCTGAGAAAGGCCAGCTTGTACTTGCCGATCTGCAGCTCGTCGCCATCGGTCAACCGATGGGAGTCGATGCGGCGGCGGTTGACATAGGTCCCGTTGAGCGAGCCGCAGTCGTCCAGGTGGTAGTCGGCTCCGCGACGCACGATCACCGCGTGATCCCGTGAGACGGTGACGTCGTCGAGGAACACGTCGCTCTCGGGCCGCCGACCCACGGTGATGCGGTCGCCCTGGAGCGGGAAGCTCTCGCCGGCGCGGCCCCCGCCCGCGCGAATGACCAGCGCCGCGCCGCGGCGCACGACGTCCTCGAGCTCCACCACCTCCAGCTCACCGGTCTCCCCCACCTTGTAGGTGGCCGTCGAGACGCCGGGCGGCGGCTCGCCGTGGGCCAAGAAGGCGCCGCACCGCTGGCAGTAGCTGGCGCCGTCGTCGTTGGCAAATCCGCACTCAGGGCAGTGCTGGGCCATCGGGACCGACGAACGTCACTCGGTCTGATCGGCCGGCACCCTCCCCGCCAGGATGTCGGTCAGCTGCTGCACATCGGCGCCGGAGATGATGAGCTCTCCGGTTTCGTCCTTCTTGCGCAGGCGATTGACCAGCTCGGCGCGGAGAATGTCGATCTTGCCGTGGAGGATCCGCCGCCGATAGGAGATCTCCATCTCCTCCTCGGTCAGCTGCTTGATCAGGTCCTTCAGCTCCTGGTCGGTCAGTGACCCAAGGTCTGGAAAGGTGTCCATGCTGTTCGTTCCCTCTCGTGTGTAGGTGGGCGAGTATATCCTCGTCTCCCAGAGGGTCAAGCTGAGCTTGAGAGTCTGCCCGCTTGGCCCCAGGCGGGGTCGGACCGAGGGCGGCCCACTCAGGGCGCCAGACGCCGGTGGGTCATGCGCGCTCCGCGTCAAGGTTACGCGCTTGGCGGATTCCGCTGCGGATGTAGAGCACGGTCGCCGCCAGCGCCAGGCCGAGGCCCACGTAGAGCATGATCAGCGCCAGCCAGTGGACTCCGGCCATCGCGAAGAAGGGAGCGCCCATGGTGGGAGCGACCCCGAGCCGCCCGACCCAGTTGATGTGCACATCGATGCCCCGCGAGAGTCCGTAGCGGCTGAGGGCCAACATGAACAGCTCGCGGGCCACCACCAGGGCGATCGCCCAGCGCGGCAGCAGCTCGAAGTGCCAGCAGACGATCATCCCCGAGACGACCAGGAGCCGATCGATGATGGGGTCGAGCAGGGCCCCGAGGCGGCTGTACTGGCCGGTGAGGCGCGCCGCGAAGCCGTCGAGGTAGTCCGCCCAGCCGATCACCGCAAACAGGATCGTTGCCGCCGTGGAGTGGCCGTCGCCGCTGGACAGGGCGAGGACGAGGAAGACCGGGATGCCCGCCAGCCGGGCGAACCCGATGGCGTTGGGGATCGTCCAGGGATGCAGCGGCTGATCTGAACGCGTCTGGGCCGGCGCGGGCCCGGAGCGGTCGATCCCGAACAGGCGCCGCTTGGTGACCCTCGGGCTCACACCAGCCGGGGCGGGCTCACGGGAGCCCTCGCCACAGCTCGGCCACCGCCTCGGCTGCTCCCTGCACCGGAACGGTCCGTGACTCACGGCCGCGCCGCACCTGGACCTCGATCTCTCCGGCCGCCAGCGTCCGGCGCCCCACGGTCAAGCGCAGCGGCACGCCCAGCAGCTCGGCGTCGGTGAACTTCTCCCCCGGACCGGCGTCGCGGTCGTCGTAGAGAATCTCCAGCCCGGTCGCTGAAAGCTCCTCATAGAGGCGGTCGGAGAAGGCCCGCTCCTCGCTGCCGGGCTTGCCCAGGGTGACCAGCTCGACATCGAAGGGGGCGATGGTGCGCGGCCAGGAGATGCCCTTCTCATCGGCGTACTGCTCCACGGCGGCGGCCGCCGCGCGGGCGGGACCGAACCCGTAGGACCCCATCCAGACGAGCTGGGACTTGCCGTTCTCATCCAGGTAGGTCGCCCCGAGCGGATCGGAGTAGCGGGTGCCGAGTTTGAAGATGTTGCCGACCTCGATCGCCGGCTCGATGCGGACCACGCTGCCGTTGACGGTGTCACCGGCGACGACGCTGCGCACGTCCACGGGCTCAAAGCTGAAGTCGCGGCCAGGCTCCACCCCGCGCAGGTGGGCGTCGGCCTCGTTGGCGCCGGCGACGTAGGCCCCGGTGCCGTTGGCGCTCACGGCGGCGTCGAGGAGGACGGGGAGCCCGGCGCCGACGGGACCGATGTACCCGGGTGGGCCGATCCGCTCCTCGATCTCGTCGGCGCGCGCGGCGCGGAAGGGATGGCCGAGCGCGTTCTGCAGCTTGACCTCGTTGACGCGGTGATCGCCGCGGACGACCACCATCTTCATCTCGCCGCCGTCGGCGATGATCGGAAAGGCCTTCAGCGTGGCGCCGGGCGCGACCCCGAGCGAGGTGACGAGGGCGTCGATCGTCGTCGCCCCAGGGGTCTGGACGAGCTCGGGAGCCTCGAGGCGGGGCGGCAGCGCCACGGGTTGGGCATCGGCGGAGGCGACCTCGACGTTGGCGGCGTAGCCGGCGGCGAGGGCCACGTCGTTCTCCCCCGCCGGGCACGGGGCCATGTACTCGTCCGCGCCGTGGCCGCCCATCATGCCGACGTCGGCGGCCACGCGATACCACTCCAGACCGATGCGGTCGAGCATGCGCGCGTACGCCTCGGCGTGCTTGTCGTAGGCGGCGTCCAGGCCCGCGCGGTCGCGGTCGAAGGTGTAGGCGTCCTTCATGATGAACTCGCGGGTGCGCAGGACCCCGGCCCGCGGGCGCGGCTCGTCGCGCTCCTTGACCTGGAAGTGGTAGAGGATCAGCGGCAGGTCGCGGTAGGACTTGACCGCAGCGGCCACGTGGCCGGTGACGATCTCCTCATGGGTCATGGCCAGGACCATGTCCGCGCCGCGGCGATCCTTGAGCTTGAAGAGCTCATCGATGTCGTAGCGGCCCGTGCGCCGCCACGGCTCGGCGGGGTGCATGACCGGCATCAGCATCTCCTGGCCGCCGATCGCGTTCATCTCCTCGCGCACGATCTGCACGATGCGCTGGTGGACCCGCCATCCGGCGGGCAGCCAGGACCACAGTCCGGAGCCGACCTGGCGGATGAGCCCCGCCCGAACCATCAGCTTGTGCGAGATCGCCTCGGCGTCCGCCGGCGGCTCGCGCTCGGTGGGCAGGAAATAGGTCGAGAGCCGGGTCACGGAAGCCCTAGCGTACCCGGCGATGTGGTGCGAGCACGATCCGCGCCCTCAGCCGGCGTGGAGCTATGTTCTGATAGAACGCTCGCAAATTCAGGCCCAGAAAAGGAGCTGTGTGATGGCTTATTCCGTGCCGCCTCTGCCCTACGACTACAACGCGCTGGAGCCCACCATCGACGAGGCGACGATGAAGCTCCACCACGACAAGCATCACCAAGCCTATGTCGACAACGCCAACAAGGCGCTCGACGGGACCGAGTGGGCTGACAAGGACGTCGTCGAGGTGCTCAAGAACCTCAGCTCGCTCCCCTCCGACAAGCAGGGCCCCGTCCGCAACAACGCGGGCGGCCACTACAACCACTCGCTCTTCTGGACGTGGATGGCCCCGGGCCAGGGCGGCGAGCCCAGCGGCGCCCTCGCAGACGCCATCAGCTCCACCTTCGGCTCCTTTGACGAGTTCAAGTCCCAGTTCAAGGCGGCCGGCGTCGGCCGCTTCGGCTCCGGCTGGGCCTGGTTGGTGCACGACGGCTCAAGCCTCGCCATCACCTCGACCGCCAACCAGGACAACCCCATCTCCGAGGGCAAGACCCCGCTGCTGGGGATCGACGTCTGGGAACACGCGTACTACCTGAAGTACAACAACCGCCGCCCGGACTACATCGACGCCTGGTGGGACGTGGTCAACTGGCCCGCGGTCGCCGCCGCCTTCGACACCGCTTCCTGACCCGCATGGATCTCGGCGTGTCTGGCGGAGCACCGTCGGGCGCGCCGGGGGCCGGGACGTTGTCAAACGGCTGGCACTGAGTGCTCAGCCGAGTCTGCCGGCTCGGCGGGGACGCGCGAGGGCGGCCTCCCGATCGGTCTCGGTAGATAGTGCGCCCATGGTGAGCACTATCTCCCAAAACCCCCGTCGGGCCGGGAGTCCGCCGGGCGGCTCAGGCCCGCGTGAATCGGCGGCCCGCCACGGGCGACTGTGACTCGTCGAGCCGCCCTGACTCGACCCGGCGCATGATCCCGGCGTTCTCCTCGCCGGCGGCTTCGGCCTCCATCGCGGCCATCCGCTCGGGGGTCATGGCGGTGGCGTCCTCGTTCTCCGCCAGCCACTCCCGGGCCTCGGCGGCCTCGGCCTCGTCGCGGACGATCCGCTTGCCCGCCGCGTAGTAGCGGTCGAT
Source organism: Solirubrobacteraceae bacterium (assembly GCA_036497165.1). Taxonomy (GTDB): domain Bacteria; phylum Actinomycetota; class Thermoleophilia; order Solirubrobacterales; family Solirubrobacteraceae; genus Palsa-465. The sequence goes on from DASXJW010000097.1 coordinate 37,081, forward strand.
CTCGGCGAACAGCTCGTCGACGAGGTCCTCGGTGCGGACCTTCTTCAGAGGCTCGCCGCGGGAATAGATCATCCCCATGTCCTTGGCGCCGGTGATGCCGAAGTCCGCGTGGCGGGCCTCGCCGATGCCATTGACGGCGCACCCGAGCACCGACACCTCGATGGGATCGTCGTAGGCCTCCAAGCGCCGCTCGACCTCGGCGACCACCGTGTCCATGTCGAACTGGAGTCGCCCGCAGGTGGGACAGGCGATGAGCACGGGACCGCGCTCCCGGAGCTTCAAGGCCTTGAGGATCTCCCACGCGACCTTGACCTCCTCCTCGGCATGGAAGGTCGACAGGGAGATGCGGATGGTGTCGCCGATGCCGTCGGCCAGCAACGTCCCCAGACCCACCGCCGACTTCAGCGAGCCCGACCACTTGGTTCCGGCCTCGGTGACCCCGAGGTGCAGCGGATAGGGGATGCGCTGCGACAGCAGGCGGTTGGCGGCGATCGTGTTGGGCACCGACGTCGACTTCATCGACACCTTGAAGTCCGTGAACTCGAGGCGCTCCATCAGCTCCACCGTCTCCACGGCGGCCGTGACGAGCGCCTCCACGGGGTTGTCGTACTCGAGCCGGCGCAGATGCTTGGGCAGCGACCCCGAGTTGACGCCAACCCGGAGCGGCGTCCCCAGCTCGGTGGCACGCTTGGTGACCTCCGCCACCTTCTCGGGGCCGCCGATGTTGCCGGGATTGAGACGCACGCAGTGGGCACCGGCGTCCAGCGCCTTGAGCGCGAGGGTGTGGTTGAAGTGGATGTCGGCGATCACCGGGATGGGCGACTCGCGCACGATTGTGCGCAGGGCCTCGGCATCCTGCTCGCGCGGCACCGCGACGCGCACGATGTCGGCGCCGGCTTCGGCGACACGGCGGATCTGGGCCATGGTGGCCGTCAGATCGGCGGTCTCGGTCTTGGTCATCGTCTGCACGGCGACAGGCGCGCAGCCGCCGATGACCACGTCTCCGACGCGGACCTGGCGCTGGGAGGGCATGGTCCTGAGTGTAGAGCGGCCCGACGGCTACGCCGGGGGCCCGGCCTCGCCGGGCGGATCCTGACCGCCGCCGGGGGCGGCATCCTCCCCGTCGGGGCCGATCCGCCGACGGCGAATGGCGAGCGCGCCGAAGGTCACCGCGGCCAGGATGAGGACGACGAGGATGATGATCACCGGTGTGGGCAGGAAGGATCCGCCCGA